>JASHQI010000216.1 GCA_030037645.1 Xanthobacteraceae bacterium
GACGATCGCGTCGTCCGGCCGCACAGGCGCCGCAGCAAGCGTAGAATATCGTGAGCCCCTGCGAAACCCATCACATGGCCCCGCAGCAAGCGCAGGGCGGGCGAAGGCGCCGACGGGCCCGCGCGAGGCGCGGCCCGATGACACGCTCCGCGCCGTGCCCACGCGCCCAATCCGAGAATCGTTGATGCTGCACCTGGACACGCTGCGCTGTTACCGCATCGTCATTGCAGTCGTCATGCCCGGCCTCGTGCCGGGCATCCACGTCTTGAGTCGCGGCGAGGCGAAAAGACGTAGATGGCCGGAACAAGTCCGGCCATGACGGCCGCTTCGCGCCGATCAACCATCACGCCCGCTGTCGGTCGTTGTTGATCGGCAGTACCTGGCCACTGATCGACTCGGCCGCTGACGCGCGAGCGCCCCGCGCGTCCGCCTTAACGAAGAATTCTAAACTCACCAAGAGCAAGTGTAGGTCCGACGCGCCCCGTAAATTCCATTAAATACCCACTTGAAATGGCAGGGATTGACATAGGGCGGATAAAGCTCGCCCAAGCCCGGATAGTAAGAAGGGCCTACCTCGCGCACGCCGTGGAATCGGACGCGGCGTTTGCTCGGGCGCTCGCGAACCATCCCATGACGGCGGGCATGCAGCTTTGCCGCCGCGGATGCGTGCATCTTTTGAGGATTGACGGGAGCCGGCGGCGCAACAGCCTGCGAGCCTGACGCCGGGCCGGAGCCCGACGGGCCACCGGGGGAAGTCGGCAAAACCGGCGCTACCGGCGTTTGCGGCACCGGTTTTGGCGTTGGCGGATTGAACGTCGGCCGCGGTCGCGGGACAGTATGAACTGGAGCCCGTTCCGGGCCAGGCTGAACCTGCGCTCGGGCTTGGCCGATGGCGAAAGCCACGATCATCCCGGCCAACGAAACAACCGCGAAAAACGCCGCCCGACGCTTAACCTCTCGCGCGCCCATCCTCGCCCCCTTCAGTTTCGTAGGTCACCCGACTGCCCTTCTCCACCAGCAGCGAATGCGCGGCCCGAGCACTCGGGCAATCCCGGCATTGTGGCGCCGCCTTGCGCGCCGCAACGCACCTTATCACGAAGGCGCGCCGCGAACGATGAATTGGCCCGTAACTTTTCGCGCCATGGCCCTTTGAGGCTCGCCGATTATCGTCGGCTCGCTCCTCAGCGTGAGGAGGCCTCGTCACGCCTGCGCTCGTCCCGGCCGTGGCGAGTGCGATTTCTCCGAGAATCACGCGCCGTTCGTAAACGAGATATGAATCTGCGAAAAAACAAACTTCGGGACGCCGAGCCTGAGTCTCGCTCATGCTCGGCGCACGATTCCCGGAGCCAGCGATGCACACGGTCCTGATCGTCGCGCTTTTGACCGCCTGCATGGTCAACCTGGCCTGCCTGTGCGGCCATTTGTAATCGCACGTACGAGCAAGCGCCGGAGGAATAGGACGCCATTTCTTTAAGTTGAATCGCCCCGACGCCCTAGCATTTTGATGGAGCATGATCTTTTCGGAAAACCGGTGTCCACTTTTCCGGATCATGCTCTAGCTTTGCCCACTCTACGAGACCGTCGCGCGGGCTTCGCGCCTTCTGTCAGCGTCCAAGTTGCAATAGACTCAGCTTCGGCGCCGCGGCAGGGGCACCTATGAGCGACAAACTGCTCGTCCTTCATCATGAGCTATTGTATCCGGCATTCGCAGGCGCAGCCCTGTTCGAGTTCGCCGACAACGTTGCGCGCCACGGCTATTCCAAGCCGGATTTGCTCTGGGCGGCGACGGCGGTGTGGTTTCTCTTCTATTTCTGCATTGCGTTCCTGGCCTTGGCCGAAGCCAATGTGGCCGGCCGGGAACGCAAGTTCGGCGTGCTTTCGTTCGCCGCCAACCTGGCCGAGATCATCATTATCCTCGCCGTCAGCGTCTCTCTCGTGCCGGACGCAAATGCACCGCGCCAAATCGATTACAACTTCGTTTATTGGGGCTGGGTGTGGCTGCCGATCACGGGCGGCGTGTCGAATTTCTGTTCGGATCGGCCTGTGCGCACCGCGATCAGCGTCTGTGCGATCGTTATCGGATTGTGCTGGCGCTACTTTGCGCCGGTCACCGCCTACCCAGGCGCCCTGGTTCTCATGTATTTGCTGATGCTCGTTTACATCATCAGCGTCTTCGGCCGCTGCCGACTTAACGCTCTTTGCCTGGATATTGACTCCGCGTATTGGAACGACGCGATCAGGAACAAACTTGGATTTGCGCCAAGCCCGCCATAGGCGCAACGACAGGCCCGAGTTTTAGGCAAACGGATAGCCGCCAAAGCCGGCGCCGGCGCGCAGGTAGCCGGTGCCGATGGCGCTCAGCAGCGCTTCGATCTTGTCGATCGTTGCGTCGATCAGGCTTGGCGGTTCGCCGGCGGCAAGCTGGCGCTTCAGCTCGAGGAAAGCCTGGTTGGCAACCTCCATGCGCCGCGCCAGCACCATCGTCACGTAAAGCAGCGCCGCCGGGTCCCGCAGCAAGAGTGCGGCGTCGGCGACATGAAACTCCGATGCCTTCAAAGCGCGCACATCCGCCGTGTGCGGCTGGTCGAGCAGCGCCGACAGCTCGCCGAACACCGCGCCGGGCTCCGCCACCTTGGCGATCTCGGTGCCGCCCTTGATGATGCTGACCGCGCCGCTCTTGAGAATCAGAAGCCGGCCGGTTTTCGTGCCCTCGGCGAACACGGTCTCTCCGGCGCCGTAGTTTGCGAGCGGGAGCGCGGCCAGCCGCCCTTGCCAAACAGACTCGTCGATCAGCGCCATTGCGCGCACCTCAGCCTGCCGCATCGATTGCGGCCCACAGCCGCCATCCGAAAAGAACTACTATGGAGCCGAGCGAGCCTGCAATGTCGTTGCCGCGCGCCCTCTCACGCCTGGAAGGATGACGCCGATCGGTGGCAATCAGCCCGAAGCCGACAAGGCGCGCGAAGCCGCCACTGTGCGCTTACTGCCCCTGCCCTTGCGCCGCCGCTCTTCCTCCTTCAATTGCAGCAGGAGGACGAAGATTTCGTGCGGCAATTTTCGTGGGGGTCGGTAGCGGGCTCTGAGCCCATCCCCGATCATGGTCTGCATGATCCGATGCAATGTGACCGGATCATTCTCGTCCTCATCTGCGGCGCGGTCGGCCATGCGGTCGCCGAATATGCACAGTCCCAACCTTGCTAATCCAGGAACCGGCAACTTGTTCCCATGCTCGCGCATGGCGGCTTGCCTCGCCATGGCGGACGTGGCTTAACAACACGCCCGATCCCAAGGAGAATGATGATGCAAATTTCTCCGCGCGCCGCCGCCTTATTCGCACTCGCCGCCATCGCCGCAATAGTCACTTTCGCAGCGGCCAGCGCTCAACCGGTCACGACCTTGCCGGATGGATTGAAGATCATCGATCTCAAGGTCGGCACCGGCGCCACGCCCAGGACCGGGCAGACCGTCGTCGTGCATTACACCGGCTGGCTTTATGAGAACGGCAAGAAAGGCGAGAAATTCGATTCGTCGGTCGATCGCGGTCAGCCATTCGAATTTCCGATCGGCATGCATCAGGTGATCCCCGGCTGGGATGAAGGCGTCGCCACCATGAGAGTCGGCGGCAAGCGCACGCTCATCATTCCGCCCGCGCTCGGCTACGGCGCGCGCGGCCCGGTGGTGTCATTCCACCGAACGCCACGCTGTTGTTCGACGTCGAGCTGCTCGGCATCAAGGGTTAGCGAATGTCGACGCCCTTGCCTCAGCCGCCCTCGTCCGACGGCGGCGGGATGCGGGTCTCGTGGAAGCCGCGCGCGTGCATGACATAAACTTCGCGCACCAGAATGTGCGCCGCCACCTCGTTCTCGGTGCGGCCGAGCTTTCCGAGCGTCGCCAGCAAAGCGAGATAATTGAAGGTCTCGATCGGCAGCGTCAGGCTCAACGCCCGCGCCTCCGAGCGGTTTTCGGGTCGCGCCATTTGGATCGTACGGCCGAACCGTACGCCTCACGTTAAAACCTGTTTATAATGGCATTATAACGATTGGCAGGCGACTCGAATCATGCGACGGTTGGCCTTGGCGAGGGTTTTCGCACAACAAACCTGAAGCGTACCGGGTCAGTAGCGTTTCGTCAGAACAGCGGGCTCGCAATCCCCTTAAAGGCGCGGATGCGGCTCGGTGATCGCGGCGGCATGCGCGCCGTCATGCACCGAATTTGCGCTTTAAGGGCTTTGCGGTCCTCGCAGACGATCGTTGCGCGCGGCCTTCGTCCTGTCGGCGGCCCAGAAACGGACGCCGAATTCATGAGGCCGTCCCATGACCGTCGAAACCTGGACCCCGGAACGGGTCGAACAATTGCGATCCCACGTCGCCAGCGGCCTGACCTGCAGTCAGATCGCCGCGGAGATCGGCGTGACCCGTAACGCCGTGATCGGCAAGATTCACCGCCTCGGCTTGTCGCCGGTGCGGCCGCCGGGGGCGTCGGCGCGATCTTGCCCTCCCCGCGCCCGGCGCCCTCGGCTCCCGAGCCAACGCCAACTGCTGCGCCTGATGTTCGCGCAAGCGCCGTGCGTCGCCGAGGAGCCGGAGTCGGTCGACAGTGCGCAACGCTGCTCGCTGCTCGATCTGGCGCACGGCAAATGTCGCTGGCCGCTCGGCGGTCCCGGCGTTGCGGATTTGATGTTTTGCGGCAACGAGGCAATTGCCGGCTTTTCCTACTGCGCCGGCCATGCCCGCATGGCCTATCGCTATGCGCGGTGACGGCGCGTCCGTGATTTGGTTCGCGAGGCGGCAGGCGACTGCTTGCGCTTCGCGCAGTATGGCGAAGTGCTGACGCAGCGGAACGCGGCGAGCGCCTCAGGTCAAGTCGAAATGCCGGGCTGCACCTGCCAATGCCCACTCCAGCACGTCAATCGCTGTGCCAATTGTCGTTGCCGAAGAAGTTGAACAACCCGAAGAAACCGCCACCACGGGCTGATTGCTCGGCGTAATCCGGTGGCGGCGGTTGCTCCATGGCAAACCTCTGCGCGGGAATGATGACCATAGGGTGTCGAGCCGAGTTGATCTGCCGCGAACGCTGGTAGTCGTAGCCATTCCACAAGGGCCGCCACCCGTCGACCGCATAGGCTTGGTCTGCATTGTCTTCCGCTACAGGCTGGCTAGCCCGCAATGCCGCAGCGGAGCGCCGTCCCGTGTATCTCGCGCTCGACGAATAGCCATTCGGCGAAGCGGCGCGCGGGGCGACGGAAACGCTGCCGGCCGAGACTGACTGTCGGCGCTGCGCGCGTCGCTGCGAGCGACGCCGACCTATTCTTTGGCAGGCGGCGAAGTGCTGTGTGCGTTGAGCGGAAGCGCCCGCAGTCCGGAGTCGGTCGCAGCCGCACGCAACGGGCGCGACGGCAGCGCATCCGACCGAGACTTTTGCGACTCCTGGATCGGCCCGGCGACATGCGCCTACGTTGGCGACGACGCGTGAGCCTGCATGGTGGGCATCGGCCGCACCAAAGTCGGCGGCAGCGATGGTGAGGCCGGCGCGACGGACTTACGCGCATCGACGGGCGGATTGGTCTGCGCCTGGCGCGATATAGCGGGGATCGTCGCTTTGGCCGGCTCCGCGGTCGCGACAGTCGTGCGCGCGGCGATGCGAGACTCGTGATTCGGCTGAATCAGCGCAATAACGGCAGCACCAACGCCGATGCCGCCCACAATCGTGCCGATCAACGCGGCAAGAATGGAAACAAAGACCATGCGCAAGGCGGAGCCAACGCGGCTGACAAGACTGGAACCAGGATTGGGCACTAGCAGCATGGTGAAGTTCCGTGATCGGCCCCGCCCCGGCACATGCTGGTTGCCAACGCGCTCGATCGCGACGGCGTTCCGTTGTGAATATTCTCCAGTTTCACCGCGCCAAGATTCGATCGTGCAGCGGTCCGAACATTGATCATCCGCCGAAAATCAGTATCCGCTTTCCCGGATCATGCTCTAAGATGGCTGGGCAAGGGGGGATTCACGACGTGATTCGCACCAATGTTCTGTATCTGATCATCGGCGCACTCGCGATCACCGTCGCCGTGATGAGCTATCAACTTTATCTGGATCGTCATCAGCCCGCCGGCGTGCATATCGACTTTGGCCCGAATGGCCTCTCGATACAGGGGAAATGACGGGCGCGGCGCGCGGGCAAAATGGCAGTGAACGCGCGAGAATGAGCCACCCAGCTCGAATTTGATCCGAAATATTCAGTTACGCCGAGCATTCTTCGTTGAGCGAACCGCGTGCGACATCGACACGCACGGAACGCGGGGCAAATCCGCACCGTTGATATTATAGAGCGACCTTTTTGCCGCCCCAGCATTGGAGGGCGCCATGAACGCGACCAACAACCAGAACAACATTCACGGGAACAGCACGCGGCCGGTCACGAGCCGACTGCATCCGCGGGTGTATGCGGCCGCGGCCGCCTTGTCGTTATGGCTTATCATCTCGGTTTGGATCTTTGCCGGCGGCGGCATCGTCGACTATCTGCTGGTCATCATCAGCGGTTTCATCTTCATCGCGGTCGCGTTGCAGTTCATTCTGTGGCGGGCGACGCGGGTCGAGCAGGCGGAAGCGCGCGACGAGCCGCAGTCATTCCGCGATTGGGCGAAGTGGGACTTCGACACCTGGGCCGGCCGGCTCAGCGGCGCCCAGGCGGCGACACAAATCCTGTTGCCGATCGCAGCCGTCGCCGTCGGCATGTCGATCTTTGGCATCGCGCTCCATATCGCCGAACACAGCGTATAAAGCGCAGGCCAGGAGCCGCCTTGAGCATTGTGCGGCGCAGCAGCGGCTTCACGAACGTTTTCAATAATTTGCAAATCGACGAGGAGGTGGAACGCGAGCCGGCGTCAACGGTTTTCTATGCGTATTATTCGCTACGGAGATTGCAACGAATGAATAAGCGCGACCAAGAATATTATTGGACAAGCAATTGCGTGGACTCCGCATTCCTCCACGACATGACGGTGTGATGATCTTGGCCATTGTCGCGGTGTTCTTCGCCGGCCTGTATTTCGGCGGCTTCCTGCTTCCACACCGCACCGCACCGACGCAAATCGCCAACAATCTGGCGCCCGCAACGGCCCGGCGCGCCATTGCGCAGAGGTCTGTACAACAGAAACGGCGACGGTACGAAGCGAATCGATCCGGCAAGAGGCGATCCGATGCGCCTCATTCCTCCGGCTCTGTCGTGAAGAACAGCGGATAGCCTTTGCTCTTGCCGAGCTCGGTGGCTTCCTTGGCCTTTGTCTCTGCGACGTCCCGCGTATAGACGGCGATGACGCAGGCGCCGCGTTGGTGCGCGGTCATCATCACGCGATACGCCTGGTCTTCGTTCATACGAAAGACCGCCTTGAGCACTTGCACGACGAACTCGCGCGGCGTGTAGTCGTCGTTGAGCAAGATGACTTTATAGAGCGGCGGCTGTTTGGTTTTCGGCCGCACCTTGGTGCGCGGTTTGACAATAGTCTCGGGCATTTCCGAACCTCGTGCACCGGGGCCGCCGCAGACGACGCAAGTATAATCAACGCCGCCGAAGCCTCCCAGCACGCCTGACAACAATATCCGTGGACGCGCCGGACCATGGAACCACGCGCACACTGTGGCGTTGATGGCGGTTGTCGTGCGATGATGATCGCATGCAACGCAGCGCGGGGGTCGCCATGCATATTCTCTATATCATCGTCATCGGCTTCATCGCCGGCATTATTGCGCGGCTGCTGGCGCCGGGAGCGAACAATCCGGCCGGTTTCATTCTCACGACGCTCCTCGGAATTGCCGGCGCTTTCATCGCGACCTTGATTGGGCAGACGATTGGCTGGTACGGGCCGAACCAAGGCGCCGGTCTCATCGGTGCCGTGGTCGGTGCCATTGTCGTGCTGTTCGTGTGGCACCGATTGGTGTCGGCCCACAAGATCTCTGATCCCGGTCAGCGACGCTGGCTTTAGTTGGTGCCGCCTTCGCCCGCCTGGAGCATGACCCGGCAAAGCTTGCCCTCGGACCTGATCCGGGGGTGGATCCCGGTGTTCCGAAGAGATCATGCTCCATCAAAATGCTAGAGCGCCAACCGATTCAACTTGAAGGGATGGCGCTCTGAAATCTCAATATACCATCGCGCGCGTTCGCAGCATGCGTCGCGGCGTGCGGCGTTCCACCACAACCGCACGCGGCGCGCCGGCGTGACCGGTCACGGCGAGCCGATTGACCTCCCGGCGCGGCACCATCCGCAACACGGCGCCTCTCGCCTCATCGGGCGAAACCTCCATCAGCGATGCCACAATCGCCACTTGTTCGCTCACTTCGTTGGTCAGGCCTTGCGCCGCGAGCACGGCTTCTTCGACCGTCGGCGGGTCGCGCCTAACCCGGCGGCGGCCGTCCTTGGTGTCCCAGACCTCGCTCATATCGTACCTCGTTCCTTCACGTTCGCGCTAATTATCAGGGATTTACCGCATCGCAGCAAGAGAATTGTGCGGCGCACTCACGCAGAGTTTAACAATCAAAATCGTCGCGTCCGCCGGGGCGAACCCCGCCTCGGCGCTTCTCGCCGATTGTTGTGCTAGGGCGCGGTACGGCGTTCGCTACCGGTGCGCCGCCATCTCACTGAACAGCACGCCGCCTTTGGCCTTCGACGTCTTCGCTGTCTCGACCAGCGACACCGTGACCGCCTCAGGCGGCGCACCGGCGTTTTTCACCACCGCGGCGGTGATGTCTTTTACCAATCCGCGCTTCTGTTCGAGGGTGCGGCCTTCAAGAATATAAACAACGACTTCCGGCATGAATTATCCTCCGTTGTACGCACCGGTCGTGGGAGTGCGATAGTCCGGCGTCACGCCCGGACCGGCCTTGCCACATGATCGGGCCCGTAATATCGGAAAGTTCTCTGGAGGGCACAACAGGGAAGCTCGCCATGAAGAGTTTGGTATTCGGCATAGGGATATTTGCAGTTGGCTTTGTCGCTGCAACGCCCGCGTGCGCCGATTACGCCGTGGTCAGATTCGCCGACGGTTACTGTCGGATTTGGTGGGATAGCGCTGCGACGCCATGGGGAGCGGGTTGGACGAAGATCGCGATTGCGCCCGATTGGTTGTTGGCACACGCTGCCCTCGATACCGCACTTGCAAATCACATCTGCAACTAGCGTTGTGGACCTCAAGGTCTTTGAGCACCAGTAGCCGGTTACCGAGGCCGACTTTTTTTGCTGCATTTCGCGAAGCAATTGGCACATCGGCGCGGTCCGGACTTGCCCCGTTATTTGGCCTGCATTATCGAAATGAGTCCCACAAGGGCATAACAGGGGAGCTGACCATGAAGCGCTTTGCATTGGCTTTGGGTGTCGTTGCGCTTGGTATCGCCGCATCGGTCCCGGCACGAGCCGATTTTGCCGTTCTCAAGTTCAAGGATACCGGCGCTTGCCGGGCATGGTTCGACCACGCCGCAAAACCATGGGGAAATTATCAAGTGCTCTGGGTCAGCACGCCGACCTGGGACGCGGCGCAGACCAAGGGCGCCTACGCCATGAAGCACCATTGGTGCAAGGACTGGTACAAGTAATAAGCCTGCCACCAACTTTCCCAGTCACCGCCCACGACGATAGATCGCTGCCGGCGACCTAGTCTTGCCTGCTTCCTCATCCGGCCTGTACTATCGAAAAGTTCCCCAAGGGAACAATAGGGAGCTGGATCATGAAAGGTTTGATGTTTGGACTGAGCGCCCTGGCGCTTGGCCTGGCCGCTACGGCCCCGGCGCGTGCAGACTTTGCCGTGGCCAAATTTAATGACGGCTGGTGCCGAGTCTGGGTCGACACCGCAAATAAGCCGGCAGAGGGGCAATTCCTATTGTGGCGGCACAATCGGCATTGGCATTATAAGTTGAGCAGCTGGGATAGTGGCGATCATCACCTGCACCAAGCCGTCGCCGAACATCGCTGCAAAGGCTGACCAGCAGTTTGCTCCGCATTGCGTTGATCGTGCGCCGCGCGCGAGCATTTCGCGCGCGGCAACGATGTTGGCTGCGCGCTCCGGCGCCGGCCGGACGATGCCGCAATCCTAATTCGGATTGTATGAAATTACGTTGCGGGCGCTGGAAAAGAGGTGACGCAGGAACGGGGCAAGACCCTGCTTTTTGCTTATGGCCCGTTTCCTGGCTGACGGTGTCTGCTCGCCGCGCGGCGTGTCGTAATCGGCTGTGTGACGCTTCCTTGCGAAGCTCTTTCGCGGTTCAGGTTGCTCGGTGGCGATGATCGGCTGATCGGACACCGGCGCCAGAGCTGCCTCGCCCGCCGGCGGCACTTCAGCGATTGCGGCGACGCTCGCCGGAGCCTGCGGTGTCGCTGTTGTACTGGCGTCGCTTGCCACCGGGGCGGCCTGCGTTGCAGGCGGTGGCATATGCCTACCGGATGATTGGGCGCTCGCTTGCGCGCTGATTGGCATTTGACTCGGCGTTGCCGCAGGCGCGGCCGCCGGCGTCGCAACGATCCTTGGCGCAGCAACAGTCCTCGGCACGGCAACAGTCGTCGGCTTGGCAACGCTCACCGGCTTGGCAACCGGCGCGGCCGTGGCCGCCACCGCCGGGCTTGGCGCAGTCGGCGCCCGCTCGTCCGCTGGCTGCACCAGAGAATGCACTACGACCAACGTTTCGCCTGCATCGGTCGCCGGGCTCGCGGCCGGGCGCTCCACCAGCGACAAGACGACAGCCGCGCCGGAGGTGGCACCAATCGCCGTCGCGACCGCGACGACGCGCGCGGTGCGCATGAAATTTGGAGCAGGGGCCAGACAGCCCCATTCCGGATGAAAGTTTCCGGACAACGGCATCACTACCTCCCGGGCAGCCGCACTGCCCGCCCGCATCCGATCCGTACGACCGGCACTGACCGTCCAACCATACTCACCGCAGCGCCGCCTGCTGTTCCCCTCACCGACCCTCGCTTAGCCACGATCCCCGGCCTCATCAAGCCAGCCGAGTACGAAAGCTGGACACTGTTGCCGACCGGCACCAACTTGGCGCTTATTCAGCGACATTTTGCAACTAATCCGGATTGCCGATCCCAGCAGTCCACATCTTTGTGCACAGCGCAACAACGTAACCCTTCAGCCGCTGCAGGAGGTCTCGGCGAGCGGCCGATCGCTCCTGCAGGGTACCCTACGTCACCCCCTCCAGCATCCCGGCGCGCTGACGCGCCGAGAAGCAAGACTAATCGACGATAGGCATCAGCCGTTCGCCTGTCGCTTCAACCTCTCGAATCATCGTCGCCGCGTTCGAGCGTCTCGCAGTTTCCGGCGCACGCGCGGTGGCAGGCATTTGCAGAACCGTCGCGCGCTGGCCCTCGCACAACCGCGTCACCAGGACGATTTTGCCGTCGGGGAATTCCAACGCGTCATGATGCACGCAGGGCTGGTCGAGATTGACCTGGCGGAAGCGCGCCACGCGCTGGCTCAGCTTGCGGCTAGGAAGAACGCCAAGCGCTGGCTCGCATTCGACGTCGCGCTCGAACGCGAGCTCAGTGCCCGGGAGCAAGCAAACTGCGACATTTGCATTGTCGAGCGCCGCAAAGCCGCCAGTCGGCGTGTTGACGAATTTGGCGGTGACCAGCTTGTCTCCGACCTTCGCCGGTCGGCTGGCAACATGGTGCAGACTATAATCGCACATCGAAGGCTCCTCTTCGCTGTGAACAGCCAGGATGGTTGTCCTTCTGCGCGCACAGCCGAACAGCTTTTGTTGGCGATCGTTTGTCGGCGAAAGCCCCTTTTCACTCACAATGTCGTAAAGTGGAACGTCCAGGCCATTCATTACCATTGCGAAAGTCGCTAGATTGCAGCGGTTCTCGTCCATGCCGGTGCCGTGCTCCGCCAAGCTCAATGCGGATTTCGCGCGACGCCACAGCATTGCAGCAGCCAATGAGGGTGATCCATGACCGTCTCGATGTACAAGATTTCCGTCCCGATCTTCGTCCAATTCCTCACCAGTCTCTCGGCCGTCCTCGATAAGGCGGCCAGCCATTGCGAGGCAAAGAAGATCGAGCCAGCCGCGCTGCTCAATGCGCGGTTTTTTCCCGACATGTTCCCGCTGGTCCGACAAGTGCGTGCGGCGACCGATCACGCCGTCAACACCACCGCACGCCTCGCCGGTGTCGAGCCGCCCGCATTCGCCAACAGCGAGGCGAGCTTCGCCGACCTCAGAGCGCGTCTGACCAAGGCGATCGATTTCGTCAAAGGCTTCAAGGCCGCCCAGATCGACGGCACCGAGGACAAGGCGATCAAGATCACGTTTCCGAGCGGCGCGACGCGCGATTTCACCGGGCAATCGTTGCTGTTGAATAATTCGCTGCCGAATTTCTATTTCCACTGTACCACCGCCTACGACATCCTGCGCCATTGCGGCGTCGAAATCGGCAAGCGCGACTTCATGGGAACACCGGCATCCTAAGTCGGCGTAGACGCCGCTTAGGACGAACTACTGACCAGCCGCGCTTCGCCCGTTGCATCCGAGTCTCCGCCAATGCGACCGCCCATTGCGGCGATCCAGTTCGGAATGCCGCCGATCGCTGACACCGCATGCAACGTGGCGTGGACGGTCTTGGCGAGCAACGAATCAGATTCGGCGGGGATACCATCCTCGGCAGGCGCCGCACTGTCAGTCTGCTGCGCCTGCGCGATCACCAGCGGTGCCTGCGGCGGTAACGGAGTCGGCGCGATGACCGGGCCGCGGGCCCTGGCGCGCGGCACGACCGGCGCCGCTGCGGCCACTGCAACGGGTGCTGGGCGCGACGTTGTCGCAGCCGTAGCGAGTTTGGCATCGGCCACGGCCTGAGCATCCGCCTTGTCCTCGGCAGCATTACGGGCTTTCTCGGCCGCCGTCTGCTCCTTGACGTAGTCCATGACCGCGGCATGCTCATCGCGGACGAGTTGCATCATTGCGACCGTTGCGGGACCGGATTGCGCAGCCGCCGGCCGCGGCGACGATGCATGACCGAACTGGTAGTGCACCAGCAGGCCGCCGACGATCAGGCTCGCCGCTGCCACCAGCAACGCGTCGACCACGATCTGGACGACACCACGAACCAGCACGGGGGCTTCCTGCGGTGCGAAGCTCCCTTGAGGTATCAGCGCAATCTGCTGCATCGCCGCCGGCCTCCAACTCTTCTTTTTTCAAACGGTCGATTGAATTTCAAACATGCGTTCGAGGCAACCAATGGCCGGGAATAAGGAATTTTTGCGGCAGCCGCAGTTTCCGCTGGCCTAAAGCGGTTACGCCGCCTGGCGCAGGCCGTCGATAACCCAGTGGCTGATCAGGCGGCCGAGCGATTCGACGGCGGATTCGTCGAGCGATAGTCCCACCGGCGGTCCGCCAAGCTGCTCGCGGTTGCGCACGAACACGCTGCATTGGCCGACGAGCCAGATGGCCGCGACCATCAGCGTGCGCTGATCCGCCTCCGGCAGGAAACGCCTGACCAAGTCGACCGCCACGCCCATGAAAGGTGCCGCTTCCTCGCTCAAGAGCTTGCGAAACACGGCCGTCGGCCGTACCGTTTCCCAGTTGAAGATGCGCAGGTGCCGGCTCAACTCGTCGCGCGACATCAGCGGCCAAAGCTGGCGGCGTATGAACTCGCCGAGCGCCTCCTCGCGGGACATTGCCTGCGTGGCTTGCGCATGCGTAAGCTGATTCTCGGTGAGCGCTCGGAACGCCCCGTGGAGCACCTCGCGATAAAGCCCGTCCTTGCCGCCGAAGTGGTAATTGATGGCGGCTTGATTGACGTGGGCCTTGGCGACGATGGCGCGAACGCTCGTGCCATCATAGCCGCGCTCGGCGAATAACCGTTCGGCCGCATTGAGGATGCGCTGGCGGGTGACTTCGGAGGGTCGGGTCATTGCTGCTCTGATTTTCAAACTTTCGTTTGAAATCCAATAAGCATTGACCGGCGGCAATTGCAACCCTTGGATTGCGGCGGGTCGGCCTTATTGCAAGCCGGCGGCATGCAAATATTGCAAGTCGACGAAGCGATCGGCGCTCGGGAGCGGTTTGCCGATCTGCCCGGCCGTGCCGAGGAGTTCGATCACATGAGCGAGACCGGCCATGTTGATTTCGCCCCGCTTGGGCATGACGCCGCGGTCGGGCTCGTAATAAAGCGCCAGCACCGCGCCCGCGACCTGTTTGGTTGCGCCGGTCGTTGCGACAATCAAGTTCTCCACGTCGTCGCGATTGGCTGGATCGCGCAGGTAGCGGAACGTGGCGCCGAAAGCGCGGGCGAGTGCGGTGACGAGGTCCTTGTGCTGCGCCGCCCACGAACGGCGTACGGCGATGACGTTGAACTGCAGTTCTGGCACGACTTCAAGCGAATCGCCGAGTTTGTGAAACCCTTTTTGCACCAGAACGATATCGTCAGGCTGCCCGAGCGGAACGGCGTCACACGCCCCGCTGGTGAGGCAGGCGGCCCGTTGCGTGCTGCCGATGATTTCCCTGATGCGGTAATCGCCGTCTTTCAAGCCGCCTTTGGCGAGCAACAGCCGTGTCGACAGCGTGATCGTATCGGGTGGCGCCGAAAGCGCGACCATCTTACCGCGAAGGTCGGCCACGGTCGTGACGTCGGGCTTGGCGATGAGGCTGTAGATCGGGTTGGCGACGCCGCCGATCACCGCTACAGCGTCGGAGCCCTTGAGCGCAGCCTCGATCATGTAGGGCGAGGCGGTGCCGGTCACGTCGACATCGCCCTTGTCGAGAGCCGCCACCATGTTGGTCGTGCCCATCAGCGGCACCATGGTGACGGCGATGTGTTCGCGAGCGAGAAAGCCCTTGCGCTGCACCGCGACGTAGGGAACTTGGGCAAGATTTCGCGCCGAGTTGGCGTTGTAGCCCATGCGCAGCGTCATGGTCTGCTGGGCATAGGCCGCCCGCATGGCGATCAGGCAAAACAATGCGCCGACAATTGCCGCATACCGCGGCACGGCGTGACGCTTGCGACCTTGCTTTACGGATATCGGTCTTATTCCGTCGTGCCTCGACATTTTTTCATCCCTCGCTTTGCGTTGCCCGCGGCCTATCCGTCGCTCGGCGGTCATACTATCCTGAAGCGCACAAGTGCTGGGCCAATCAATTCAATCGGGAGGATACACATGAGCATGCAAGAGCTGCCATCCGATGTCATTGGACTGTCCAAGATAATGCCGCCGCTGTCGCGGCGCGGCTTTATGTCGAGTTCAGCCGCCGCCGCCGCCGGCTACACCCTCGCCGCCGGTCCGGTCCGCGCGGACGCCGTTCACACCGATACGAACGGTCTCGACGCGGGAATGACCACGGTCAAGGTTTCCGACGGCGAGATGCCGGCCTACTACGCCCGGCCCGCCGGAGTCGAGAATCCGCCGATCGTCCTTGTTGCCATGGAGATTTTCGGCCTGCACGAATACATCAAGGACGTGACGCGCCGGCTTGGGCATCTCGGCGCCTTGGCGGTTGCTCCAAATTATTACTTCCGCGCCGAGAAAACCAACGGCGTCGATCTGACCAAGATTACCGACATCCAAAAGCTGCTTCCGATCGTCAACACCAAGACCGACACCGAGCTGTTCTCCGATCTCGACGCCACCGTCGCTTGGGCGCGCTCGCAGCACGGCACCGGCAGTCGGCTCGGCATCATGGGCTTCTGCCGCGGCGGCCGCACGGTGTGGCACTACTCGACGCACAATGCCGATCTCAAAGCCGGCGTCGCGTTCTACGGCACCCTGATCGACAAAAACCCCGCCGCGCCGAAGAATTCGATCGAGCTCGCAGCGGAGGTCAAAGAGCCGGTCCTCGGCCTCTACGGCGCCGACGACGCCGGCATCAAGCTCGATCAAATCGCGCAAATGGAAGAGGCTCTGAAAGCCGCCAACAAGACCTTCGAGTTCGTCGTCTATTCCGGCGCACCACACGGCTTCCACGCCGACTACCGGCCGAGCTATCGAAAGGACGCAGCCGAGGACGCCTGGAACCGGATGATCGGCTGGTTCAAAAAATATGGCGTTTTGAGCTGAGCTGCGTCGGTCTAATTGCAGCGCGGCGCTGTCCAGCGCCGCGCTTTTCGTGTGTACTACGCCCATGCCAGCCTATATCTGCAACACCTGCGGGACGCAATTTTCGCTTTCCGAAGCGGAGCCGACCCGCTGTCCGATCTGCGATGAAGAACGCCAGTTCGTGCCGCCGTCGGGACAGAGCTGGACCACGCACCAGGCGCTGGCGCGCCGGCATTTCAACTGCTTTCGTCAGCACGAGCCCGGACTGATCGGTATCGGCACGGTGCCGGCCTTCGCCATCGGACAACGCGCGCTGTTGGTCGCCACCCCGAAGGGCAACGTCCTGTGGGACTGCATTTCGCTCGTCGACGAGGCCACCGTCGCCATCGTCAAAGGTCTCGGCGGACTGATTGGCATCGCCATTTCGCATCCGCACTATTATTCGTCGATGGTTGAGTGGGCGCACGCCTTTGAGGCCCCGATCCATCTGCATGCCGGCGATCGGCAATGGGTGATGCGGCCCGATCCATCGATCAAGTTTTGGGACGGCGATACGCTTTCGCTCGCTGATGGCGTCACGCTGATCCGCTGCGGCGGCCACTTCGCCGGCGGCACGGTGCTGCACTGGGCGCAAGGCGGCGAGCACCGCGGCGCGTTGCTTTCGGGCGATATCGTGCAGGTGATTCCCGATCGCAAGTTCGTCACCTTCATGCGCAGCTACCCCAACATGATCCCACTCTCGGCACCTGCAGTGGAACGCATCGGCGCGATGCTCGAACCCTATGCGTTCGACGTCATCCACGGTGCCTGGTTCGACCGCACCATCCCGCGCGGCGGCAAAGAGATCGTGCAACGCTCGATCGCGCGCTATGTCGCCGCGGTGCGCGGCGACGGTTCAGCCGAATTGCGGTGATTTCAGCTTAAGCACGATCTTCTTCACAAAAAAGGTAGACCACTCGATGGCTCGAATTGACGAAATAAGAAGAGAAAGCCTCACTGCGCGTCAGCAGGAACTTCACGACGACTTCTTGCGCTCGCGCCCGCACAAGACACTCAGCGGCCCCTTCTCGGTCCTGATCCATGTGCCCGACATCGCCGAGCCGGCCGACCGGCTGGTCAACTATTTTCGTAAAAATCCCAAGCTCGACAGACGGCTGATCGAACTGATCATTCTGATGGCGGTTCGCAACGCCACAGCCCAGTATGCCTGGTCGGTGCACGAGCCCACCGCGCTGAAGCAGGGATTGACGCAGGCGACCATCGACGCCATTCGCGCCCGCAAGCGGCCGGACTTCAAGCGCGACGATGAGCGCTTGATCTACGACTTCATCACCGAGCTTTTCGCCGACAACACCGTCAGCGCCGCGAGCTTCGAGCGCGCCAAAGCCGCATTCGGGCTTGAAGGCGTGATCGAGGCCATAAGCTGCGCCGGCCTGTACGGCATGATCGGATTCGTGCTCAATGTCTTCGACATTCCGCCGCGGCTCGGAACGCCGCTGACGTAGGCCGAACCGCGGAATTAACTGCCCGCAATGAGGTCGATCATGGTACCCGACCGCAGACGCTTTCTGGCGCTCCTCGCAGGCGGCCTAATGTCGCCCGCAGCGGCGCAATCGCTTGCCATGAATGGTGCAGCCATGAGCCCAGTTACTGCCTACGCTTTTTCATTCGCCGGCCTCACCGGCGACGCGATCAGGCTTTCGGACTTCGCCGGCAAGCCGATCATCGTCGTCAATACCGCGTCGCTGTGCGGTTACACGCCGCAATACGCCGGTCTCGAGCGGCTTTTTTTACGCTTCCACGAACGCGGTCTGATGATCATCGGCGTGCCGTCGAACGATTTCGGTGGCCAGGAGCCCGGCGGGCCGACAGAGATTTCGGAGACGGCAAACAAGGAATATGGCGTGACCTTCCCGCTCACGGCCAAGGTCGACGTCAAAGGCCGGAACGCGCATCCGTTTTACAAATGGGCCGCCACCGAACGGCCGAAGGAAACGCCGCAGTGGAATTTCCACAAATATCTCGTCGGTAGCGACGGCCATATCGCGGCGGTCTTCCCGACCGCGGTCGAGCCCATGGATCCGCGCCTCGTCGATGCCGTTGCCAATGAGCTCACTCGCGCTAGGTAACGTTCGCATTCACGCCTTGACGAGCAGCCTGCGGCCACGCGGTGTCAATGTGACCGCGCGGCTCCCACCATTTTCAATCCGTATCAGGCCGTCCACGATCGCGTCCTCCCACACCGAAATATGCGGGCAGCTGTGCCATCCCTCCCTGGCTTCGGGATAGGTGCGCGGGCGGTCGGCCACCCAGGCGAGGAATTGGAGCATGGCCAAGCTGGCCGGTCCGGACATTGTCGGCTCCATTGCCAGCGCAGTATAACGCCACCGACCCCTGGAATCAGCCTTGTCCGCAATCTCTCAATCCAGCACCGCCGACTCCACTACACGACGGCGCGCGATCACGGCCGCCTGCATGATGGCCATTTTCATGGCCGCGGTGGAAGCGACGATCGTCGCCACGGCCATGCCGACCATCGTGAGCGATCTCGGCGGCTTTCACCTGTTCAGCTGGGTGTTTGCGGCCTACCTGCTGGCGCAGGCCGTATCGACCCCGGTTTACGGACGGCTTGCCGACTTCTACGGCCGCAAGCGCATGTTTTTCATCGGCGCCACGATCTTCCTGCTCGGGTCGACGGCGTGCGGCTTCACCTGGGCTTTCAATCGCTGGACCGTCAACGGCACGCTCGACTGGGGCATGGCCGCGCTCGTGGTGTTTCGCGTCTTTCAAGGTTTGGGCGCGGGCTCGATCCAGTCGATGGCAACGACGATTATTGGCGACATTTATCCGCCGGCACAACGCGCACGCGTTCAAGGCTGGCTCTCCAGTATCTGGGGGTTGGCGGCGATCGCCGGGCCAGTGCTCGGCGCATTCATTGTGCAGCATCTGCATTGGGCCTTCGTGTTCTGGGTCAATCTGCCGATCGGCATCGCTGCGATCGCCGTGCTGGCGCGCTTTCTCGAGGAGCGGGTCGATCGGAAATCCCATCAGGTCGATGTGCTCGGGTCGACGCTGCTGATGCTTGGTGTCGGCGCGCTCCTGATGCTGGTCGTGCAGTGGCAGAGCCTGAGCATGCCGATCTCCGGTGCGCTGCTCGGCGTTGGTATCGGCGCGCTGGCGCTGCTCGTCATGCAGGAACGTCGTGTGCAGGAGCCCATCGTCCCATTCAGGCTGTGGCGAAACCGCATCATGGCCGGCTGCAACTTCGGCGGCCTCACGGTCGGCATGCTGCTCATGTGCGTGGTTGCGTTCCTGCCAACTTATGTGCAAGCCGTCATGGGACGCAGTGTGACTCTCGCCGGAGCCGCCCTCGCCTGCCAATCAGTATCGTGGAGCTGTGGCGCCGTGATCGCGGGCCGCCTCCTGAACGTGACATCGTATCGAACCACGGGCGTCGCAGGCGCACTGCTGCTGATGTGCGGCACGGCGTTACTCATCGCGCTTAATCGGGACAGCCCTTTCTTGTGGCTCGTGCCGGCGGCGTCCCTGGTCGGCCTCGGCATGGGTTTTTGCAACCAGACGTTCCTCTTGGTCATGCAGGGGAGCGTCGGCTGGAACGAACGCGGCGTTGCCACCGCCTCATTCTTGTTCTTGCGGACGATCGGTCAGGCGCTTGGGGCGTCGATAGGCGGCGCCATCCTCAATTTTGGGATTGCCCGTTATGCGCCGGCTGCCGGCGATGCGCTCGAAAAATTGCTCCAGCCGTCACAACGTGCGACGCTGGGTGCCGAGACCATCGAGCGACTGAGCGAGGCGATTGCCGGCGCGCTCCATGAAGTCTACGTCATTGCCGGCGTCCTCGCGGTGCTGGCGCTCGCCATGTCTCTCTTGCTTCCCGCGCGACTGAGCGCTCCGGAGCCCGCCAACCGTTAGAGGCCGCCGCCTTGCGCCGCATCGAGGGCTACGTCATCGTTTCGGCGGACGGCATGATCGCCGACGCGAATGGCGAAATGCCGGACGCAATCCGCAACGATGCCGACCAAAGGTTCTTTCAAGACCGCCTCGACCAGGTTGCCGTCGTCGTACACGGCCGTCACTCGCATGAAGGCGGCCCGCGCGCGGCGCGGCGTAAGCGCCTGATCCTGACCAGGCAGATCGCCGATATTGCTCCCGATTCAGCGCATCCCAATTCGCTGTTATGGAATCCGGTCGGCGCGCCGCTTGATCAAGCCCTCGAAGCGCTCAGCGTCGCCGCTGGCACGATTGCCATCATCGGCGGCACCGAGGCGTTCAGCATGTTTCTGCCGCGCTACGACGCCTTTCACCTGTCGCGCGCCGCGAACGCGCGAATTCCCGGCGGACGACCGGTGTTTGCGGCAGTTGGACCGAACGCGACGCCGGAGGACGTGCTGCGGTCCCATGGGCTGAAGCCCGGCCCACGCCGTGATCTCGACGCCGCCGCAAGCGTTTCGGTGGCGACATGGCAACGCTAGGGGTCCGACTCCAAGGTTCTTTTCCCAATTCGGCACGCATTGAGCGAATGTTGGAATCACAGGACCGGCGGCAACTATATGGCGCCATCAGAGTTTGGATTTAATATTCGCCTGACGCGCCATACTTCAAAAATCAGCCGGTCAGCATCACGTTCCGACTGCATCCGCGATTTAATTCGTGGGGGGCTTCCCTAAATCGATGACCGGTCCCGACTTGCCGGTTATGGTCGCAAACATGGTCTCGCGCCCCGCCCCCAGCACCCGCCCCGATCCGAGGTTGCTCACGCGCAGCGCTGCGCTCGATCATGAAATTGTGCAGGAGCAGGTCGCCGCCCTTGGCCGGCTGGGACGGGCGCTTGAGGCAGCGCTTGCCGCACTGGCCGAATACGAACAGGTCAACGGCGCGCACGGCGCGGCACGTGCCAGGCTGGTGCAGGGTGCGAGCGATGCGTTGTGGTGCTTCATCGTTCAGCGCGAATCTGTAGGCCTGCGCGATCCTCGGCCGTTGATTCGGGAGTATCGAGTCCCTGCTGAGGTCCACAATCGGATGGGAGTTTTCGGCACCAAGCGCCGACCGCCGGCGGCTTGAAGCAAGGCGGCGCATCGCAATCGATCCCCGCGCGGCCTGAGACGGTTGCACCCCACGTTTCATTAACGATGACGCCACCCGGCAATCCATGGCCGCAACGGTTTGTTCACCGTTCGGGCGCCATTCTTATCGGTAATTCAATAAGGTGGCAGGCAGCCGCGGACGATGCGTAGTCTTGTCCTGATTGACGAACTCGAAGCTGCGCTTGCCTCCGGCTCCGTCGGACGCCGGATCGATATCCTGACCCGCGTCACCGATCTCTTCATCAACGGCGCGCAGCACTATTCCGAGGATCAGATCGGCGTCTTCGACGACGTCATGGCACGCCTGGTGACTTTGATCGAGGCCAAGGCGCGCGCCAAGCTGGCGCACCGCCTGGCGCCCATTGCCAACGCCCCCTCGAACGTCATCTACCTGCTCGCTTTCGACGACGACATCGAAGTCGCTCGACCCGTACTCACTCAATCGGAACGGCTTGGCGAACGTGAACTTCTTGCGACCGCCGCGCAAAAAAGCCAGCAGCATCTTTTCGCCATCTCGCAGCGCAAGTCGCTCAGCGAAGCCGTTACTGACGTATTGGTCGAACGCGGCGACCGCGACGTCGTCTGCTCGGTGGTCAAAAATTCGGGTGCGCGTTTCTCCGATGCCGGCTTCGATGCGCTGGTCAGGCGCTCTACCGATGATGACGCGCTTGCCACCGATGTCGGCATGAGGAGAGATATTCCGCGACAGCACTTCCTCTTGCTGCTGGACAAGGCTTCCAGCACGGTACGCGCGCGACTTACCGCCGAAAATCTGCACGGCACCAGCTCAATCGACGGAGTCCTGGCCGAAGTTGTCGGCGACATTCGCGACGATACCCGCAAAGCCTCGCCGGACTTCGCCGCCGCCCAGGCATTCGTGGAGCAGCAGAACCGTATCCGCCGAATCGGCGAAACCGAGATTTACCAATACGCACGCGAGCGCAAGTTCGAGGAAACGGCAATCGCGCTATCGATCCTGTGTGACACGCCGATTGACGTCGTCGAGCGTGCGCTGCTCGATCCCGGCGCCGAGATCGTGCTCATCCTGGCCAAAGTCGCCGGACTTTCGGCGACCACGACCAAGGCCATCCTACTGCTGCGCGCCGCCGATCGGGGCATGTCGACGGAAGATCTCGAACAGGCGCTGTCGAGCTTCGCGCGCCTGCACGCAGACACTGCCAAGCGCGTCCTCAGTTTCTTCCGCACTCGCGCGAAAAAGCCGGCGGAACCGATGATCCCGCCGGCCGTCGCAATCACCGGCTAGATTTTGATAGGGCATGATCTTTTCGGAAGACCGGCTTCCACGTTTCCGGATCATGCTCTAATGGCGGAAATGGCGGACGCCGGTGAAGACCATGGCGATGTCGTGGTCATCGGCCGCCTTGATCACTTCGTCGTCGCGCACCGAACCGCCGGGCTGAATGACGGCGGTCGCACCGGCTTCGATCGCCACCAATAATCCGTCGGCGAACGGAAAGAACGCATCGGAGGCGACGACCGATCCCCTGGTCGCGGGCTCTTTGAGTCCGGCGTCGTTGGCGGCCTCCACGGCCTTGCGCGCGGCGATGCCCGCGGAATCGACGCGGCTCATCTGCCCAGCGCCGATGCCGATGGTGGCGGAATCCTTGGCGTAGACGATGGTGTTCGACTTC
>JASHQI010000217.1 GCA_030037645.1 Xanthobacteraceae bacterium
ACGGTGGCGCTTTACGGGCCGACCGATCCGCGGCTGTGGGGTCCGTGGCCGTTCGGTGGACTCGACCGGCCGTGGGACGCCGCCGGCACGATCCAGCGGCGCCGAAATGTCTGGCTCGTGCAAAACCCGCTGCCGTGTCTGCCCTGTCAATTGGAGGGCTGCGAGCGCCGGGTCGACAGCCATAGCCAATGTCTCGATGAGCTCACGGCCGGGCAGGTTCTCTCGGCGGTCGATCAGGCGCTAAAGCATGATCGCGCGGAGTGGATACCGGATTTCCAAAGCGATCGCGTTCAAACAACGGCCAGCTAGCGCAGCGGCGCTAATACAGCGGCGGCTGTCTGGGCGCGGTCGGGCGGCCGAGCGTGCCTGTGACAACGTCAAAAGGCGTAAAGGTTTGCGAGCCGCAGGCATCTGTTTCTACGGCGTAACGGCCATCGACGACGACATCGTTCTGGATAAAGACGGCGTAGGTCCGCACATGGCCGTGGTCGGTAAAATGCACGCAAGCAAGCCAGCTCCAGCCTTTGAACGAGTGGGTCCAGCGCAGCCCCGAAATCTCGAAATCCTCGTAGGAGGCGCGGTCCGCCAGGATCGAGGCAAGATATTGAGACACCAGTGAAGGATAGGGCGGCTGCGTCGATGGCGGGGCTTCGGTCGGCTGTGCGAGCTGGGCGCAGGCTGGCAATAGAACGAGCATGAGCGACAGTACGGCGTGCCGGCTAGCATTCCACAATCGGGAGAAGGCGACCTCGCGCATCGGACGTGGCGGAGACCATAGTCCCGCCATGAATGCTGTCCATCTGGAGATGGGTTCGGGCGGCCCGATAGTTGGAAGCCAGCGTTTCGAAGCGGGGCGCGGCCGGTAAGATGACGTAAAATCAAAGCCGTGTCTAACGGCACTGCTCGTAACGGTACCGCTCATAACGGCATCACGCATGGAACGCCGCGCGATTGCGGACTGCGTTTGGCGCCGTTCGGTATGCACTTCAAAGTCTGGGAATCGGGCAGCGGATATGATCGACAAGCGGCTCCTCACGGCGGCAACCCTGCTCGGTCTAGCACTGGGTCTCGGAAGCTGCGGCCAGTTCTCTGGCTATGTCGCGGATCATTGGCCGCATTGGGCCGGCGGATTGCCTGACGATGCCCCGCCGCGTCCGGGTGCACCGGGTTACGCCGAATTCGTTGCACATGGGCAAGCCAGCCAAGATCCGGCAAATTCTGCGGTCTCGCAACAGCCTGCCGCGGCAGTTCAGACGAGCCTTCAGAAGCCGTCCACTCCGCCGCCAAGGCTCGCGGCGCCACCCGCGCAGGCGCAGGCCGCGCCGCCAAAGCCCGTGACCCCGGCCGCTCAAGCCCAGGCTGTGCCGCCGCCCGCCAGCGCTCGTCCTGAAGATTCCAGCGTACTGAAAGGCGGCGGGCTGTACTGACCGCATCAGGCTACACCGGCGCGCAGCAGATCGTGGAAATGCACGATGCCGACTGGCCGCTCCGATTCCACCACGACAAGTGCCGTGATCTTCGACGAATTGAGCATCTGAAGCGCTTCGCTTGCCAGTTGGTCGGGTCGCACCGTTTTGGGCGACGCTGTCATGACGTTATCGACTGTCGCCTGCAACAAATCGACTCGCATGTGGCGACGCAAATCGCCATCGGTGATGACGCCGGCGAGCTTGCCGTCGCGGTCGGTGACGGCGACACAGCCAAAGCCCTTGGCCGACATTTCGACGATTGCTTCCGACATCGGCGCCCCACGCTTGATCAATGGCATGTCCTTGCCGTCGTGCATGATATCGCGGACAAATTTCAATGCGGCGCCAAGCTGGCCGCGTGGGTGAAATATCCCGAAGTCCGCGGCCGTGAATCCTCTGCTTTCCAAAAGCGCGATCGCAAGCGCATCGCCGAGCGCAAGCTGCATCAGCGAGGACGTGGTTGGGGCGAGGTTATGCGGGCATGCTTCGCGGGTTTGCGGCAGCGTCAGGACGACGTCGGCGGCTTTGCCGAGCGTGCTGTTGACGTTCACCGTGACGGCGACGAGCGGAATGCGAAAACGGCGTGAGTAATTGATCAGATCCTTCAGTTCCTCGGTCTCGCCGGACCAGGACAGAACCAACATCACATCGTCTGACGTGATCATTCCGAGGTCGCCATGGCTTGCATCAGCGGCATGGACGAAAAATGCAGGCGTGCCGGTCGAGGCGAGCGTCGCAGCGATTTTGCGGCCGACGTGCCCGGACTTGCCCATACCGGTGACGATTACGCGACCACGGGCGCCGCGGATGGTTTCGACCGCGGCAACGAAACTGGCGCCGAGCCCGTCGCACATTGCCGCCGCGAGCGTCGCCACGCCTTCGCGCTCGGCATCGAGCGTGCGCAGCGCCGAAACGATGAAGTCGTTCATCGCCGGCTTCGGCATTTCGCGTCCGAGCTTTTCATCTGAGGGCGCGTGCCATTCGCTCGACCGACGGGACGCATGGCGGCCTATTTTCCCCACGCGGCGAAGGCTTCAGCAAAGGCCTTGTCGCCCGGCGGACCCTTTTCGACGGCCAGGATGGCCCGACCACCGTTGGTATAGACGATCGGGATATCGAACCACTCCTGGTCCTTGAGAAGCTCGATATTGTGCTGCTGATCGGTTTCGGTCGCGGAAAGACCGATCAGGAAGTAACCGTTCGTCACCTTGACGGCGAGACCTGCGAGCGGAGTGCCGCGCGCCTGCTCCGATTGCTTCATCAGGATACCAGGCACGTTGGAAATGCCGCCGCCAGGAAAATCGGCCGGCAGACTAAACCTGATCTCGATCGTATGGCTGGCCGGAAGAGCCGGGTCGGTATTGCGACGGAGCGACCAAGTTACGGT
The DNA here is from genome assembly GCA_030037645.1 of Xanthobacteraceae bacterium. Classification (GTDB taxonomy): domain Bacteria; phylum Pseudomonadota; class Alphaproteobacteria; order Rhizobiales; family Xanthobacteraceae; genus BOG-931. The sequence goes on from JASHQI010000217.1 coordinate 2,857, forward strand.
CATGTGCCGGTCGGGAACCTCTATGTCCGCGCGCACTGCGAGTTCCGGCGCCAAGCCCGGTCCGGGCGACACCGTTTCCGTGCGCCAGATCGCGGACCCGACATATCGCCGGCCTTGCGGATTGTTCGGGTCTTCTTCGTAGAGCACGACTCGTTGCGCGACGGCCGGCGCCTGATTTGCCGGCGCGCCGTTAACGGCCGCTTGTCCAGGACTTTGCTCCTGGGGAACGCGGCCGGGGAATTTTTTGGGCGCTTGAGGTTGCACTTGTTCCACTGGTTTCGGCTGCCTCGGTTTCATCTGCGAAGCAAAGTGCGAGATGGTCGGCCACTGCCATGATAAAGCCGCTCCAAATATCCCCAGAACTCCCAGCACCACGGCGAGCTTGACCAGACCGCGATACGACCGTGGCGGTCGCGTCGACTCGTAGCCCTCTTCGAACTCGCTGAAGCGGGGCGGCCGTGGTCGCGTGGCTTGCGGTGCAAAGGTCGGCGCCTCGTCCTCCAATTCAAAGGCGGGCTCGAGGCTATGCAGTTGCAGCGGCTCGCCGTCGGAAGAACGCCACGCTTCCGCATCGAATTGCGGTTCGAATCGGGTGATCGGCGAAACCGGCGGAGCGACATTCTCGCTTTGCGGCGATCGCCGGGGCGGCATTGCCTCATAAGAATCCCGTGTGTCGTGGGCGGACTGTACCGCCCTGGACGTGGCGACACCGAGATCGTTCGCATCGGTCAAGACGTCGCGGAAGCCTTTGATCCCTTCCTGTTTGAGCGAGGGCGTCCGCGCGTTAAGCAATCGGCTGCGTGCGCTAGCCGCGGTCTCCTCGCGCGGTGCTTCGGCTTGCCCCCTGTCAGGACTATGCCCGACTTGGGTCGGTTCATTGCGAATCGCGGCGTTGCGTTCGGGGTTCCTTGATTCGCCCGTCGGCTGCTGGGCCTGGCCGCGTGTCGGCGCAACTGGTGGCGCGGTGGGTGCGGTCCGCGGCGGCGCTTCCGCCGGCGCTCGGCGTCCTGAGGGCTTGAGCGGTCGCGGCTCAAAGCGCGACTCATTACGCGCCTCGGCGCGAGATTTGCGCGCCGCGTCGGCCTCCACCTTGCGAATCGCCTCTTCAAGCGACAGGCGCTCTCGGGTGATATCGGATTCCGACAGTGGCGGATTCACTGAGCGCAACTGGGCGACCAGCGCGGAGCGGGCCCGCTCGTAAAGCGTCCGGCGGGCTTCGCCGGTGCCCTTGTCAAGTCCGTCCACGGCTCGCGAGATGAGCGGTTGATAGTCGGTCATGGCTTAAGCTTACGCTTGGCTGACGGATTTTTCATCTTGGCTCATGCTTCGAATGGGTTTTGCATGAGGATGGTGTCCTCGCGCTCCGGGCTGGTCGATAAGACGGCAACGGAACAGCCGATCAGCTCCTCGATCCTGCGGACGTATTTGATAGCCTGCGCCGGTAGGTCGGCCCACGATCGCGCTCGTGCGGTCCGTTCCCGCCAGCCGGCGATCGCCTCATAGATCGGCTCGACGCGCGCCTGCGCGTGTTCGCTCGCGGGAAGATAATCGATCTCGCGTCCGTCCAGCCGGTACCCGACACAAACTTTGACCTCATCGAAGCCATCGAGGATGTCGAGCTTGGTGAGCGCGAGCCCCTGGATGCCGCCCGTGCGCACCGTCTGACGCACCAGCACGGCGTCGAACCAGCCGCAGCGACGCGGCCGCCCAGTCACGACGCCAAACTCCCTGCCGCGCTCGCCGAGCATCTTACCCACTTCGTTGATCTGTTCGGTCGGGAACGGACCGGCGCCGACGCGCGTGGTGTAGGCTTTGCAGATGCCGAGGACGTAGCCGATCGCGTTGGGCCCGAGTCCGGTGCCGGTCGCGGCCTGCGCCGCGACCGTATTCGACGACGTAACGAACGGATAGGTGCCGTGGTCGATATCGAGCAGCGCACCTTGGGCGCCTTCAAACAGAATGCGTTTACCTTCACGGCGCTTGTCGTCGAGCAGTGACCAGACCGAATCCATGTACGGCAGCACCTTCGGGGCCACCGCGGCCAGCTCGGCGTAAAGCGTTCGCGGTGCGATCTCGCTCATGCCGAGTCCGCGCCGCAGCGCATTATGATGCGCCAGCAGTCGCTCGATCTTGCCGTTGAGCATCTGCAAGTCGGCGAGATCCATCAGCCGGATCGCGCGCCGCCCCACCTTGTCCTCGTAAGCCGGCCCGATACCCCGTCCCGTTGTGCCGATCGCAGCTTTGCCGGACGCCCGCTCGCGCGCGACGTCGAGCTCCTGGTGCAACGGCAGGATCAAAGGCGTGTTTTCGGCAATGCGCAGATTGTCCGGCGTGACCTTGACGCCTTGAGTCATGAGGTGCGCGATCTCGGACATGAGCGCATGGGGATCGAGCACGACACCGTTACCGATGATCGACAGCTTGCCGGGCCGAACCACACCGGATGGCAACAGCGAGAGCTTGTAGGTGACACCGTTGATCACCAGGGTGTGGCCGGCATTGTGGCCGCCTTGGAACCGCACGACGATGTCGGCCTGTTCCGACAACCAATCGACAATCTTGCCTTTGCCCTCGTCTCCCCATTGGGAGCCGACCACGACAACATTTGCCATGAGGAAATGTCCCCCAAAGGCCGGTGGGTAAGCACATGAATCGGATACGGGCCGCAGCCGACTGTTCCGGATAATGGATGATACCGTTCGAAGCAAGGCAAAGCGGCTCCCCCGGCCGGCGTGATGCGAAGCAAACGGTTGGCGTAGCAGCGAATTCGGGCTACCCGGTGATTATTCGGGTTCCGCGGCGAATTTGGGTTCTCTCTCCACTAGAGCCTACTGAATAAGAGATTCCGGCCGTATTTCGGGCGCCTTGGCGGGGCGCGCGGCGCCGATTGTCGCAGCTTCTGGGTCCCGTCCCTGCCATGCAGCTCGGGCACTGGTCGTCCGCGACCACCCGCGATAGCACTCGGACGCGCCCGCCATGGGCACAAAGGAACTGCGTCATGCCGGGGGCGCGTGCCGAGAGCCTCACTCGTGCAAGGGGTTGGCTGTTCGATCAGCCTTACCTTTTATTGTCGCTGACTTCGCTGTTTTGGGCCGGCAACACCGTTCTTGGCCGGTTCATCGTCGGACATGTTCCACCGATGACTTTGGCGTTCATCCGTTGGGGCGGCGCATCTGCGATCCTGTTACCGTTTGCCGTCCCGCATCTCGTGCGTGACTGGCCGGCGATCCGGAAAAATGCCGGACTGATGACGCTGCTGTCGTTCACGGGCTTCTCGGTCTACAACACGTTGGCCTATTACGGCCTGCAATACACCTCCGCGATCAATGGGCTCTTGCTGCAATCCGTTGGCCCGTTGTTTGTGGCGATGTGGACGTTCGTCCTGTTCGGCGACCGGCTGACGCTGCGGCAGACGGGAGGCATATGCATTTCACTCAGCGGCGTCCTTGTCATCGTCTGTCACGGCAGCCTCGATGTGCTGCTCTCGATCAAGTTCAATAGGGGCGACGTATGCTTCGTGGTCGCGCTGGTCGTCTATGGATTTTATGCGGCCTTCTTGCGCAGGCGTCCGGCCATGCATCCGTTCTCGTTCCTCGCAGTGGGCATGGGCTTGGGCGCGTTGATGCTGGCGCCGGCGGTGGCGTGGGAAATTGGCAGCGGCCGCATCATGGTGTTCGACGCGGAAAGCGTTGCGACCTTCGCCTTCATCTGCGTCTTTCCGTCGTTGCTCGGCTATCTGTTCCTCAACCGGGGCATCGACTTGATAGGCGCCAATCGCGCCGCGCCGTACATCCATCTCGTGCCGGTTTTCGGCTCGGTGATGGCGATCCTGCTGCTCGGCGAGCAATTCGAGCTGTACCACGCCGTCGGCTACGGATTCGTGTTTACCGGAATCACGATCGCGACGCGCAAGTGATTGCTCAAAACCGCAGCGGCTTTACCTGTTGCACGTTCGGAATTTCATGGACTTTGGCGAGCACGTCGGCTGGCACTGCGCCGTCAACCTCAACCAATGCGATGGCATTGCCGCCGGCGGATTCGCGCCCGAGGTGGAACGTCGCGATGTTGATACCTGCTCCGGCCAAAAGCGTTGCGAAGCGGCCGACAAATCCGGGTTTGTCCTGATTGGTCACGTAGAGCATGGAGGGGCCGAACTCCGCGTCGATTCGAATGCCTTTGATATTGACGATGCGTGGGCGGCCGTCGGCGTAGACCGTGCCAGATACCGAGCGCGTCTGCCGGTCGGTCACCACGGTAACGGTGATCAGGCTTTCGTAATCGCCCTCGGCCTCGCGTCGCATCTCTTCGACGACGATACCGCGGTCCTTGGCGACGATGGGCGCGGAGACGACATTGACGTCCTGCAGCATCGGGCGCAGCAGGCCGGCGACCGCGGCCGAGGTGAGCGCTTTGGTATTCATCTGCGCCACAACGCCCTCATAGGAAATCTGCACACGCTTGATTCCGGTCTCGGTGAGCTGCCCGGCGAACGAGCCGAGCTTTTCCGCCAGCGCCACGAAGGGCTTCAGCTTCGGCGCTTCCTCGGCGCTTATCGAAGGAAAATTGACGGCGTTGGAAATCGCGCCGCGCAGCAGATAGTCGGACATCTGCTCGGCGACCTGGAGTGCGACGTTCTCCTGCGCCTCCATCGTCGAGGCGCCGAGATGCGGCGTGCAGACCACGTTGGGCAGCCCGAACAGCGGGCTTTGCGTCGCCGGTTCATCGCGGAACACGTCGATCGCGGCGCCGGCGACGCGGCCGGATTTGAGCGCGTCGCACAAAGCCGCCTCGTCGACGAGTTCGCCGCGTGCGCAATTGATCAGGCGGACGCCCTTCTTGGTCAGCGCCAGTGTTTGGGCGTTGATGATGTTGCGGGTCTTGTCGGTGAGCGGCGTATGGAGCGTAATGAAATCGGCGCGGCGCCACAGCTCGTCGAGTTCGACCTTCTCGACGCCGAGATGCAGGGCGCGTTCGGCGGACAGGAAGGGATCATAGGCGATCACTTTCATCTTAAGCCCGATGGCTCGGTCGGCGACGATCGAGCCGACATTGCCACAGCCGATGACACCCAGCGTTTTGCCAAAAATCTCCACGCCGAGAAATCTGTTCTTTTCCCATTTGCCGGCCCGCGTGGAAGCGTCGGCCTCGGGAATTTGCCGCGCCAAGGACAGCATCAGCGTGATTGCGTGCTCGGCCGTCGTGATCGAATTGCCGAACGGCGTATTCATCACGATGACGCCCTTGGCGGTTGCGGCGGGTATATCGACGTTGTCGACCCCAATCCCTGCACGGCCGATCACCCTGAGCCGGTCGGCGTGTTCCAAGAGTTTCGCCGTGACCTTGGTGGCCGACCTCACCGCGAGTCCATCAAAGCCGGGGATGGCGGCGGCAAGCCGCTGTTTGTCCTTGCCGAGGTCCGGCTGGAAGTCGACCTCGATGCCACGGTCAGTGAAAATCTGCACCGCAGCCGGTGATAAAGCATCGCTGATGAGGACGCGGGCCGTCATGATCGTGCTCTTCCGGTGAAAGGGATTGGCCCGGC
>JASHQI010000218.1 GCA_030037645.1 Xanthobacteraceae bacterium
CCGCTCTCGCCATAGCCGGAGATCGAGCAGCAGATGAGGCGCGGATATTCGCGACGCAGCCGCGCGATGGGAAAGCCTAATCTGGCCACCGCGCCAGGCTTGAGATTTTGCACGAAAACGTCAGCGCGCGCGAGCATCGCCGCGAGCAGGGCCTTGTCCTCGCCCTTGCTCAAATCGAGGACGACGGATTGCTTGCCGCGGTTGAGCCAGACGAAATAGCTGCATTCGCCGTGCACGAGATCGTCGTAGCCGCGCGCAAAATCGCCCTCCGGGCGCTCGATCTTGATCACGCGCGCTCCCGCGTCGGCGAGGCGGCAGCTGCACATCGGCGCTGCGACCGCCTGTTCGAGCGAGACGACGAGCAGGCCGGAGAGGGGGAGGGTCATGCGCTAATACGACCTTGGCAATCCCAGCACGTGCTCGGCGATATAGGAGAGAATCAAATTGGTCGAGATCGGCGCCACGGTGTAGAGCCGCGTCTCGCGGAATTTGCGCTCGATATCGAATTCCTCGGCGAAACCGAAGCCGCCGTGAGTCTGTACACACATGTCGGCTGCAGCCCACGACGCTTCGGCGGCAAGGTGCTTGGCCATATTGGCCTCCGCGCCGCACTCCCTGCCGGCTTCATAGAGTTCTGCCGCTTCGCGCACCATCAATTCGGCGGCGCGCATGCCGATATAAGCGCGCGCAATCGGGAATTGGACGCCCTGGTTCTGCCCGATCGGCCGACCAAACACGATCCGTTCGCGGGCGTAGGCTGCGGCTTTATCGATGAACCATTTCGCGTCGCCGATGCATTCGGCGGCAATGAGAATGCGCTCGGCATTCATGCCGGACAGGATGTAGCGAAAGCCTTCGCCCTCCTGGCCGATGAGGTTCTGCGCCGGCACGCGCATGTTCTCAAAGAACACCTCGGTCGTGGCATGGTTCATCATGGTGCGGATGGGCCGGATGGTCAGTCCTTTGCCCTTCGCGGCGCGCATGTCGACGAGGAAAACCGAGAGGCCCGCGGTACGCGACTTTGCCTGCTCGCGCGGCGTGGTGCGCGCCAAGAGCAGCATGAGATCGGAATGCTCGGCGCGAGAGGTCCAGATTTTCTGGCCGTTGATGACGTAAGAGTCGCCGTCCCGCATCGCAGTGGTGCGAAGGTTGAGCGTGTCGCTGCCCGATGTCGGCTCGGTGACGCCGAACGCCTGCAATCTCAGTTCACCGCGCGCGATGGCCGGCAGGTAGCGCGCTTTCTGTTCGGTGCTGCCGTGACGCAGCACCGTCCCCATCGTGTACATCTGCGCGTGGCATGCGGCACCGTTGCAGCCGGAAGCCTGAATCTCCTCCATGATTGCAACCGCTGCAGACATCGTCAGGCCGCTACCGCCGTATTGCTCCGGGATCAGCGCTGCGAGAAAGCCGGCTTTGGTCAGTGCTGCGACGAATTTTTCCGGATAAGCGCGATCGCGGTCGAGCGCGCGCCAGTATTCGCCGGGAAAATCGGCGCATAGCGCGTGCACCGCCTCTTGGATCGGGGCGAGGTCGCTGCGTTCGATCACGACCGCACCTCGGCGCAGCCGTTGTTGACGGCGATCACGTCGCGCTCGACGACGCGGGAGTGGAAGCTTACCACCGCGCCGTCGCACCACATCTCGGTGCGGATCGTCTCGCCCGGAAAGACCGGCGCGGAGAAGCGGCAGGCGAACGAGGTGAGCCGGTTCGGATCGTAGCCGCAGATGGTTTTCAGCACCGCATGGCCGGCGATGCCGAAATTGCCGAGCCCGTGCATGATCGGACGCGGGAAGCCCGCTTGTTTCGCCACCGCCGGCTCCGCATGCAGCGGATTGCGGTCGCCGCTGAGCCGATAGATCAACGCGGCCTCCGGGCGCGTCGGCAGGTCGCAAACCGCGTCGGGGGCTCTGGCCGGAATCGGGTGCGGCTCCGGTGCTTGTCGCGGCGGTCCGCCGAAGCCGCCATCGGCGCGGCAGAAGCTTGTCTGCGTAACGGTTGCGATCAACTCGCCGGTCGCCTTGTCCGTCACCTTGCGCTCGCTGAACACCAGCGCTCCTTTGCCGGCGCCCTTGTCGATCACTTCGACGATGCGCTGGCGGCCAATGACGGTGTTTTGGCCCTGCAACGGCCGGTGCAGCGTGACGCCTTGCTCGCCATTGACCATCTTGAGCCAGTCGATGCCGGTGTCGCGGTCGCGTGCCCAGAAGCCGACATAACCGAGCACGGCCGCCATAGTCGGCAGCACCTTCAAATTCTTTTCATAGACAAACGGCAGTTCGTCCTCGTTCATGGGGTCATGGCCGAGACCGATGCCAAGCGCGTAAAGCATGCAGTCTTTCGGACCGTACGTCTGTTCGGCCGGCGGGATATCGAGCGCCATCAGCTTTTCGTAAACGATGGTCATTTCACACCTTCGGCCTTCCCAACGTCATTGCGAGGAGCGGAAGCGACGATGCAATCCAGGGCCGCTTACATTGTGTGCTGGATTGCTTCGCTGCGCTCGCAATGACGACCATCACAGCGGATCCCACGAAAACACATCGCCCGAGCGCTCGAGCGGCGTAAGGGAAGCGGCGAACGCGCCCTTGATCTGCTCGGCGATCTTTTCCGGGGTCCAGCCGTCGGATCGGTGCAGCGTGCGGATCGGACGGTTCTGGTTGAACAAATAGATTTCGTTGTTACGCACCGAAAAGATCTGGCCGCTGATGCCGGAGGCCTGGTCGGAGGCGAGATAGACCACGAGTGGCGCGATCTTTTCCGGCGTCATCTCGCGGAACTTGGCGACCCGCGCCTTTTCCTCCTCGGTTTCCGCCGGAATAGAGTCGATCATGCGCGTCCAGGCGAACGGCGCGACGCAGTTCGAGCGCACATTGAAGCGCGCCATGTCAAGTGCGATGCCACGCGACAGCCCGACGATCCCCATCTTGGCCGCCATGTAATTGGCCTGGCCGAAATTGCCGACCAGGCCGGAGGTCGAGGTCATGTGCACGAAGCTGCCGGAATTCTGCTCGCGGAAAAGGTTTGCGCAGGCGCGGCTCATGGCGAAGCTGCCGTGGAGATGCACGGCGATGACGTCCGACCAGTCCGACCAGCTCATGCGATGAAAGATGCGGTCGCGCAGGATACCGGCATTGTTGACCAGAACATCGACGCGGCCGAACGCATCGAGCGCGGATTTGACGATCTTCTCGGCGTTGCCCGGCTCGCTGATCGAGACCGTCGAGGCGATCGCCTCGCCGCCGGTCTTTTTGATCTCGGCGACGACGGTGTGTGCGGGGCCGGCGTCATTGCCGGCGCCGTCAAGGCTGGCGCCGATATCGCAAACTACGACGCGCGCGCCCTCTTGCGCCATGAGCAATGCAATGCCGCGGCCGATACCGCGTCCTGCACCTGTCACGATGGCGACTTTGCCGGCAACAATATTCGGCATTCATTCCCCCCATTCATGTCGCTTCCCCGCTTTAGGGGGATGGCAACAAACAAACCTTATCCCCACACTTCGCGCGCGACTTCGCCGATCATCTTGAGCTTTGCCCACTGTTCGTCCTCGGCGAGGATATTTCCCTCCTCGGTCGATGCGAAGCCGCATTGAGGCGAGAGGCAAAGCTGCTCGATGTCGGCAAACTTGGCCGCCTCCTCGATGCGGCGCTCGATTGCGTCCTTGGCTTCCAGCGTTCCGGTCTTGGTCGTCACCAGACCGAGCACCGCGAGGCGGCCCTTCTGCAGGCGGCGCAGCGGCTCGAAACCGCCGGCGCGGGCGGTATCGTATTCCATGAAATAGCCGTGCACCTTGATGCGGTCGAACAGCACTTCCTGCATCGCGTCATAGCCGCCGGTCCCCATGAATGTCGATTTGTAGTTGCCGCGGCACAGATGCATCGTGACCGTCATGTCCGGCGGAATGTCGGAGATCGCAATGTTGATGAGGTCGCCATAAAGCGGCCCGAGATAATCGGGATCGTCGCCACGATCCTTCATCTGCTGGCGGTATTTCGGATCGCACAGCATGGCGATGAACACTTCGTCGAGTTGCAAATAGCGGCAGCCGGCCTCGGCGAAAGCGCGCACGGCTTTTCGATAGGCCTGGCCGAGATCGTCGAACATCTTCTCCTTGTTCGAATAGACAGACTTGTCGATCGGCGTGGCGTTCGGGCGGCCGTAGATCGCCGACGGTGCTGGAATGGTCATCTTCGGCGTGCGTTTGGTGTGCGCCTTGAGAAACTTGAAATGCTCGATCATCGGGTGGCTCGAGAATCCGATTTTGCCGGTAACCTTTATGCCCTCATTGCGTGTCGTCGTCCCGGCAAAGGTGATGCCTGCGTCCATGACGTGCTTCTCGACGCCGTCGAGGCCCCACAGGAAATCGAGATGCCACCAGGAGCGGCGGAATTCGCCGTCGGTGATCGATTGCAGGCCGACGGCTTCCTGTTTGTTGATGATGTCTTCGATCGCGCGGTCTTCCGCTGCTTTCAGCTCGGCGGCCGTAATCTCGCCTTTGGTGCGGCGTTCGCGCGCCTGTTTAAGCGCTGCGGGCCGCAACAAGCTGCCGACGTGATCGGCGCGGAACGGCGGCTTGGTTCGTTGCATTTTTAACTCCATACTTCGTTGGCGATCTCGACGATCATCTTGAGCTTCGCCCATTCCTCTTCTTCAGCCAGCACATTGCCTTCCTCGGTCGAGGCGAAGCCGCATTGCGGCGACAGACAAAGCTGCTCGATGTCAGCAAACCTGGCCGCCTGCTCGATGCGACGCTTGATGTCGTCTTTCTTCTCCAGCGCGCCGCTCTTGGTGGTGACAAGCCCGAGCACGACGGTCTTTCCCTTCGGCACGTAGCGCAGCGGCTCGAAGCCGCCGGCGCGCTCGGTGTCGTATTCCATGAAGTAGCCGTGCACGTTGATGGTGTTGAATAGAAGCTCGGCCACCGGCTCATAGCCGCCCGAGGCGACGAAGCTCGAACGGAAGTTGCCCCGGCACAGATGCATCGTGATCGTCATGTCGGGCGGGATGTCGGCGATCGCGGCGTTGATCATGCCGGCATAGATCGCCGGCAGCGCCGCCGGATCCTCGCCGCGGTCGGCGATCACCTTGCGCAATGACGGGTCGCACAGATAGGCGAGGTTGACCTCGTCGAGTTGGAGATAGCGACATCCGGCGTCGGCGAAGGCGTGCACCGCCTTGCGGTAGGATTGGCCGAGATCGCGGTAGAAATCGTTCATCGACGGATAGAGCGACTCCGGCACGGCGTCGCGGCCATAACGAAAGTGCAGCGAGGACGGCGAGGGTATCGTAAGCTTCGCTGTCTGCCTTGTATGCGCTTTCAAAAACTTGAAGTGCTCGATCATCGGGTGTGGCTTGTAGCCGCCAAGCTTGCCGATCACGCGGAGCAGGATCGGCCGCGGCTGCGGCCCGCTGGCGGCAAACTTGATCTTGCGCTCGCCAACATAAGACTCGACGTTGTCGAGTCTTTCCAGAAAGTCGTAATTCCACGAGATGCGCCGGTATTCGCCGTCGGTCACCGACTGTAGACCGATCGATTCTTGTTTGCGGATGACGTTCTCGATCTCGCGATCTTCGATTTTGGCAAGCGCGTCGGCGGTGATTTCGCCTTTGGCGCGCTGTTCCCGCGCCGCCTTCAGCGACGCCGTGCGCAGCAGGCTGCCGACGTGATCGGCGCGGAATGGCGGCTTGGTTCGCTGCATGGTTGTCTCTCCCATTTGACCTCCCTTTCAGGCGGAGGGAGTTACCTGCCCCAAACCTCGTCCGCGATCTCCACGATCATCCGCAGCTTCGCCCATTCCTCCTCTTCGGCCAGCACATTGCCTTCTTCGGTCGAAGCGAAGCCGCATTGCGGCGACAGGCAAAGCTGATCGAGCGCGACGTATTTCGTCGCCTCGTCGAGGCGGCGCCTGATATTGTCCTTATTTTCAAGCTTGCCGGTCTTCGACGTGACGAGACCGAGCACCAGTTGCTTCTTGCCCTTCGGAAAAAACCGCAGCGGCTCGAACCCGCCGGCCCGCTCCGAATCGTATTCGAGGAAATAACCGTCGAAGCCGGTATTGGCGAGGAGTTGTTCGCCGACGAATTCATAGCCGCCCGACGCAATGAAGGTCGAGCGAAAATTTCCTCGGCACGAATGCATCGTGATGGCCATGTCCGCCGGTTTGCTTGCGAGCGCCGAGTTGGTCAGCCGCGCATAGCGCTTCGGCAGCGTATCGGGGTCGTCGCCGCGCTCCTTGGAATGCGCGCGTTCGCTCGGATCGCACACCATCGCCCAGGCGGTGTCGTCGAGCTGCAAATAGCGGCAGCCGGCGTCGTAGAAGGCGCGGATTGCGCTTCGATAGGCCGTGGCGAGGTCGTCGAAAAACCGATCGAGATCGGGGTAGACCAGCTTGCTGATCGAGGCGCGGCCTTGGCGGAAGTGAAACGTCGACGGCGCCGGAATCGTCATCTTCGGCGTGACGCGCGAATGGCGTTTCAAAAACTTGAAATGCTCCAGCATCGGATGGCCGGAAAAGCCGATCTTCCCCGTGATCTTGATGCCCTCGGCCTTGGTCTGGACGCCGTGGAACTGGATGCCGGCGTCGGTGGTGTAGGGGGTGACTCCGTCGAGGCCCTTGAAGAAGTCGAAATGCCACCATGAGCGGCGAAATTCGCCGTCGGTGGCGAGTTTGAGGCCGATGTC
>JASHQI010000219.1 GCA_030037645.1 Xanthobacteraceae bacterium
GTATTAGCCCAAGTTTCCCTGGGTTGTTCCGAACTGAAGGGCACGTTCCCACGTGTTACTCTCCCGTCTGCCGCTCCGTATTGCTACGGCGCTCGACTTGCATGTGTTAGGCCTGCCGCCAGCGTTCGCTCTGAGCCAGGATCAAACTCTCAAGTTGGATGAGAACTTTTCCCGGCCGATCACGTTTCGCACGGCGACGCTTTCGCGCCGCCATTGACGAGGTCGCACTTTGATCCCCTGAACGATTGCTCGCCCAAGCGACCATAGTGTTGACCTGAAACGTCGACCGCCGAAGTCTCTTCCATGACCGCTGTGCCAAGGGCTTGCCTTCGCAGCAGCGGTCCGCAAGGACTCCGCCGTCCACGTTTCTCTTTCTTCCGATTCACCTGTCAAACACCCCGGAACCTTGCGGCTCCGTCTCCGGCACTTGCCGGAGCCGCCGAAACCCGTACATCCGACATGGCCACGAGATCATGGCCGGATGCTCGGTCACCGCGTAAACAGTGAGGGGCTTCGCAGACGCGCCATCGCGCCAAGCGGCGGCGCGCCAAGAGGGTCTATATAGTCTTCGCAGCCCGGGATTGTCAACGCCTCGGCGGCCAGAATAGGCCCTGTGCATCGCATCAAATCGGCAATTTCTGCCGGTTCGGGACGAGCGACGAACACACCGGCAAAGTGTTCCTCAAGCGGAGGTTTCGAACCCTCCGCGCCGTACTGCGGCCACATTCCTCCGCCGTTCTTTGCACAGTTCCGTCGGGGATGTCGCAATGCGGGGACGCGACAGCATCTCGCAAGCTTCGAGCCTTGGCTACCGGATCGCGGTTGATGGTCCGGGACAGCCGGGGATTTGTGTCATGTCTCGGACTCCCGGCTTCATTCGAGGCCGGTCCAGTGGACAAGCTCGGCGCCAGGCCTTGGTTCACCGCCAAGACTTGGCATAGCGTCACAACTTTGCGCCGCATACGGCTTAAGTGCCGGGTGCGATCGCGGGTGCAGGGGACATGGTCTTGGACCAGGCGAGGCTGCGCGGCGCAAGTCGAAAACCCGATGCCGGGCTTATTGATCTCGGCAACGAACCGCCACTTTCGGTGGATGGCGGCAGCGGTGGCTTGATCGACCGCCGGCGGCTGTCGATCCAATGGTTCACCGGCACGATTCTGACTGGACTGTGCGGCGCAGCTCTTATGGGCGGCGCCGTTTTCACCTCGTTGGATGGCCAGACTAATTTCGCCGCCGCGCCCGAGCGGGTCGAGATGGCGCTGCGCGGAGCGCTCACCAGTTTCGGGGACCGCTTGACCGGATTGCGAAAGACCGACCGCCTTCTCGCCATCAGCGAGCCCACCGTCTCACGCCAGATTTTGCGCATTCCGACCACGACCCGGTTTCACGATCGCGAACTGGTGCGCACACGCGCCTATGTGCGCGTAGCAGGCAGCCTTTCACTCACCGTTTCGAGCCTCTCCGCCAATATTCCCCCTTACAATCCGCAGAAATTGCTCGCCGACTCGGTGGGCGGCGACGACGAGACGCCGGCGGCAGAACCGGACGCCGAGGTCTCTTTCGTCACCTGCGATTTCGCCGCTCCCGCAGTGCGCGGCAAAATCGCGCCCGGTGTCTGCGATCTCAATTCGCTGCTGCCGAAAGTTAGAGCGTCAACGCTATTGCCGCTCGACGATGTGCTGGAACGCGTGCGCGATATCGCCAATCCCGTCAAAGCGGACTCGCCGCTGCTCAAAGCCACCGACACAACGGGCAGCCTCAAGCTCGATTATGCCTCCGAGAACGATCCCGAAAGCGGCTTGGGACTGGAACCGCGCGCCATCCCCGAGAATGTCACTCTGCTGCCCAAGACGATCCAGTCCAACGCCGACGAGGATTCGAACGAACGCGTGATCCCGGCGAAAAAGGGCGAAACGGTCGGCTCGATTCTGCGCGAGCTCGGCGCGGCCCCGGATGAGATCAGGGCAATCCTCGATGCGCTTGGGCCGGCAGGCAAGAATGGAGGAAACCTTAAGGATGGTGAGAAGTTGCGCGTGTTGCTGGCTGCGGCCGGCCTCGGGCATATGCAGCCGCTGCGCGTCATCATCGTCGACGACTCCTCGATCGAAGCGGCAGTCGCACTGTCCGACGAGGGCGCATACGTGCCGGTCGACATCCGCAACGTCGACGCCGACGTGACCGCGGCACCGAGCGACGATGAAGCGACCCAAGGCGAGGATGACAATTCCGGGGTGGACCTCTATCAGAGCCTCTACGAAACCGCCCTGCGCAACAACATCCCCTCCTCCGTAATCGAAGACATGGTGCGCATCTACTCGTACGATGTCGATTTCCAGCGCAAAGTCGAAGCGGGCGACTCGTTCGACGTGCTTTATTCGGACGATGTGAATAGCGAGGGCAAGAACGAGGTGCGCTACGCGTCGCTCACCGTCGGCGGCGACACCAAGAAATACTACCATTTCCAAACCACCGACGACGGCCAATACGACTACTATGACGAGGACGGCGTCAGCGCCAAGAAATTCCTGGTGCGCAAGCCGGTCCCGGTCGGCATCGAAACATCGCCGTTCGGCTGGCGCGTTCAACCGATCATGCACACGAAGGAGTTCCACACCGGAGTGGATTGGGCGGCGCCGATGGGCACGCCGATCTTTGCCGCCGGCAACGGTGTGATCGAGGAGATCGGGCCCAAGGGGGGCTATGGCAAATACATCCGCATTCGCCACCTCAATGGCTACGAGACCGCATACGGACACATGACCGCGTTCGCGCGCGGACTCCAGGTCGGCAGCCATGTGCGGCAGGGCCAGATCATCGGCTTTGTCGGCTCGACCGGACTTTCGACCGGCGCACATGTGCACTTTGAGATTCACATCAACGGCCGGTTCGTCGATCCGATGCGAGTCAAGCTGCCGCGCGGCCGGGTGCTCGAGGGCTCGACTCTTGCTGCATTCGACAGGGATCGCGACCAGCTCGACGCCATGTTGGCCAATGCCCCGGCGCGCGTTGCCCAGGCGCGCTAGAGCCTATTCGGTTTTGATGGAATCAAAACCGGGCTCTGGCGTTTTGATTGAGCATGATGTTATCCGAAAACCGGTTTCCACTTTTCGGGATCATGCTCTAGCGCGCAAGAGACATTATATGAAGATCGATGCAGTATCCCGCTGGCCCCTGCCTAAGCGGGGACGCGGCTTTTGGAGCCCGAACGGGAGATATTCGTGACTCAAGGCACGACCGCCAACGATCTGATCTCAGTGCGCTCGAGCAGGTTTTGGGCGCTGTGGCATTTCAATCTGACTCGGCTGATTTTTCCGGCCCGCATTGTCGCCGATCACGTTGGCATTTCGACAAACATCATCAGGCGCTGGTTTGTGCCGTGGGAACGCACCGACGAGCATCTGCCGCTGTCGCATATCGCCGAGGTCGCGCATCGACGCGGCCTGATTTGGGACGCCATCAGCGTCGAAAGCTCGGGCGGACTCAATCCGTTGGTGGTCGGTGGGCTGCGGAAATCGCAGGCGCGCTATTTCGTGGACCACGTCCGCGAGCGCATCAACGAAAGCGTTGCCGTGACCGTGCCGCCGGCGCGGCGCTGACACCGCAAATTCTTTCCTGGCCCGGCCCCCGC
>JASHQI010000220.1 GCA_030037645.1 Xanthobacteraceae bacterium
CAGTACCATGACATTACCGATGCCGCGAATCTCGAAACTTGGCGCGGCATGAGCTATGAGACCGTACTCACGCCGCCGGATTATGCGACCGGCAAGGCGATCTATCCCTACGCCAACGCGCTGAAGGCGTAGTAATCTCATCCTCCCCCGCTGGGCTTCGCTCGGCAGGGGAGGATGGAATAATGCTGCTTCCCACCTGCCTCGTCGGCTCCTACCCGCAGCCGGACTGGCTGATCGACCGCGACAAGCTGTCGAAGCAGGTGCCGCGCGTGCGTGCCGATGATTTGTGGCGCGTGTCGCCGGACAAGCTCGAAGCCGCGCAGGACGACGCCACGGTTCTGGCCATTCGCGACCAGGAGCGCGCCGGGCTCGACATCATCAGCGACGGCGAGCAGCGGCGCGAAAGCTATTCCAACCGCTTCGCCACCGCGCTCGAAGGCATCGACGTCAAAAAGCCCGGCACCACGATCAACAGGAGCGGCCGGCCGATTGCGGTGCCGCGCATCGTCGGCCCGATCCGGCGCAAGGGCCCGGTCGAGCTTCGCGACCTCACCGTGTTGCGCGCCAATACCGACCGCGCCATCAAGGCGACCGTGCCGGGGCCATTCACCATGAGCAAGCAGGCGCAGGACGATTACTACAAGGACGCCGAAGCGGCGGCGCTGGCTTATGCCGCCGCCGTCAACGCCGAGATCAAGGATCTGTTTGCCGCCGGCGCCGATGTGGTGCAGATCGACGAACCGTGGATGCAACAGCATCCCGGCGACGCCCGGCACTACGGCCTCAAGGCGCTCGACCGCGCGCTCGACGGCGTCGCCGGCACGGTCGCGGTGCATCTGTGCTTCGGCTATGCCGCTGTGGTGCGCGACAAGCCGTCGGGCTATTCGTTCCTGCCCGAGCTCGAAGGCTCCAAGGCGCAACAAGTCTCGATCGAGGCGGCGCAGCCCAGGCTCGACCTTGCGGTCCTGCGCGAACTGCCGTCGAAGACCATCATTCTGGGAGTGCTCGATCTGTCCGACATGACGGTCGAGACGCCGCAGATCGTCGCCGATCGCATCCGGCGGGCGTTCGCTTATGTGCCGCCAAATCGGGTGGTCGTGGCGCCCGATTGCGGGATGAAGTACCTGCCGCGCGCGGTCGCCTTTGCTAAGATGAAAGCCATGACCGAAGGCGCCGCGCTGGTGCGGCGCGAGTTGAACGGCGGATGATCATTGGACGACTGAATTTCAAGGAGACGACGATGCCCTACGTGACCGAAAAAACCTTGACCGATATCGTGCGCGAGCGCTGGACCAATATCCCGGATGCGCGGCTGCGCCAGGTGATGACGGCCCTGGTGAAGCACGTCCACGCCTTCGTGCGCGAGATCGAGCCGACCCAGGCCGAATGGGCGACGGCCATCGACTTCCTCACCCGCACCGGCCAGATGTGCGACGACAAGCGCCAGGAGTTCATCCTGCTGTCGGACGTGCTCGGCGTCAGCATGCTGGTCGACGCCATCAACCACCGGCGGCAGAGCGGGGCGACGCCGAGCACGGTGGAAGGGCCGTTCCACGTTGCCGATGCGCCGCCGATGAGCAATGGCGCCAATATGGCCGTCAATGCGCCGGGAATTCCCTGCTTTGTCGTCGGCAAAGTGAGCGGGCTCAAGGGCGAGCCGGTCGCCGGCGCCACGCTCGACCTTTGGCAGACCGACGGCGACGGCCTCTACGAGGCGCAGCGGCCGGACATCGAAGGGCCGTGGATGCGCGGACTTTATCGGGCGCAGGACGACGGCGCTTATTTGATCCGCACGGTGGCGCCGATCGCCTACACCATTCCCATGGACGGCACCATCGGCGAGCTGATGAATCGCACCGATATGAGCCATATGCGTCCGGCGCATATTCATTTTGCGCTGAGCGCGCCGGGTTATCACGGCCTGGTCACGCATCTGTTCCAATCGGGCGATAAATGGATCAACGACGACGCGGTGTATGGCGTGAAAGAGCCGTTGATCGTCGACTTCAAGAAGTTGCCGGCCGGCAGCAAGGCGCCGAGCGGCGAGATCATGAACGAGCCGTTTTGCGTCGTGCATTACGACTTCGTGCTGGAGCGCAAGGCGCAGGCCGCCGCGGCGTAACCCTTCATCCTGCCCCGTGAAAAGGGGGAGGACGTAGTGATATCCGGCTGATGCAGGTCGCGCTGCCAGCGCGCAGTCATGACGCCGACGCCCTCGCCTCATCCTCGGCAGAGGCAAACGCCATCCCCGACATCGGATCGACCCAGACCAGATGGTCGTGCACCTTCTTCACGCCCGGTACGTTCTCGACCAGGACGATCAGCCCGCCGCGTTCCCGCTCGTCCGTGATCGCGCCCGACAAATCAACGATACCGTTGCGAACCACAACGTTGATGTCCGGCGCCCAGTGCTGTTGCCCAAGGGCTGCCGAGATTTCGTTGCGGATCGACCAATCGGGCTCCGTGGACGGCGCCGCCTCCCGAGCGAGACTCGCCAGGGCGAGCAACAGGTTGGCGCGGCTGACGATGCCGACGATCCGCCCGTCGCGCACGACGGGAAGACGCTTGATGCGACGACGTTGCATCACTTCAACGAGGTGCTCCACCGTGTCTTGTTCCGTAACGGTGTAAGGATCGGGCGTCATGATCTCTTCGACCTTGCGTCCCGACGACCGTACATACTCGTCGGCGAGCCGTCCCGGCCCAACGATGAATTCGAGCCATTTCGAGCGGCGCCGTTCCGTTCCAAGCTCGCTGCGACGAAGGAAATCTCCCTCCGTCACGATGCCAACCAAGTTGCCGTTCTTATCGGCAACCGGTAGACCGCTGATATGGTTTTGCAGCATCAATCGTGCGGCCCTCATCACCGAGGCGTCCGGATCGATCGAAATCACCTTCTGCGTCATGATATCCCTGACCAGCATGGCACTTCTCCCAAGCTGAATTGTTACATTCACCAAAGTCAGCCGTTCATATGGTTGAGGGCTCGGCGGTTCCGCAGCACGATGCGCCGCGAGGTCGGTAGGTCGATCGTTGCCGTGCCTTGCAGAGACGTCAGCGTCCGCGACACCGTTTCGATCGTGAGGCCGAGATAGTCGGCGATATCCTGCCGCGACATCGGCAGCTCGATGGTGTCGCTTGCCGGCGAACGGTCAGCCATTTCCACAAGGAAAGTCGCCACGCGCTCCTGCGCGCTTTTCGCGAGCAGCATGATTCGCCGCTGCATGCATTGCAACTGACAACTGGTCAGGGCGAACAGCTTCTGTGCAATCGACGCGTCGCGGCCGGCCAGCGCAATGAGCGCGCTGCGCTTCACCACCAGCACCTTCGCATCGATCATCGCCTCCGCTGAAAGCGCGTATTTGTCGCCGAACTGCAAGCCGAAAAGATCGCCGGACAGGTAGAAGGCGCCGATCTGCCGCCGCCCATCGGCCAGGATTTTTTGGGTGCGCACGCCGCCGCTGACAACCTTATAGATGTAGTCGGCCGGCTCGTCCTCGCCGAAAATTTCGGCGTTGCGCGGATACGATATCACCGCCCCCATCAATTGCATCGTCTGGTCGAGTGAGCCTGCTGTGTCGGATGCCCGTAATGCGGGGCGCGCGTCGGCGCGGGGGATGACAGGGACCGTGCGGCTCGGCGGCCCAAGACGAAACGCGTCGCTGCGGATTGCGGCCTGGGCAAGCATGGCGTGTCTCCAGAATTGATGGTGAGACACTGGTAAGCCGCAAAACCAAACACCGGAATTCAGATATTGTACCTAAGGGCTAGCCCTTAAGGACGCACCGAAACGCCAGTACGGCCTATTGAATTTGCCGCCTCAGCGATGACTTATGACGCACTACCGGAGGCTGGGCGCGGACGGCACGAGCATGTCTGATACGAATCCGAAACGGCAAAGCGTCATACCCCCGATCGCTTTCAAAGGCACCCCTTTGCGCGGCGCCGTCCTGCAATACGGTATTGTGATCCTCGTCATCGCCGTGGCGCTCGGCGTCAAGCTCCTCCTGGCGTCGGCGCTCCGCGGTGAAGCCTCCTATTTGTTCTTCCTGCCGGCCATATTGATCGCTTCCGCTCTCGGCGGCTGGGGACCCGGCTTGGCGGCGACGGCTCTCGGTTTCGGACTCGGTTTGTTTTTCATCTTTGATGTCCGCTCGCCAGTGGCCTCGGATGTCATCAATGCCGTCCTTTTTCTTTTGGTCGGTATCGGCGTGTCGTGGCGTGGCGCGATTCTGAGTCGTCTCAGGCGCTCGGCGGCTGCGAGCGCGGAGGAGGCGCACGCGCGCGCGACCCATCTGCAATCGATTCTCGACAGCATTCCGGAAGCCATGGTCGTCATCGACGAGCGCGGCATCATGCAATCGTTCAGCGCGACCGCGGAGCGGTTGTTCGGCTACGGCGCGTCGGAAGTCCTGGGAAAGAATGTCAAGATGCTGATGCCGCTGCCGTACCGGCAGGAGCACGACGGCTACCTTGAGCGCTATCGACGTACCGGCGAGCGCCGAATCATCGGCATCGGCCGCGTCGTCGTCGCCCAGCGCAGGGATGGTTCGACATTCCCCATCGAGCTTGCCGTCGGCGAGATGCGCGTTCGCGACCAGCGATTTTTCACCGGGTTCATTCGCGACCTCACGGAAAGTCAGGAGACCGAGGCGCGGCTGCAGGAGCTGCAATCCGAGCTCGTTCACATGTCGCGGCTGACCGCAATGGGCGAGATGGCGTCGGCACTGGCGCACGAGCTCAACCAGCCGCTTTCCGCGATAGCCAACTACATGAAAGGCTCCCAGCGCCTTCTGGAGAACCGCTCCGACGATGGCGCTGCAATGCTGCGCGATGCCATGGACAAGGCAGCCGATCAGGCATTGCGCGCGGGGCAGATCATCCGGCGGCTGCGTGACTTCGTCGCCCGTGGCGAAAGCGAACGGCGGGTCGAGGACGTCAAGAAGCTTATCGAAGAGGCGAGCGCGCTGGCGCTGGTCGGCGCCAAGGATAAAGGAATACGCGTCAGTTTCGAATTCGATCCGCGCAGCAATTTCGTGCTTGCCGACAAGGTCCAGGTGCAGCAGGTCTTGCTCAACCTGATGCGCAATGCCATCGAGGCGATGGAAAACGCAAGGATACGCGAGCTTGTCATCGCGACCTCGGCGCCGAAGGATAATCTCATCGAAATCAGCGTGTCCGATACCGGCTCGGGCATCGCGCCCGAGATCAGCGCGCAATTGTTTCAGCCGTTCGTCACGACGAAACGTCAGGGTATGGGCGTCGGCCTGTCGATTTCGCGCACCATCATCGAAGCGCACGGCGGCTCGATCGCGCCGCGGCCCAATCCCGGCGGCGGCACGGTGTTTTCCTTCACGCTGCCTGCCGTAACCGAAGAGGAAGTCGGCAATGCCGTCTGAAGCGGGAATCGTCCACGTCATCGACGACGATGAAGCGCTGCGCGATTCGCTGACCTTCCTCCTGCGCGCCGCCGGCTTACAGGTTTGGACTCACGCGTCGGCCTCGGCGTTTCTCGCCGCGCTCCCTGGTGCCGATGTGGCCTGTATCGTGACCGACGTGCGCATGCCGGGGATGAGCGGAATCGACCTGCTGCGGCGGCTGAAAGAGCTGGGCATTGGCGTTCCGGTGATCGTCGTCACCGGTCACGGCGACGTTCCACTCGCGGTCGAGGCCATGAAATTCGGCGCCGCAGATTTTCTGGAAAAGCCATTCGACGACGAAGTCTTGCTGGCGAGCGTGCACTCGGCGCTGCGGCAGCGGGCGGGCGAGGCCAAACGCCAGAGCGAACGCGCGGAGATCGAGAGCCGCCTGGCGAACTTATCGTCGCGCGAGCGCGATGTGCTTGACGGGCTGGTCGCCGGTCACGCCAATAAACAGATCGCCTTCGATCTCGGCATCAGTCCGCGCACCGTAGAAATTTATCGGGCCAACCTGATGGACAAAATGAAGGCAGGAAGCCTGTCCGAGCTCGTGCGCATGGCACTGATCGTCGACATTCTCGGCCGATAAGCTGCCACCGCACACTTTGCGATAGATCAATGCGGCACTACCGCCGTTCGGCAACTTGGCAGCCTCGACGTTGCCGGATGCGAACGGGATCATGCTGGATCAGGTCGTCAAGGGAGGCGATGAAGCCGCGGCAAAACGGCCGAAAGTGGCCGTAGTGGATGACGATCCAGCGGTCTGCAACGCCCTCAAATTCTCGCTCGAATTGGAGGGCTTCGCGGTGCGCACCTATTGCAACGCCGCGGAGATTTTACGCTCCAGCGAGATCGACTCCTTTCATTGTTTTGTCATCGACCAGCGCATGCCGGAAATGAGCGGCATGGAGTTGATCGAGGCATTGCGCGACCGGCGGCTGTTCGCTCCGGTCATTCTCGTTGTGAGCTATCCCAATTCCGCAGTGAGTAAGCGCGCGGCCAAAGCCGCAATCCCTATCGTGGAAAAGCCGCTCTTGGGCAACGCCTTATTAGAGCGGATTCGCGAAGTCTGCGAACGCTCCTGACAGTCCAAATCTTTGTTCGGGCCCGTTGACCCAAGTCAAAACCGCCGCTGTCGACGGATGGTTTCATCTGCGCAATTCAAACATCGAGGTGGCTGCCATGACGAATACGGAACGACTCGAAACACTTTGCACGGGCGCCATAGCCGGCACCGCCGGCGGCTTGGCCGAAATCGCGTGGGTGACACTCTATGCTGGCCTGACCGGCCTCGATCCCACCGTCATGGCGCGGAGCGTGACCACGGCCGCCGGAGTGAGTGCACTGCTGCCAGCCTACCCGGCAACGTTGGGCATCGGCGTGCATATGCTTCTCGCCGCAACGCTCGGCGTCGCGCTCACGTTGGCTTGGCGAACGCTGTCAGCGCGTCGCGCCGGGAAGGCCAATCCCTATGCGTTCATGCTGACGGCGCTCGCCGGCGTGTGGGCGATGAACTTTTTTGTCGTGCTACCGATTGTCGGTCCGTCTTTCGTTCACCTGCTGCCCTACGCGGTCAGCTTGACCTCCAAGCTCCTGTTTGGCGCGGCCGCGGCCGAAGTCGTCCGCAATCGGGTATTTCTTTCGGCGGCGTCGCTTTGCGCGCGGGCCGACCGAACGTCGCGATACGGCAAAACGTGCTTGACCTGAATCAATGGGGTTTGCGGCGCTGCCTGCCACCATACGTCATCCGTTTTCCAACACATGGAGTGTGCCATGACCGAAACCAAACTCGACCGCGGGATCATCTTCGTCCTGCGCATCTTGGTGGGCTGGACGTTCCTCTACGCCGGCGCTTGGCAGATTTGGGATAATTTCGACACCGCCGGCTTCCTCAATCACGTCGTGACGTTCCACGACCTCTTTTCCGTATTCGCGCAGCCCGCGGTGCTGCCGCTGACGGATTTCCTGGTGAAGTGGGGCCATTTGTTGATCGGCTTGTCGCTGATCTCGGGGCTTCTTGTGCGCCTTAGCGGGCCATTCGGCATTTTGCTGATGATCACCTACTATTTCGCGCACATGAAGTTTCCCTACATCGAGGAGAACGTTAATTTCCTCGTCGACTACCATCTGGTCTACGCCACCGTGCTGGTCTACCTGATCGCGCATCGCGCCGGCCATGTTTGGGGCCTGGACGGCCTGATCGAGCGCATGCGCGTGTTCGATGGGCATCCGGCGCTTCGCCCGCTGGTTGGGTGAGCGGTTTGCCGCTTCGCACAGGCGGAGGCGACGGTGGTGCGGTCGGCATGGGGGAGACTCCGGCCGGCCGCATCGGCTTGGGTAGCCGGCGATGCCAGGGAGGGACCTTGGCCATGGCTATCGACCCGCACGAGTGGGAGCGCCATATGACGTTGCCGAACGGACGGGTGGTTTATGTCCGTCCGATCCGTCCGGATGACGAAGCACTCTACGGGCCGTTCCTTGCGAACGTCACCGCGGAAGATTTGCGTCTGCGCCTGTTTGCTCCGGTTAAGGAATTCGGCCATGCCTTTCTCGCCCGGTTCACCCAGATCGACGACGCGAGGGCCATGGCCTTCATCGCTCTCGATGAGGCCACGGGCGAAATGCTCGGCGTCGCGCGCCTGCATGATAATGCGAATAATGTTTCCGCCGAATTCGCCATCCTCGTTCGCTCCGATCTGAAGACCCACGGCTTGGGCTGGCGGCTCATGCAAATGATCATCAGCTACGGTCGCGCGAAAGAGCTCCGCTGCATCGAAGGACAGGTTCTGCACGAAAATATCACGATGCTCAAAATGTGCAGGGAGCTTGGATTTGAGATCGGCGGTGTTGCGGACGCGCCGAATATTTGCACGGTGCGGCTGAGGCTCTAGCTCAGGGAGACAGTGCATAGTCCCTGTGCGCAACGGGCGGAGCAAAAATCAGGTCGCGCGCTCGAGCGCCTTGCGATCCCATTTCGCCAAATTGGCTGCGGCCTCGTAAGTCTCCTGCAGGAAGCCGAGCAGCAGCGCATCGGGGACGCGCGCCTGCCGCACGGCATCGTAGGGCAGAATGAATTGGCCGAGGTCCTTGTCGTAGAAGGCTTCAGCCGTGTTCAGTCGCGTGTCGCCGTAACCGGCCGGCTCCGGATAGGCATAGACGTAGAACGCGGCGCGGCCGTAGCCGCCGTTGCCGGGCCAGAATCCGCAGCTCGACTCTTCGCATGAATAGGCTTCCGCCATCACCGCGTCGGCGACGTTCGGCGTGTGACCTTTGGGCGGAGGCGCGGCGCGGCCGGAAAAGCGCGACGCGGCCAGGTCGAAGCTACCCCAAAAGAAATGCACCGGGCTCGCTTTGCCGATGAAGCGGCCGCGAAATTCAGTCATCACACCATTGGCCTGCAACAGCGCCTGCAAAAATTTCCCGACATAGATCGAGTCATATTGCGCGTGCGTGCGATCCTGCTCGAACGGTATGCAATTTTCGATTTCGCACGGCGTGGTCCAGATCGGCACGTCGATGCCGAGGTGGTGCAATGCCGCCATGAACGTGGCGTGGAAATCGGCGACCGCCATCGGTCGCAGCGCAAAGCTTTCGCGGCGGCCATCGCTGACGTCGATGTCGAGCCGATGGTTTATAAAATCGAACACGATGTCGAACACGCGCCCGCGATAGGGAATGGCCGCTCTGGCGAGGCCGCGCGCGGTGACGTGATACGTCACGTTCCACGAATGATTGATCGGGGCCGTGAGCGCCGTGATGAC
>JASHQI010000031.1 GCA_030037645.1 Xanthobacteraceae bacterium
TCCGCGCGCCCTCAAAGGAATTGTTCTCGGGCGCGGACATCGCCAACCGAGAATTCGACTGACGGGAGTTCGGCGCGCGCCCTATAGCACCCGCGAACGGGCGGAGAAAGCCGACAATGATACTGCCTTTTCGCGGAACCATTGGCTATGAACAGGGCGGTCATTTCACGGAGGACCGATGCCCGGCGCCGGGACCGACAAAACCAAGAGATGGCGCGCCGGCCCGGCGCCCGTCGTCGTCCTGGTGGAGCCGCAGCTCGGCGAGAATATCGGCGCGGCGGCTCGCGCCATGGCGAATTTCGGATTGTCGCGGCTGCGCCTCGTCAAGCCGCGACAGCCTTGGCCGAACGCCAAAGCGCGCATGATGGCCGCCGGCGCCGACCGCATCCTCGACGCCGCCAAACTCTATGACAGCCTCGAAGCTGCCATCGCCGACTGCACTTTCGTTCTCGCCACCACCGCGCGCCCCCACGACCAGGCCAAGCCGGTGGTGGGCGCCGCCGAGGCGGCGGCGTTGATGGCGCCGCGCATCGCCGCCGGCGAGACCGTCGCCGTCCTGTTTGGCCGCGAGCGCAACGGCCTTGAGAATGATGAAGTCGCGCTTGCCGACCGGATCCTGACTTTGCCGGTCAATCCGGCCTTCGCCTCGCTCAATCTGGCGCAGGCAGTGGTGATCGTGGCTTATGAATGGTTCAAGCTCGAAAGCGGCGACAAGTTGCCGTTCGTCATGCCGAACAAATCGGCGCCGGCGCCGAAGCAGCAGCTTGTCGCCTTCTTCGCGGCGCTCGAACGGGAGCTCGAAAAAGTCGAGTTTTTCCGGCCTCCCGACAAGCGGCAAACCATGCAGATCAACCTGCGGAATATTTTTACGCGCATGCAGCCGACGCAGCAGGATATTCAGACCTTGCAAGGTGTGATCATGGCGATCGCCGAGGGCCGCAAGGGCCCCGCCCGCGGCGGCGTGCTCAATGGCGAAGAGGCCGAAATGCTGCGGGCGCTGCTCGCCGAGCACGGCGCCGGCCGCGTGCCGAAGGAGCGCGGCCCGGTGCGCGGTCTGGCGCGGCTTCTGCGCCGCAATCCGACCGAGGCCGAGCGCATACTGTGGCAGGCGCTCACCAATGACCGCCGCTTCGCCGGCCGCGGCTTCAAGCGCCAGACGCCTGTCGGCCAGCACATCTGCGACTTCGTCTCGTTTCCGTTGCGGCTGGTCATTAATCTCGTGCCGGCCGGAGAATCGACCGCGGCCGCCAAAACGCGGGCCGATAAGCGCGCCTGGTTGGCCGAGCGCGGTTATGCGGTGATCGAACTGCCTGCCGCCGACGTCGAGTCTGATATGGCAGCGGCGCTCGAGCGGATCGATCAGGCCATCGGCTGAAGCTGTTGGCCGTTGCGGCGAGGCTCAGTCACTTCACGCTGTATGCGTTGCTGCTGGCGGTGCCGATTCTCGGCACGATCGTACAGTTGAAGCGCGGCGATCCATTGCCGATTTTCGGCGTTTGGCACGTCGTCTCGCCATGGCCGGCCGATCGCGGCATCGCCAGAATCGTGCTGAGAATGCACGAATATCTTGCAATCACGCTTGTCAGCTTGGCTGGCGTTCACGCCGCTGCGGCGCTGCTGCACCACTCTGTTTTCCGCGACCGCACGCTGGTGCGGATGCTGCCGGGCGTAACATGAATCTTGGCGGACAAAGCTGCAGGGCTCGGGACTTCAGCTCTTGAGCGCCTTCATGGCCGCCGCCGTGCCGGCGCGCAGGAACGCAAGATCGCTCATGATGGCGAGGAATTTGAAACCGCGCTTGCCGAACGCCACCGCGCGATCCACGGTATGACAGTAGGCGCCGGGAATTTTTTTGGCCTTATGGGCGGCGGCAATAATACGATCGATCTCGTGGTCGACCGCGGTCGACATCGGATTGACCTCGCGGCCATCGGACAACGCGATTGACAAGTCGGACGGACCGAGAAAGATGCCGTCGACGCCGGGCGTGTCGACGATCGCGTCGAGGTTCTTGAGCGCAGTGCGGGTCTCGATCATGGCGAGCGCGATCACATGATCGTTGGCTTCACGCAGATAGACTGACTGGTCGGCGAGTCCGGCCAGAGTTGTTGCACGATGCGGTCCCCAACTGCGCTCGCCGATCGGCGGGTACTTCGCTGCAGCGGCAAGCGCGCGCGCGTCGGCGGGCGTGTTGATCATCGGTGCGATGATACCCTCGGCGCCGAAGTCGAGCACGCGGCTCACTGTGGCAAAATCACCGACCGGCACCCGAACCATCGGCGCAGCGCCGCCCTGGCGGATCGCCGCAATGGTCGTGAGGATGGCGTTGATATCCCACAGCCCGTGCTGACCATCGAGCGTCACCGCGGGAAATCCGTCGCGGCCGATCGTCTCGGCGACGATCGGGTAGGGCAGGCCGCACCAGCCGGACAACACTGTCTCTCCGGCGTGCAGCCGCTTGGCGAGTGAGAAGTTCGGTATCGGCATTTGCCCTATCTGCCTGCCTTGATGTCAACGATCGCCCTTGCCATCAGCTCGTTCATGGTGCGGCCGATCTGGTGGTCGGACTGTACGACGCCTTTGGCATCGAAGTCCTTGCGTAATTTGCGCATCACGTCGTGCTCGCCAGTGTCCTCAAAATCGACCATCACGACGGAGAGCGCGTAGCTGTCCGCTTCGGCGCCCGTAAGACCAAGCTTTTCCGCGGCCCACAGACCGAGCATCTTGTTGCGTCGCGCGGTGGCTTTGAACTTCAGTTCTTCGTCATGTGCGAATTGTTGCTCGAAGGCTTCTTCGCGCTTGTCGAACGTAGTCATGGCTTCGCCTCGGCGTTGCCTGAAACGATGCAACTCACCTGCCGCCTTGCATATCGGCGCTGCCGCGTCAAGGCAACTGCGTCAATTGTCGAATGCGGTCATTGCGACGCGGCCGGCGCAGGATTATGTCGATTGTGCTCCGCGTCTCGTTCGGCTAGCTTTCGTGGCGTGGAGGGGCGCAGCGTTGAGTCGTGCCGCCCGCTTCCATCGCCGCGGATCTCGACACCGAAATTGGAGCCACGGCATTCCATGGATTTCACCAAGCCACGGTATACTCCGATGAGCCGCCGTCGCCGCATCTATGAGGGCAAGGCGAAGGTCCTCTACGAGGGCCCCGAGCCTGGAACACTGATCCAGCACTTCAAGGACGACGCGACCGCCTTCAATGCGAAGAAACATCAGGTGATCGAGGGCAAGGGTGTCCTCAACAACCGGATCTCCGAATACGTCTTCCAGCACCTCAACGACATCGGCGTTCCGACCCACTTCATCCGCCGGCTCAACATGCGCGAGCAGCTCATTCGCGAGGTCGAGATCATTCCGCTCGAGGTCGCGGTGCGCAATATCGCGGCCGGCTCGTTGTCGAAGCGGCTTGGCATCGAGGAAGGCACCCAACTGCCGCGCTCGATCATCGAGTTCTATTACAAGAACGATCAGCTCAACGAT
Organism: Xanthobacteraceae bacterium; assembly: GCA_030037645.1. Lineage (GTDB taxonomy): Bacteria > Pseudomonadota > Alphaproteobacteria > Rhizobiales > Xanthobacteraceae > BOG-931. The sequence continues at coordinate 3,483 of JASHQI010000031.1, forward strand.
CCGATGGTGTCGGAGGAACACATCACCGCGTTCGGCTGGGCGACACCGCAGGAGATCGACGACATCATGTCGTTGGCGATCCGCGTCAACGACTTCCTGTCCGGGTTGTTCCTTGGCGTCGGTATCCGTTTGGTCGACTTCAAGATGGAAACCGGCCGGCTGTGGGAGAACGATCTCATGCGGATCGTGGTCGCCGACGAGATTTCTCCGGACTCCTGCCGCCTGTGGGACATCAAATCGAACGAGAAGCTCGATAAGGACCGCTTCCGTCGCGATCTTGGCGGATTGCTCGAAGCCTACACCGAGGTCGCCAAGCGCCTCGGCATCATGAGCGAGGGCGAGCGGCCGCAGGGCACCGGCCCGGTGCTGGTCAAGGGCTGATATAAAATTCCGGGGCCGCTGCAATGCGGTCGGGTCGGATGCGCGGCAACATCACCATCGGCCTCGTCGTTCCCTTCGCGACCGACACGGTGCCGGCCGAAGGGCCGATCATGTATCCCGGCGTGCACTTTATTGCGCGCGGCGTCGGCGTGCGGGCGCTGACGCCTGAGGGCTACGAACCCGCTTTCAACGCCATTACCCCGGCTGCTGAACAGCTTGCCGCCCAAGGCGTCGACGCGATCATGGTCATCGGCACATCGCTCACGTTTTACCGCGGGCCTGAGGCACATGATCGGCTGCTCGCGGACCTGCGCCGGAAGACCGGGCTGCCGGTCAGCACAATGAGCCAAGCCATTATCGATGGATTGCACGAGGTCGGCGCCAAGCGGGTTGCCGTCGCGACCGCCTATAGCGATGTCGTCAACCGGAAGCTGAAGGAGCTGTTGGCCGCAGCCGGGTTCGACGTGCTGGCGCTCAAATGCTTCGATCTTCTGGAATTCGGCGGGCCCAGCAAAAAGAGCGAAGCCGACATTATTGCTCTGAGCGAGTGCGCCATGGCCGATTCGGCCGGCGCCGAAGGAATTTTGATCTCCTGCGGCGGCTTGCGTACGCTTGGCGTGGCGCAGCCGCTCGAAGCCAATCACGGCATTCCGGTCGTATCTTCGACGCCGGCGGCGTTTTGGGCGGCGATGCGACTGGTCGGCCAAAGCGGCCGCCTGGACGGCTACGGTCTGATGCTCGAGCGCTCTCGCGAGCCGGGGCATTAGCGAGTGCACTCTAGGCAGCCGGTTGCGGTTGCGGCGATTCATCCATATTGAATAGGCGGAGGGCCGCGCCATGAAAGCCCGGGTCACCGTCACATTGAAGCCGGGTATCCTTGATCCGCAGGGCAAAGCCATCGAGGGCGCCTTGAAATCATTGGGCGTGGGCGGGGTGGCGAGCGTGCGGCAGGGCAAGGTTTTTGACATCGAGATCGAGGGCGCGGATCGCAGTCGTGCCGAGGCGGCGCTGAAGAATGCCGCCGAAAGGCTGCTCGCCAACACCGTGATCGAGAATTATCGGATTGAGGTCACTGGATGACGGCCGCGGCGCTCAAGGCATTGCCGGTCTTGGTCGCGCTGGCCACAGGCGTGAGCGGCGATGTATTGGCCTCGAATCAGACCGCAACCGGCCCGCTGCATCCGCACTGGATCGAAACCAAGTGGCCGTTCCCGATCGATCAGTGGGGCACCGGACGAACGTTCCGGTGCGACGCCGATGCCTGCGGCGTCACGCTCACACTCTACCTGCGTCCGAAGATCGGCTTCTGTAATTGCACGCGTGGTGTCTATGACGATACCGAACTGGACCGAGTCGGCGACGTGGAGTTGATCGGCCCGCAGTTCGTCGGCATCGGGGAGGGCAAGCCGATCACTGTCGGCTGGATGAAGGGCCGTGCCAGGGCCTTCACCGTGGCCGGGCCCTATCAGCCGACCAGCACGGCGGTCGCCATCGCGTTCAACGACAAATGCGACGTCGTGGTTGCGACTGTGACGACCGCGGGCGACCTCGCGAGCGCGCGGCGCACAGCACTGCAATTTCTCAACACCGATCTGGTGCTGCGTTGGGCGCGCGCCGAGCTTGGCTCTGATGGCAGTTGAGGCCAGCACATGAAATCGGCCGTCATCGTCTTTCCCGGCATCAATCGCGAGCGCGACATGGCGCGCGCGCTGCGGCTTGTTTCGGGGCGCGAGCCGGCGATGGTCTGGCACGCCGATTCCGATCTGCCGGCAGGAACCGATCTTGTCGTCATCCCGGGCGGTTTTTCCTACGGCGATTATCTGCGCTGCGGCGCGATCGCGGCGCGTGCGCCGATCATGGATGCGGTGCGTGCCTTTGCCCAAAAGGGCGGCCTCGTCGCAGCGATTTGCAACGGCTTTCAGATCGCATGCGAGGCCGGGTTGCTGCCGGGCGTGCTGATGCGCAATTCGCAACTTCGTTTCATCTGCCATGACGTTTATTTGCGCGTCGAGCGCTCCGATACGCCGTTCACGCGCGGCTACAATGCCGGCCGGGTGATCCGAATGCCGGTGGCGCATGGCGAGGGCAATTACATCGCCGATGGCGTGACCATCGCAAGGCTCGAAGGCGAGGGCAGGGTGGTGTTCCGCTACGCGTCCCCTGACGGAATCGTCGATCCGAACTGGAATCACAACGGCGCCATGAACGCCATTGCCGGAATCATCAATGAGCGCGGCAACGTGCTCGGCATGATGCCGCATCCGGAAAACCACGTCGAAGCGCTGATGGGTTGCACCGATGGTCGCGGGCTGTTCGCGGGCCTTGTGGATCACTTCAAGCAGGCGGCGTGACTTCCCTCTCCCCCTGTGGGAGAGGGTGTCGAGCAACGAAGTTGCGAACCGGGTGAGGGGTTTCTAT
>JASHQI010000032.1 GCA_030037645.1 Xanthobacteraceae bacterium
GCGCTGCGCCGACCATGACTGGTACGGCATGGTGGGCGGGATCACGGTCAAATAGATCGGGGAATGAACATTGTGGCAGCCGGCGACCAACCGCCTGCGCCATAGGCAGCTCGCCGAAAAAGCTGCCCCATGAAGCGGCAGCTTCGGCTTCTCCGCCGGACACGACCTTCGGCACCAGCGTATTGCCCATTGGCTCGGTCACGCCCCTGCACCGGCGTGAAACGGGCGCGGAGCGGCCTCGCGCGCGCTCTTCTGCGCCAAAGTGTCTTTTCTGTATCTTCGACGGCACCATTCTTGCCTGAAGTCGTTGATGCTGGGGATTGCGGGGCTGTGTATCGGAACCCCGGGATGACGACCTGGGAAGAAAGGAGCCGCCAATGTGTGACTTTAGCCTTCAAAGCGTGCGGTCAAGACCGGCGGAGGTCGGCGACAAGCTCGTGACACGTGACTTCGGGACGGGAACACGAGGCTTCGCGGCTTCGAATGACCCCGGCCTGGCGGTCTGTCTGCTGCCTGGAACAGAGCTGGCATTCACCAGCGATGTTGCTTGCCTGCCGGCCGGGTTGCTCGGCTGGAAGGCAAAGACGATCAACCATCAAACCGCCATCTTTCGACAGGTCAACAAGGACAAAATGGCCGCGCATCATGACGCGCTCGAATTTCCGGATGGGCGCACCGTGCTGCTGACGTTGTTATGCGAAGGCCAGGCTGCAACCGTCCTGCAATTGCCAGCCAAGCCAACGACTGTCGAACAGTCGCGCGAACAAGTGCGCGTCGGCTTCATCGGCTGACTCGCGCCTGCTCGTAATGAAGCGCTCTCGCCGGCCGTCCTCGCTGGCGGCCGGCGTTTCTGCAACCAGCGCTTCAGTTCTCCGGCTGTCCGTCAAACGGCCACCATGCGACCGGTTCGGCCGATGCCGTTTAAGTCGATCCAAGCGGCGAAGAGTCGGTAAGGCAGCGCACGCCAGTGTCCATGATCTTCTGGCTGTCGGACATGAAGCGGCGACTGTCCTCACCGAACATGTTTATCCATTCGCCGAGCCATTCCTGGTAGGCGGAAACCGCATCGGGAACCGAGTTCGCCGCCGTGAGCTTGTGCGGCAATTTGAAGGCCAATTCGGCCTTTGAAGTCGCGCGCGCGAACCATTCTCGGCCGATGACCTCAAAAACCTCGAACATCTGCTTTTGCATGCGCAGGCCGGCATTGACGCTCGCCGCGCTTTTCTCGCCGAACGGTCCGTTCAGCGCCTCCACCCTTGCCGACTTTTCGCCACGCGAACGTTCAGAACGCGTGCTCTCGCTGCGAAAATTCTCGGCGCGATGACTCTCTGTGCGTGCATGATCTTGAGGCATGGTGTGGCTCTCGCTCGTTTGCAGTATCCGAACTCGACCTTCGCCGCCAGCTTCGCTACCGAGAAGCCAGTGGCGCCCGCCCTCAACCCGCCTATTATATGTCGGATTCAATCGCGTTGAAGGGGACTCCCGCGGGACGGTAGTTGTCTGCCCGCGTTTCGTCACAATGATCTTCGACCGGACGGATGCCCTGTCCGCCCGGATTTTTCGTCGCGGCGTCAGGATATTCGCCATGGAATCTTCGCGATGAATGATTCTCCGAAAGCCATTTCATGAACGATTCGGCGAACCAGTCGATGACGCGCGAGCGCTCGCCTGATGAATCCGCAGGATCAGCGGGCGAGCCGGATGCTCAACAAGCCGAGCCACCGCAAGGTTCGCTGTTTCTGAAGGTCTTCCCTTCGATCATGCTGCCGATGTTCTTGGCCGTGGCGGATCAAACCATCGTCGCGACGGCTTTGCCGACCATTGCTTCGGATTTGGGCGAAATTGAGCGCGTCTCCTGGGTGGTGGTCTCGTATCTAATCGCCAACACCATCGCGGCACCGGTTTACGGGCGTCTCGGCGATTCATACGGCCGGCGATCAATGATGACCATGGCGCTCGGTCTTTTCATCACCGGCTCGGTCCTTTGCGCGCTCGCTCCAAACATCGAATTCCTCACAGCGGCGCGCGTGCTGCAGGGCTTCGGCGGCGGCGGCTTGATGACTTTGTCGCAGGCGTTGATCGGAGAGACGATACCGCCGCGCGAGCGCGGCCGTTATCAGGGCTATCTCGCCGCGGTATCGGTCAGCTCCAGCACGTTCGGTCCGGTCGCCGGCGGCTATCTCACGCAAGCGTTTGGCTGGCGATCGATCTTCCTTGTCAACGTACCACTCGGGCTTGCCGCAGTTGTGCTCGTGCTGCGTCTCCAAGCGCGCCCCGGTGACCGCCGCAGGACCACGTTCGATACCCCGGGCCTGGTGCTCTTCATCCTGTTCGTCAGTCCGGTCATCCTGGCGCTTGAGCAATTGCAGCGCATGGACACCAAGACACTCCCCATGACGCTCGGCCTGTTTGCGTTCGGCATACTCGCGCTGGTGGTGCTGCTCTGGCAAGAAAAACGCAACACGTCGCCGCTAATACCGCCGCGTTTGTTCCAGCAACCATCGATCTGGCGCTGCAACGGCTTGGCCGCCTGCCACGGCGCCGCCCTGGTGTCATTGATCACGTTCCTTCCGATCTATTTGCGAGCAATTCGCGGTGCCACGCCCTCGCAGACCGGGCTGCTGCTGCTGCCGCTGATGTTTGGCATTGGCGTAGGCTCGATGATTACCGGCCAGCTTGTGACGAGAACCGGACGCACGGCGCTGTTCCCGAGCTTCGGACTGATAGGGGCGACCGCCGGCTTGCTGTTCCTGGCATTCTGGATTCCACATCTGAGCATGACCGAGCTGCCATTGGTGTTCGGCATCATCGCCCTGTGCCTGGGCACCGTCATGGGTGTAGTCCAGGTCACGGTGCAAGCCGTCGCCGGACCGCGAATGCTGGGGACAGGCGCGGCGATGGTGCAGTTCTCACGCTCGGTCGGCGCAGCGTTCGGCACCGCCGCAGTTGGCGCCATCTTGTTTTCGCTGCTGGCGGCCTCGGACCGTGCCACAGCCAACCTGTTCGGCACCATCATCGACCAGGGCCCGGACGCCATCGCCGCGTTGCCGGCTGCCCGGCAGGCCGTCGTCCAATCCGAGATCGCCGAGGCCTTTCGTTCCGCCTTCATCGCGATCGCAGCATTCACGTCGATCGAAGCGCTATTGGCGTGGTCGCTACCGCTGCGGCGGCTGCAGTAGGTCGCGACCGACGGCATTGCGGCGCCACATCCCACGCGGCAGACTCGAACGACAATTGACGAGGCTTGCAATGATCGTCGATGCTCAGATCCATATCTGGAAAGCCAATACACCGGATCGGCCGTGGCGGCCTGGACGCGTCGCGCAGCTTCCGGAGCCGTTCACACTCGAAAAACTGGTGCCGATGATGAATGAGGCCGGCGTCGATCGCGCCGTCATCGTGCCGCCGTCCTGGGAGGGGGATCGCAACGACTATGGGCTCGAGGCCGTCGCGAGGTATCCCGGCCGTTTTGCGGTCATGGGGCGCATCCCGCTCACGGATCCGACGGCCGCGGCGCGCTTGCCGGACTGGAAAAAGCAGCCGGGCATGGTGGGTATCAGAGTGACCTTCCACCCGCCGCAGTGGACCTGGCTCACCGACGGCACGGCGGATTGGTTCTGGCCGCAGGCCGAGAAATATCGCATCCCGGTGATGTTCTACGGCGCGGCGATGTCGCACTTCGCGCGCATCGCCGAACGGCACCCGCAACTGTTGTTGATTGCCGACCATCTCGGCGTCACCGGCGATATTGTCAAAGCCGGCAAGTTGACGGAGTCGGTCGGCGAGACCGCCGCACTCGCCAAATATCCGAATGTCTCCGTGAAGCTGTCGACGACGCCGTTTTATTCGGCAGAACCCTATCCGTTCCGCGACATGACCGTGCATATCCGTCGGCTGTTCGACGCATTCGGCCCGCAGCGTTGCTATTGGGGCACCGACATCACGAATTCCTTCGACAAAGCAACATACCGGCAGCGCGTAACCCATTTCACCGAGACTCTCGACTTCTTGTCGGACGACGACAAGGAATGGGTGATGGGCCGCGCGATCCTCAAGCGTCTCAATTGGACCTGACTTAAACACGATGACCAAAATTCTGTTGACTCGGCATGGCCACGTCGAAGGCATCAAGCCCGAGCGGTTCCGCGGCCGCCAGCCGCTCGATCTCACCTCCCGCGGCCGCGCAGAGGCTCGCGCCGTCGCCCGGCGCATCGCCGGCGCGTGGCAGCCGGGCAAAATCTACACCAGCCCGATGGGTCGCTGCGTCGCAACAGGAGCCGCGATCGCTGAAACCTGCCGGATCGCCGCCGAAGTGTGCGATGATCTCAACGATATCGACTACGGCGACTGGCAATTTCTCGGCTACGACTATGCCAGGCGGCAGAATCCTGTGCTGTTCGACGCATGGTTCGCGACGCCGCATCTCGTCCGTTTCCCAAACGGTGAATCGCTGCAGGACCTTGTGGCGAGAGTTGCCAACGCATTGCGGCTCGTCCTGGCACGCCATCCCGACGAGACCATCGTGCTGGTCGCACACGACAGCGTCAACCGCGCGATATTGTTGCAGTGTCTCGATCAGCCGCTGTCGGCCTATTGGCGGGTCGCCCAGGAGCCGTGCTGCATCAACGAGATCGATATTGTCGGCGAAAAGATTTGTGTTTTGCGCGTCAACGAGACCAATCATCTGGCCCTGGTTGTAACGGGGGAGCCGTGACCTTCGTCGGTCGCTCGGTGCCGCGCCTTGAGGATCGGCCGCTCGTCACCGGCAACGGCCGCTTCGCGGCCGATATCTCGTTTGCGCATCAGTTGCATATGCGCGTCGTTCGCTCCGCGCATGCGCACGCGCGCATCATCTCGATCGATATCGAAATAGCGCGCAATGCGCCGGGCGTCATTGCGGTATGGACGGCGGCCGACGTTGTCGACATTCCGCCGATCGATTTCCGCTTGACGCGCGTCGAAGGGCTTGACCCTTATCGCCAGCCGATTTTGGCCGAGGACCGCGTGCGCTATGTCGGCGAGCCCGTGGCCGCGGTGTTCGCGACCGATTGTTATGCCGCCGAGGACGCCGCCGACCTGGTCGAAGTTGCAGTCGAGGAATTGCCGGTCATCACCACGGCCGACGCGCGGCCCGGCGCATTCGACGACGCTCACTCGACCGAGGTGGCAACGATCCGCAAAGGCTACGGCGAGGTGGAAGACGCCGTCGCTGCCGCTCATGCCGTGGTCACGCTCGATCTGAAAGTCGGCCGGCACAGCGGCGTGCCGATGGAGACACGCGGCGCCATCGCGCGCTCGGTGCGCGGCATTCTCGAACTGTACGGCGCCGCCAAAGTGCCACATTGGAATCGCGACAGCCTGGCGCGCATGCTCGGGCGCGATCCGTCAAGCATTCATCTGCATGAAGGCCACGTCGGTGGCGGCTTCGGCGTGCGGGGCGAGCTCTATCCGGAGGACGTTCTCGTCTGCCTCGCCGCGCTGCGCCTCGATCGGCCGGTGAAATGGATAGAAGACCGTCGCGAGCATCTCATCGCCGCCAATCATTCGCGGGAGCAGCAATACCGCGTGCGGGCCGCGGTCGACGAAACAGGCCGTCTGCTTTGCATTGACGGCGAGTTTTTTCATGATCAGGGCGGCTACGTGCGCACGCACGCGGCGACAGTGCCCGATCTCGCGGCCGCCATGCTGCCCGGGCCTTATCGCGTTGGTGCCTATCGCATGGCCGGCCGCATCCGGCTCACCAACAAGACGCCGTGCGGGACATATCGCGCGCCCGGACGGTTCGAAAGCACCTTCGTGCGCGAGCGGCTGATGGATGCGATTGCGGCGCGGCTCAAAATCGATCCCGTCGACATCCGCCGCCGTAACCTCATTGCCGCGACCGAGATGCCGTTCCGGCGCACGCTCGACACGCTTGGCACCGAACTGACCTACGATTCCGGAGACTATGCCGGACTGTTGGACAAGACGCTCGAAGCAGCCGGCTGGGACGCACTCAGGAAGGACCTCAGGCGCCGTCGCGCCAGCGGTGAAATGGCGGGCGCCGGCATCGCCGTTTTTGTCGAAAAAAGCGGGCTTGGTCCGTTCGATGGCGTGCGCGCGACGATCGATACCAGCGGCGCGGTTGAAATCGTGACCGGTGCGGCATCGGTCGGTCAGGGCATCGAAACCGTCGTCGCGCAAATTTGCGCCGATGCGCTGGGCGTTGATTATCGGCGGGTGCGCGTGGTGCACGGCCAGACCGATCGCATCGCCTTCGGCATGGGGACGTTCGCTTCGCGTGTGACCGTGATGACCGGGGAAGCAACGCGCATCGCCGCCGTCAAGCTTCGCGACAAGGCGATCGCAACCGCATCCGCGCTGCTGCAATCCCCGCCCGAGGCGCTCGAGGTGATCGACGGCAAGGTGTTGAGAAAGGGTCTTGGACAAGGCCCTTCCATCACGCTCGGCGAAATCGCGCGTGCTTTGGCGCCGGGTGCAAAGCTTGTCGGCAATGCAACACCGGGCCTTAGCGCCGAAGGCTGGTTCGAATCGCATCACATGGCCTATCCCTACGGTGTCCACATCGCCGTGGTGCGGATCGAGCCCGACAACGGAGCCGTTACGATCGAGCGCTTTGTGGTCGGCTATGACATCGGCAGGGCGGTCAACCCGATGCTGGTCGAGGGTCAGATTGCCGGCGGCGTCGTGCAGGGCATCGGCGGCGCGCTATTTGAGGAATTTCGCTACGACGACCGCGGCGAGCCGCTGTCCGTCAACTTCGCCGACTATTTGATGCCGACGGCGCGCGAAATCCCGCCGATCGAGATCCTGATCACCGAAGATGCGCCGAGCCCGCTCAACCCGCTCGGGCTGAAGGGCGCCGGCGAAGGCGGCGCCAACGCGGTCGGGGCGGCGATCGCTGCGGCAATCGACGACGCGCTGGGCATGCCCGGCGCGGTGCGGGAACTGCCGATCACGCCGCAGCGGCTGCGCCAATTGCTGAGGCGTGCTTCGGTCTGAGGCGTGCTTCCGTTCGTTCGTGGCGACCTGGGCATCACCAGGACCGCAGCAAAGGCTCCTACCCATAGAATTCGGGTGGCAGGCGCCGATCCTTGATGATTATGCTGCATGCATGAGAAAAGATGCATCGATCGAGCACCACGTCTGGGGCATCGATTCGAATTCCGTTGCCGAACGGATCGGCAATTACGATTGGCACACCGTCTGTGCCGAGCTGAGCGCAGCCGGCTGTGCCGTTCTGCCGAAATTGCTGACCCGAAGCGAGTGCGCGGACATCGCGACGCTCTATCCGGATGAAGAACATTTCCGCAGCCACGTCATCATGGCCCGGCACGGCTTCGGCAAGGGCGAATATCGTTATTTCAAATATCCCCTGCCCCGCCTTATCGGCGAACTGCGCGGCGCGCTTTACGCGCGTCTGGCGCCGATCGCCAATGAGTGGAATGAGCGGATGAAGGTGCGCATGCGCTACCCGCAGGCGCACGCCGAGTATCTGAAAGTCTGCCACGCCGCCGGGCAGGTTCGGCCGACGCCGCTGTTGCTGCAATATGGCGCCGGCGACTTCAACTGCCTGCATCAGGATTTGTACGGCGATCTCGCGTTTCCGATGCAGGCGACTGTGCTGCTGTCTAGACCCGGCCGGGATTTCAGCGGCGGCGAATTCGTGCTGACCGAACAGCGCCCGCGCATGCAGAGCCGCATCGAGGTGGTTCCGCTGCAACAAGGCGATGCCGTCCTGTTCGCCGTTCACCACAGGCCGGTCCGGGGCAGCAAAGGCGCCTACCGCGTCAATCTTCGTCACGGCGTGAGCCGCGTTCGATCCGGCCGCCGTCACACGCTCGGCATCATCTTCCACGACGCGAAATG
>JASHQI010000221.1 GCA_030037645.1 Xanthobacteraceae bacterium
TTGCCGGACATGAAAGTGTCGATCCGCCAGTTGTTCGGCATCGACAGCGACCTGGAAGTGCCGGCCTATTCGGAGCCGGACGAGTACGTGCCCGAAATCGATCCGGACTACCGCTTCGACAAGGCGACGACGCTCGCCATCCTCGCCGGCTTCGCCAAGAACCGCCGGGTCATCGTCACCGGCTATCACGGCACCGGCAAGTCGACTCATATCGAGCAGGTGGCGGCGCGGCTCAATTGGCCGTGCGTGCGCGTCAACCTCGACAGCCACATCAGCCGCGTCGATCTCATCGGCAAGGACGCCATCGTCATCCGCGACGGCATGCAGGTGACCGAATTCCGCGACGGCATCCTGCCCTGGGCGCTGCAGAACAATGTCGCGCTGTGCTTCGACGAATATGACGCCGGCCGCCCCGATGTGATGTTCGTCATTCAGCGCGTGCTGGAAGCTTCGGGCCGGCTGACGCTGCTCGACCAGAACAAGGTGATCAAGCCGCATCCGTCGTTCCGGCTGTTCGCTACCGCCAATACGGTGGGTTTAGGCGATACGTCCGGCCTCTATCACGGTACGCAGCAGATCAATCAGGGCCAGATGGATCGCTGGTCGATCGTCACCACGCTGAATTATCTGCCGCACGACAACGAGGTCGAGATCGTGCTGGCCAAGGCGAAGCACTACCGCAACGCCGAGGGCCGCGACATCGTCTCAAAGATGGTGCGCGTCGCCGACCTCACTCGCAACGCCTTCATGAACGGCGACATCTCGACGGTCATGAGTCCGCGCACCGTGATCATCTGGGCAGAGAACGCCGAGATCTTCGGCGATATCGGCTTTGCTTTCCGGCTTACCTTCGTCAACAAATGCGACGAGCTGGAGCGACCGTTGGTGGCGGAATTCTATCAGCGCTGCTTCGGCCAGGAATTGCCGGAGTCCGCGGTGAACGTGGCGTTGAGCTGAGCGAGGCCGGATGCCGGCGGTGAAAGCGAGGCATTGGAAACGTGTTTCTCGAAAGCTTCACCTTTCAGGCGCCGAAGTTCGACCGCAAGCTCGGCTACCGGGAGTACGGCAGACTGAAGGGTTTTCCCGCCGGCCATGACCGCGTTTATTTGATGAAAGCGCTGTGATGTCCTCGAACATCAAGCCAAAGAGCGCAGCGAAGGAAGCGCCGACCGAGCCGTTCAAGCGCGCGGTCGGTGTGTGTCTGCGCGCCATTGCCGCCAAGGGCGATCTCGAGATTTCATTTGCCGCTGAGCGCCCCGGCTTGGCCGGCGGCAAGGCGCGACTGCCGGAGCCGCCGCGCCGGCTCAACGAGCGGGAAGCCGCCATCGTTCGCGGCCATGCCGATTCGATGGCGTTGCGGCTCGCCTGTCACGATCCGGCGGTGCACCGCAAGCTTGCACCTGGCGGCCAGCAGGCGCGCGCAGTATTCGAGGCAGTCGAGCAGGCCCGCGTCGAGGCGATCGGCGCGCGTCGCATGGGCGGGGTCAAGCGCAATCTCGCCGCCATGCTCGACGACCGTTTTCACCGCGGCAAATTCGACGAGATCACCGACCGGGCCGATGCCCCGATCGAAGACGCGCTCGCCATGTTGGTGCGCGAACGGCTCACCGGCGAAGCGCCGCCGGCCGCGGCGCGCAAGCTCGTCGACCTCTGGCGCCCGCTGATCGAGGAGCGCGCCGGCCGCAATCTTGACCGGCTCGAACGTGTGCTCAACGACCAGCGGCGGTTCGGCGACGTAGTGCACGATCTGCTCGACTGTCTCGACATGGGCGAGGATCGCTCCAACGAGTCCGACGAGGAGGAGGGTGACGACGGCGACGAAGAGAACCGCAAGGACGAGCAGGGCCAGGACGGCGAAGCGTCGGATTCCGCCGACTCGGAGCGCATGAGCATGGAGGCCGAAGCGTCCGCCGACGAATTGCCCGACAGCGCGTCGGAGGCGGTCGACGCCCCGGCCGCCGACATGGCCGACGATGCCGAGATGGGGGATTCGGAAACCGCGGCGGAGCCCTGGCGGCCGCGCCATAAGAGCAACGAGCCGCGCGGCCCGGATTACCGGCCGTTCACGCCGAGGTTCGACGAGGTCGTGGGTGCCGAGGATTTGTGCGAGGCGGAAGAGCTCGAGCGGTTGCGCGGCTATCTCGACAAGCAACTTTCGCACTTGCAGGGCGTGGTCGCACGGTTGGCCAATCGCCTGCAGCGGCTTTTGCTCGCCCAGCAGAACCGTGCCTGGGAATTCGATCTTGAGGAGGGCCTGCTCGACCCGGCGCGGCTGTCGCGCGTCGTCGTCGATCCGCTGCATCCGCTGTCGTTCAAGCACGAGAAGGATACCGACTTCCGTGACACGGTGGTGACGCTGCTGTTGGACAATTCCGGCTCGATGCGCGGCCGGCCGATCACCGTCGCGGCGACTTGCGCTGATATCTTGGCGCGCACGCTGGAACGTTGCGGCGTCAAGGTCGAGATTCTCGGTTTCACCACGCGGGCGTGGAAGGGCGGCCAGTCGCGCGAATCCTGGCTCGGCCAGGGCAAACCGGCCAATCCGGGCCGCCTCAACGACCTGCGCCACATTATCTACAAATCCGCCGACGCGCCGTGGCGACGCGCCCGCAAAAACCTCGGATTGATGATGCGCGAGGGATTGCTTAAGGAGAACATCGACGGCGAAGCGCTCGACTGGGCGCACAAGCGGCTGTTGGCGCGGTCCGAGACCCGCAAAATCCTGATGATGATCTCCGATGGCGCGCCGGTCGATGACTCGACGCTATCGGTCAATCCCGGCAATTACCTTGAGCGCCACCTGCGCTGGGTGATCGAGGATATCGAAACCCGCTCACCGGTCGAATTGATCGCCATCGGCATCGGTCACGATGTGACGCGCTACTATCGGCGCGCGGTGACCATCGTCGATGCCGAGGAACTCGGCGGCGTCATGACGGAAAAGCTCGCGGAGCTGTTCGAGGAACGCCCGACTGAGCAACGCGCGACGCACCCGGCGCGGCCGCGCCGGCGGCTTGACGCCTAGCCCGTTTCATTCCTTGCAAGTTTGACCGCGAGCGCAAAAGGCCGAATTGCCGCTGCTGTTGCGGATTTGCTGCGCTCAGTCTTGCTGCAGTGGCGATGAAAAACGGGCCTAACCCGTCGCGGCACGCTTCTTTACGATCTGGCGCTTGAGCTCCAGGACCCGCGACGATAGTTCCGCGTCCTTGGCGGCCAAGAGGAAGGCGTCCAGCCCGCCGCGGTGATCGACGGTTTTCAGCGCATTGGCCGAAATCCGCAATCTTATCGAGCGGCCAAGAGCGTCCGACATCAGCTTGACATTGAGCAGATTGGGCAAGAACCGCCGCTTCGTCTTGCGGTTCGAGTGGCTCACCCGGTGCCCGATCTGACGTGTTTTCCCGGTGAGTTCGCAACGCCATGGCATGATGCACTATCCTGGCCGAAACCCTGCTGTGTCCCGCGCGTCGGTTTGAAACGATGGAGGGGAATGGTCGCGGACCCTATAGTGACGCGCCCGGGGAGCGTCAAGCGCACGCCGAAGACGCGTTTGATGGAGGGGTTTCGCCCCGATCGGGGCCTCAAACCACAGAAACGACGCATTCTCCGACAACGAATGCGCCGCATCTTTTCCCTGGTTACGGCTGCCCACCGCCCCCAGGTTGTGGTAATTGCGCTCGCGTCCCCGCCCTCCGGCGGCATTCGAGGATCGAAGTCCCCGTGTCCGTGCTGCCGCAACGGCCTCATTGTACCGCAAGGTTGACCGCACTCGCCGCGGCGCTCTGCGTCGTGGCGGCGCTCGCAGCCGACGCGAGCCATACCGCCGCGGCGCAGGCACGATTGGAGGCCGAATACACGATCACGGTGAGCGGAATTCCGGTCGCCCGTGGCAATTGGGTTGTCGACATCACCGAGGACCAATACACCGCCGCCGCCAGCGGGAAGACGACCGGCCTGCTGCGGCTGTTCAGTGGCGCGCACGCTACGAGTGCATCGCACGGCACTTTCAACGGCGGCCGTCCGGTCCCAATGAGCTACGCATCCGACATCGATTACGACCGCAGAATCGATGACGTACGCATGGTGCTCGCGGGCGGCAATGTTAAGGACTTCTCGGTCGTGCCCGCCGTTCCGCCGACTCCCGATCGCATTCCGGTGAGCGAAGCGGATCGCCGCGGCGTGGTCGATCCAATGACCTCGACGATCGACCGCGTCGGCGGCACCGGCGACCCGGTTTCGCCGGCTGCCTGCAACCGCACGATTTCGGTGTTTGACGGCCGCGTGCGCTACGACCTGCGCAGCGAATTCAAGCGCATGGAGCGGGTCAAGGCCGACAAGGGCTATGTGGGGCCGGCCGTCGTCTGCGCGGTGTATTTCATCCCGATTTCCGGCTATGTGCCGGACCGCGCGCTGATCAAATATCTCATTGCGCTGCACGATGCCGAAGTTTGGCTGGCGCCGATCTCCGGCACTCGGGTGGTTGTGCCGTTCCGGTTTTCCATGCCGACGCCGCTCGGCCCCGGGGTGCTGCAGGCAACGCGTTTCGTTTCGATCCCGCAGCCGGCGCGTCGCGCCGCGATGACGAAGACACAGTGAACCGCGCGCTCAATTGCCGGCAAACCGTGTCCGCGGCGGCACACCGGCCTCCAGACTGGAACTTTCCGACAAGCGCCGATGGCGGTCGGTACTCCCCGTTATCCACAGCCCCGAAGCCCTTGACTCGCGGCAGACTCGTGATCCGGCAACGCATTAACTTTTTTGTCCCGAACAGGATGGCGATCGCTACCGCCTCGCACCCGATGTTGTAGCTCGCTAGGATGGCAGTCCCCATATGTCGCGGTGAACGAACTTGAACAGAAGCGGAGTCGCTGATTCGGCCGCGATTCGTTCCAGACTCGTTCCACACCTTAAGCACAGGCCTTTCCAGCGTTACGTTGTGATACACAAACACACCCCAGCCCCAAATTCTCCGCCGCAGGCGGCAAGAAAAAGGGGCGCCATGCCGGACTTGTAATGCCGATTTCGTTCTCGCCGCCTGCCAATCGTGACCTGCGTGCTCGCGGTGTCGGTGTCACCGCCGTGTTGGGACCGACCAACACCGGCAAGACGCATCTCGCCATCGAGCGCATGCTGGCGCA
>JASHQI010000222.1 GCA_030037645.1 Xanthobacteraceae bacterium
GACAATTACGCATGGATGTTTCTTAATCCGCGCGACAATCCGCACCTGACGAAGGATTATCTCGATAGCCTGTCGCGGCTGCCGGAGCGACAACGCAAACGGTTCTTCGAGGGCGCCTATATCGACGACCTCGACGGCGCGCTGTTCAGCTACGAGATCATCGCCAAGTCGCGTGTGACCGAGCTTGGCCTAGCGCACCGCAACCGCGTCGTGGTGGCGGTTGATCCCTCCGGCGCCGCGAGCGAGGAGGACGAGCGGTCGGACGAGATCGGCATAGTCGTTGCAGCGCGGGGCGACGACGGCCATGCCTATGTGCTCGCCGATCGATCGCTGCGCGATGCGCCGGCGGTCTGGGGCCGCGCCGCGGTGCGCGCCTATCATGAGTTCGCTGCGGACCATATCGTTGCCGAGGAAAATTTTGGCGGCGAGATGGTGCGCTTCGTCATCCGCGCCGCCGATGCCAACGCGCCGGTGCGTGTGATTTCCGCCTCGCGCGGCAAGGCGCTGCGCGCGGAGCCGGTCTCGGCGCTCTACGAGCAAGGCCTGGTGCATCACGTCGGCCGCTTCGCCGTGCTCGAAGACCAGCTTTGCGCCTTCACCACGGCGGGCTATCGCGGCGAGGGCAGTCCGGACCACGCCGACGCGCTCGTGTTCGCCATCACCGAGCTGATGCTGAAGGAGACAGCGTCGCTGCTCGAATTTTATCGCCGGCAGGTCGAGGAACGCCGGCAGGCCGACGCGCAGGGCAGCAACCGCGAGGCGGCACCCGCGGTTTCGGTCAGCTTGGTGCGGCAGACCAGCGCCACTCCGCCGCAAGGTGCTGAACCTACTATTCTTTTGCCGCCGTCGCCGGTGTCGGCCGTTCACGGTCTGTCCGGCACATTATATATGGCCGCCGCCGACGGCAGTTTTGCAGTCGTGCCCGCAGATGCTGCCGTGCTGGTTGGCAACGGCTTCAGAGTCATCACGAGGACGACGAGCGGTGATTCCTTACCGGTCCAATCGCCCGACGGCGGTACCACGCAACTTGGCGACCCGGCTTGAGATTTTGAACGCAATCCGCGCGCTCGTGGCGCAGCATGATTTGCAGAAATTCGATCCCGACCAGCCACGCGTGCCAGCGGGTAATCCGGATGGCGGCCAGTAGACGCACGAAGGTGCGACTTCCCAAGCCGAGGCAAAAGCTATACCGGTAGCGCGGCGAATTTCGCCTGCCGACGAAGCGGAATGCGAGAAACAGCACCGGCGGGACATATTCCAATGCAGGATGGTCGGCCTTCGATCTTGTTACGAGCAAGCCGCCTTGCGTTACGGTAATTGTCTTGCGGGATTGGAGATTCCTCCTTTGATCTATTTCTGAGGTGCCGCGCATGATTGCGACCCGCACGCTCATTCTCCAGCAGGGGAACACGGATAAAGAAATTGCAATCCGTGTGCTTGCCCCGAAGCAACATGGGCCCCGTGCTTGGTCTTGCGAGTATGAAATTGACTGGCCGGAAGGTACGCGCAAATTCGCAGCCCACGGGGTCGACTCAGTGCAGGCGCTACTCCTTGCACTCAAGATGATCGGCGCGGAAATCTACACCAGTGAATATCACAAGTCCGGCAAATTGTTCTCTGAGGCGCTCGGTCGAGGCTATGGTTTTCCCGTACCGAATACTTTGCGAGATCTCCTAGAAGGGGACGACGCGAAATATCTTTGATGTTGTCGCCGAGCGCGTGCTCGGCAAGCAAAACAAACTGAATTTTCTCACGCCGGCGCCGAGCGCCATCAGCGTCGGCGTGTGACGGTCTGCTTTTCGCGGGCCTGATCCACGCATCGTCTTCTCGTCCCGCTGCAAGGTTCGTGAGCGCCTGCCACCCTCCCGGTGGACGCTCGCCTTCCGCACGGCGGCAAGCGGGGAGCAGGCGTGGATCGCAGAGCCGAGGTCCTACGGGATCTCGGCTCTTTTATTGCAACTTCGTCCCTCGTCGGAATGCGATATCGGGCAGAACCACATGAGCGAGCAGATTCGCGGCCAAGGCCAGCCGAGCTGGCCGCTTTCGCCGTACAACATTCAGGTATCGTACGGGGCGAGCCAAGGCATCGCGCGCGGCACCGGTGGTCCCCGCGCAGGAGGGGATTGGTTCGGCCCGCTCAATCCGCTGGCGCCGATTGCGCCGCCGGATGTTGCCGGCCGGCGTTTCGATTTTCCGCCCGGTTATAATCTCGTCACCCGGCCGCGCGCCTACGAGCCGGTCGGCTTCGCCGAGCTGCGCGCCTTTGCCGACGCCTACGATCTGCTGCGCCTCGTCATCGAGACACGCAAAGATCAGATGGAGCGCCAGCGCTGGCGCATTCGGCCGCGGGCTCGCTCGCTCAAGCGCAAGAGCGCCACGATCGATGTCGACGTGAGCACGCGCATCGCGGCGCTTGAGTCCTTCTTCAACAATCCCGACGGCGTCACGCGCTGGAAGACCTGGCTACGATCGCTGCTCGAGGACATGTTCGTCATCGACGCGGCGACGCTGTATTGCCAGCGCACGCGCTCGGGCCAGCTCTGCGCGCTGGCGCAGCTCGACGGCTCGACCATCAAGCGCGTGATCGACGATTGGGGCCGCACGCCGTTGCCCTATATCGGCGCCGACGGAGCGATCGTTTGTCCGCCGGCCTATCAGCAGGTGCTCAAGGGCTTGCCGGCGGTCAACTACTCGGCGCGCGACATCATCTACCGGCCGCGCAATGTGCGCGCGCACCGGGTCTACGGCTATTCGCCGGTGCAGCAGGTGTTGATGACGGTCAACATCGCGCTGCGGCGCCAGCTCTGGCAGCTCGATTACTACTCGGAAGGCTCGATCCCCGACGCGTTGATCGGCGTGCCGCAAAACTGGACGCCGGACCAGATCAAGCAGTTTCAGGATTATTGGGACACCGAGTTTGCCGGCGATCTGGCCAAGCGGCGGCGCGCAAAGTTCGTGCCTGGCGAGGCCGCCGCCAAGGTCGTCCAGACAAAAGAGCCAGCGCACAAGGACGATTTCGACGAGTGGCTCGCCCGCATCATCTGCTACGCGTTCTCGGTGCCGCCGCA
>JASHQI010000223.1 GCA_030037645.1 Xanthobacteraceae bacterium
ATATAGGTCGCATCGGCCAGGTCCGGATCGGTCATGATCGTCGCCGGATTGGAATTGACCAGCACGACCCGATAGCCCTCGGCCTTGAGCGCCTTGCAGGCCTGCGTGCCGGAATAATCGAACTCGCACGCTTGGCCGATGACAATCGGCCCGGCGCCGATGATCAGGATCGAGGAGATGTCGGTCCGTTTGGGCATTGGTTTAGCAGCAGCCCGCGTTAGAATGACAACATAGACTCGGCTCTCGGGTGAAGTTCGTTGCAAAACCCTCTCCCCGGCGGGGAGAGGGTAGGGTGAGGGGGAACGACTTATGGGTAAGTTCGCTCGAAGTCTGCGCAAGCGATCGACAGAGGCGGAAAAACTCCTTTGATCCAAACTGCGTGACCGCCGATTCAATGGGATCAAGTTCAAACGACAAATCCCGATCGGCAATTACATTGTCGATTTTGTTGCTCTGGATTTGAGGTTCATCATAGAGGTCGACGGCGGGCAGCACGACCTGCGTGCAATTCAAGATGCCGAGCGCACGCGCATTTTGGAGGAATGGGGCTATCACGTCGTTCGTGTCTGGAACAACGAGATACTCGGCGACATTCAGGGCGTCCTCGAAGTAATCCAGCAAGAGCTCCAACTCGTTCGCTGAGCCCCCTCACCCCAACCCTCTCCCCGCCGGGGAGAGGGAGAAGAAAGAGTGCAAAAAAAGAGCGCCCTTTCGGCGCCCGCACGCTTTCAGGCTGAGTGGCTACCGGTCAGCCGCGCGGAAAGCGTGCCATTCGCAAGCAGCGTGCGTTCGGGCGCGAAACCGGTGTCTACATTCGCTGACCGCACGCCCGGCGGGGGCCAACCCCGCGCGAGCGGGTCTTAGACCAGATTCGCCGCCGGGGGAAGATGGCCGACACCGTCGGCGCACGACAACAGTGAGCGCGGTTCGTCCCTGTCTCGATGCTGCGCGTCGAGATCCCGCTCAGCCGCGACGATGCTCGCACATCATTTCGACAAATCGGCCGAACAGATAATGGCTGTCGCGCGGGCCGGGGGATGCCTCAGGATGATACTGCACCGAGAACACCGGCCGGTCCTTGAGTGCCAGTCCGCAATTGGAGCCGTCGAATAATGAGACATGCGTTTCGAGCGCGCTGGCCGGCAGGCTGGCGCCGTCGACGGCAAAGCCGTGATTCATGGAGGTGATCTCGACCTTGCCGGTCAACAGGTCTTTCACCGGGTGGTTCGCGCCGTGATGGCCCTGGTGCATCTTCACGGTTTTGGCGCCGACCGCCAGCGCCAGCATCTGATGGCCGAGGCAGATGCCGAAAGTCGGTTTTTTCTCGATCAGCGCCTGGATCACCGGCACGGTATATTCGCCGGTGGCGGCCGGATCGCCTGGACCGTTGGACAGGAAGATGCCGTCCGGCTCGAGCGACAGAATATCGGCGGCGGAGGTTTGCGCCGGCACCACCGTCACCCTGCATTCATGGCCGGCGAGCTGGCGCAGGATGTTGCGCTTGATGCCGTAGTCGACGGCGACGACGTGGAACTTTGTGCGATCCTGCCGGCCGTAGCCTGCGTTCCACTGCCACGGCGTTTCGTCCCAGGTGAAGCGCTGCGCGGTCGTCACCATGGGCACGAGATCCATGCCGACGATGCCCGGCCATTGCCGCGCCTGCTGTTTGAGCGCGTCGAGATCGAAGCGGCCGGACGGTTCGTGTGCGATCACTGCGTTCGGCATGCCGCGCTCGCGAATGAGCGCGGTCAGCGCGCGGGTGTCGAGACCGGCCATGCCGACGACGCCGCGGCTTTTCAGCCAGGTGTCGAGATGGCGCGTGGCGCGGTAATTCGACGGCTGGGTGATCGCCGAATGCAGCACCACGCCGCGCGCGCCGGGCGTCGCCGCCAGATTGACGGTCTCGATGTCTTCCTCGTTGGTGCCGACATTGCCGATATGCGGAAACGTGAAGGTGATGATCTGGCCGGCATAAGAGGGATCGGTGAGAATCTCCTCGTAGCCGCTCATCGCGGTGTTGAAGCAGACTTCGCCCACGGCGTGGCCGCTCGCGCCAAAGCCCAGTCCTTCGAGCACGGTGCCGTCGGCGAGCACAAGCAGCGCCGTCGGCTTGGGATCGTCCCAAGCGCCGGCCGTCGCGGCGGCGGACGAAACTTGCTGCTGGGTCATGGCCTCTTAGTTGCGTATTATGTAATGAGATGCAACTGCCGCTGCTCGTAGACCCCGCCTTGTTCGTCCCCCTCAGAGCGGGGAAGAAAGCGATGGCGGCACTCGGCCCCCCTGGACGGGGGAGGGCCGGGGTGGGGGTCGCGGTAATATGCGAGGACTGGACATCGTGTTGCGCGACGATATCAACAACTCGCTGAAGGAAGCGATGAAGGCCGGTCAGGCGCGGCGCGTCTCGACGCTGCGCCTCGTCAACGCCGAGATCTTGAAGCGCGAGACCAGCGGCGCCGAACGCGTCACGCTCAACGATGCCGAAATCCGCGATGTCATGGGCAAGATGATCAAACAGCGCCAGGAATCGCTCGACATCTATGAGAAGGC
>JASHQI010000224.1 GCA_030037645.1 Xanthobacteraceae bacterium
GTCAATCGCGTGCTGCACGTGCCCTACGGCGAGCCGACAGTGACATAGTGGAGCGGATTTGACATTCGCTACCACCTGGCCGTTTGCTCACTGAGCGAATGTCAAATCCAAAGCTCCACTATGACTGATATTTTCTAGTGGTCCTTTGATTCTAACATTCGCATCAGAGCGTGACCAACCCGAGTGCGAATGTTAGAATCGGACCACTAGAAAGAAAACGGGAGGAAACGGTGAACGCGGTGGCAAAAATACTGGCTGGCTGCCAGCCGATGACGCGGCGCGAGATCGCCAAGCGGCTCGCGGACGACATTCCCGAGGGCTGGTACGTCAATCTCGGCATCGGCGCGCCGCTGCAGGTCGCCGACTACGTGCCGGCCGAACGCGAAGTGATCTTCCAATCCGAGAACGGCGTGCTCGGCATGGGCCCGGCGCCCGCGCCGGAGAAAATCAATCGCTGGCTGATCAACGCCGGCAAGCAGTATGTCACGCTGCGTACCGGCGGCTCCTACATGCATCACGCCGACAGTTTTGCGCTCATCCGCGGCGGCCATCTCGACCTCTGCGTGCTCGGCGCGTTTCAGGTGGCGGAGAATGGCGATATCGCCAATTGGTCGACCTCCGACAACGACAGCGCGCCGGCCGTGGGTGGCGCCATGGATCTGGCCGCCGGCACCCCGCGGCTGTGGGTATTGATGGAGTACACGACCAAAACGGGCGAGAGCCGGCTGGTTCGCCGCTGCACCTATCCGCTGACCGCACTCGGCGTGGTCAAGCGCGTCTACACCAATCTCGCGGTGCTCGACGTGACCGACGGCGGCTTTGCGGTGCGCGACATGGTGCCGGGCCTCACGCTCGACGCGTTGCAGCAGGTGACCGATGCGCCGCTGCGCATGGCGCAGTCTTGGTCCGCGCCCGCGTAGGGCATATGCGCGATCACCTATGCTCGCGCAGAAATTCCAGGATGCGCGTCGGCACATTGGCTTGCGTCTGCTGGTCCACCGGCAGGTCCCAGTAATTCGCGCGCGGCAGGCATTCTTCGAGATAGCGTGCCGCCGAAGTTGCGTGCGCGGCGTCATGCCCCGGCACGACGAGCGCTGGAACGTCGAGGCGCATCAGATCCTCCGGTTCGGCGCCCGGAGCCGTATCGCGGTCGAACAGCGCGCGGCACATGCCTTGGCAGATCTGGTTGTA
This sequence comes from Xanthobacteraceae bacterium, assembly GCA_030037645.1. Lineage (GTDB taxonomy): Bacteria > Pseudomonadota > Alphaproteobacteria > Rhizobiales > Xanthobacteraceae > BOG-931. The sequence goes on from JASHQI010000224.1 coordinate 1,192, forward strand.
TTGGTTCGGATCCTGCTCGGCATAAGCGGCGGCGAAGGCGCTGTCGCGTTTGATCACCGCGGCCCATGGCCCGCCGCGTGGATCGGCACCGAATGGTTTGCCCTCCTTCTCGACCAGGGCAACCACGCCGTCGAGACCATGGCTTTGCACGAAGCCGAGATGCTCGGCGAAGCGTCGATGGCTCGATATGCGGTACTTGGCGCCGCCGACCGGCCAGTACAGGATCATTCCCGTCACCGTCTCGGGGTGCGCGACGGCGAAGGCCGCGACCGGCGCGCATCCCATGCAGCCGCCCATGATGCAGGCCCGCGCAATGCCGAGGTGGTCGAGCAAGCCCTTGCCCTGCGCGACGTAGTGCTGCCACGTCACGCGTTCGACCCGGCCGCCGGATTGCCCGCATTCGCGCCGATCGAACACGATGCAGGTGAAGTGTTTCGGCAAATGATCGAGCAGCTTGATCCTGGCGTAAACGCTTTGCGTCGACCAGGTCTCGATCACCGCGTTGAAACCGCCCGGCGCGTACATCAGGATCGGCGGCCCGGAGCCGATCACCTCGTAGCGTGTCGCGATACCGTCGATCGTCACGCTGGCCATAATCAGCCCTTGATCTGCCGCCCGGCACGCGCGTCGGCGATCAAGGCGGAGAAAGCATCAAGCGCCGCCTTGGCGGTGTTGACGTAAGTGTCGGTCTTGGCGTCGATCCACTTCTCGGCATAGCCGATGGCGGTATGGGCGAGCCGGACGCGGCCGTCGAGCCACGGCCCGCCGCCGAAGCCGCCGATCACCGGAATTCGCACCGCCTTGACCACCGCGGCGCCGGCAACCGGACCCGAATTGGTGAAGTCGAGCAGCGAGGCGCCGGCATCTTCGAGGAGCTTTGCCTCCGCGACGAGCTTGTGCGCGGCCTCGCTGCTGGCCTGCGCCTGCGGCGAATTCTGTGCGCTATAGGGGATGCCGTATTTGATCGCGGTCTGCGGCGTGAGCCCGAATTGCGCGAACACCGGAATCCCGGCGCGCACCAGAGCCCGCACCACTTCGGGAAATTCCGCGGCGGCGTCGACCTTGACCATGTCGGCGCCGCCTTCATCGACGAGCCGCTTTGCGGCGGCGAGCGCGCTGTCGATGCCCTGCTGCACGGGACCGTACGGCATGTCGCAACTGACCAGCGCGCGCTGGACGCCCAGCCGCACCGCCTTGCAGCAGATGAGCATCTCATCCATCGTGACTTCGACGACTTCGGAGCGGCCCCAGAGATTGACGCCGACCGAGTCGCCGACCGAGACAAAATCGACGCCGGCGCGATCGGCGATGCGCGCAATCTGATAATCCCAGGCGACGACGCCAATGCTTTTTTTCCCGTCGCGCTTCATTTGCACAAGCGCGGCAATGGTCATTTTGGCGTCCATGCTCGCCACCAAATCTTGCGGATCATCCCGCCTATGGATGATGACACCGAAATGTGCGGATGCTCAATCCCGAGGCTACCAAGGAAACAACAACACGGCGCTGTGAACCGCCGCTATGGGCTTGCCGCCGGCGCCGTCATTGCGCCGTGTTCGGCGTGGCCGTCGGGTGGGCTTCGGGCCGTTTTTTCGGCAGCGGCTTCTTCGGCGCCGCGCTGACCCGAAGCTCGGACGGCGGGCTTGTGGCGAGGGAGGAATGGGACATCGGCGTCCAGTGGCGGGTGACGGTTTTGGCCTTTCCATCAGCGGGCCCATTATCCGCCTTTTCGTCTTCCCGCGTCTTGTCGGCTGGAATCGCGGCCGACGGCTTGCCCACGGTGGCTTTGCGATCTTCCGGCTTTCCCGTGGATGCCTTTACTTTCGCTCTTTTTTTTCTCGGAGCGGCAACCTCGGCCTCAAGCTTGGCCAATTGCGCCGCCGTGCGCGTCGGCCCGGTATAGACCACGATCGGGGTCACCGGCCCGGCGTCGGGCAAAAGATTCAGATTCTTCTGCGTTGGCGACCGCAACGCGGACAACAGGAACGAGAAGTGCGGCGTGGCGTCGCCGGCAGCGGCGCCGCCGCCGGCATTATTGCCGCTGTCATCGCCGGCGTCCGCCTCCATCTCCTCATCCTCTTTCTCCGCAGCGAGACGTTTGCTGCGTGAGCCGCACATTTCATCCCTGAGGTCTGGCGGGGAAACGTCCATCGGCGCCAGTTGATTGACCAGGCCGAGCGAAGGGGTGAGCCAGGCGAGCGGATTTTGCGTGAAGCCACTTTCAAGCATCTCGGCCGCCTTCACGGCACGCGCGGCCCCCGACGGCGCACCGAGCACGACGGCGATCAGCGTCTTGTTGTCGCGTGTCGCCGTGGCGAGCAGGTTGAAGCCGGCGGCGCAGATGAAGCCGGTCTTCATCCCGTTCGTTCCGGGATAACGTCCGAGCAGGGGGTTATAATTGCGGACGATGCGGCGGCCGTATTTGATCGCCGGAATGTGCCAATAAAAGGAGTATTCCGGGAATTCACGGATCAGCGCGCGCGCGAGAATGGCAAGATCGCGTGCCGACGTGATTTGGCCATCGGCGGGCAGGCCGTTCGGATTGACATAATTCGTTTCCGTCATGCCGAGCTGGTGCGCCGTGTCGGTCATTTCCTGCGAGAAATTGTCGATCGAGCCGCCGATGCCTTCGGCCAGCATCACGGCCATGTCGTTGGCCGATTTCACCATCATCATCTTGAGCGCGTTATCGACCGTCACCTGGGTGCCGACCGGAAAGCCCATTTTGGTGGGTGCTTGCGCGGCCGCGTTGGACGACACCGTGAAGAGAGTGTCGAAGGTGATGTGGTGGTCCCTGATTGCGCTCAGCGTCATGTAGAGCGTCATCAGCTTGGTGAGCGACGCCGGATACCAGGGATGAGTCGCATTTTCAGCGCTCAGCACCTTGCCGCTGTCGGCATCGACCAGGAGCAGCGCCTCCGATCGTGCCGGCGTTGCGGTTAAGATCGCCGCCATGATCGGGGCAAACGCGAAGGAACTCACAGCAATACCGAGCGCCGACGCCCGGAGGAATTTCATACAGTGCACGTGTCGCGGTCCATTCGGTTGGTCGGGGCCCAATAGATCCTAGAGCAGGTTCATGAAGCGCAGGTGCGAACCTATCTAACCGAAAGGCAGGCTCGAACGCAAAGGCGAATACCGGTATCCTTGAAATCTGTGTATTGCCGAAAGCCTTAGCCAAGGAAAAGCGACTAAAATTCGGCAGGGAACCGCTCGGCAACGGAGTGACCATGGCCGCATGCATCGTAGGATGGGCGCATACGCCTTTCGGCAAGCTCGCCGGCGAGACCGTCGAGAGCCTTATCGTGCGGGTGGCGAATGAAGCGCTCGCGGATGCCGCAATTGCCGCACGCGACGTCGACGAGATCGTGCTCGGCCACTTCAATGCCGGTTTCTCGGCGCAGGATTTCGGCGCGTCGCTCGTGCTGCAAGCCTCTCCCGATCTGCGCTTCAAGCGCGCCACGCGCGTTGAAAATGCCTGCGCGACGGGTTCCGCCGCCGTGCATTGTGGGTTGAAATCGATTGCCGCCAATTCGGCGCGTATCGTGTTGGTCGTCGGTGTCGAGCAGATGACGATGACGTCTGCCGCGGACGTCGGGCGCAATTTGCTCAAAGCATCCTATGTACGCGAGGAGGCCGATATCGACGGCGGCTTTGCCGGCATTTTTGGCAAGATCGCGGGCCTGTATTTCCAGCGCTGGGGTGATCAGTCGGATGCCCTGGCGCAGATCGCCGCCAAGAACCATAAAAACGGTGTCGGCAACCCGTATGCGCAGATTCGTAAGGATATCGGCTACGATTTCTGTCGTACCGAGAGCGAAAGGAATCCACGCGTGGCCGGTCCGCTCAAGCGCACCGACTGCTCGCCGGTGTCCGATGGCGCCGCCGCCGTGGTGCTCGCTGATCTCGAGACCGCGCTCAAGCTCGACAAGGCCATCGTGTTCCGCGCCGCCGAGCAGGTGCAGGATTTTCTGCCGATGTCGCGGCGCGATGTCCTCAAGTTCGAGGGTTGTGGCGTAGCCTGGCGGCGAGCGCTGGCCCATGCGGGTGTCGGCCTGAAGGATCTGTCATTCGCTGAGGTGCATGACTGCTTCACCATCGCCGAATTGATCGAGTACGAGGCGATGGGCTTGGTCGGCGAAGGTCAAGGAGCGCGCGCCATCGCCGAGGGCACCGTCGCCAAAGGCGGCGCCCTGCCGATCAACCCGTCCGGCGGGCTCAAGGCCAAGGGCCATCCGATCGGCGCCACCGGCGTGTCGATGCACGCCCTCGCCGCCATGCAGCTAGCGGGCACCGCAGGCGACATGCAGGTCAAGGACGCTCGCCTCGGCGGCGTCTTCAACATGGGCGGCACCGCGGTCGCCAATTATGTGAGCATTCTCGAACGGCTGCGGTAAGGCTTGCGCCTCCTTCTCCCCGCGTGCGGGGAGACGGTCGGGATGAGGGGACCTCTCCGTTAGGCTCAGGATCGCGGCGGCGCCCCCTCACCCTTGCTCGCTATGCTCGCATAGCCGATGCTTCGCATCGGCGTCCCTAGTCCTCAACAACGGCGTCCGAAGGACGCCTATGCTCTCCCCGCGCAGCGGGGAGAGGTGAAGTGCTGAACTGCGCACGCACCAAATCGGCAAAGTAGCCGCTGCGCCGCATGAGATCGTCGAATGCCCCGGTCTCGACGATGTGGCCGTTGCCGAACACCAGGATCCGCGTGGCATTGCGCACGGTAGCAAGCCGGTGTGCGATGACAAAAGTGGTGCGGCCCTTCATGACTTCGTCGAGAGCGATTTGCACCTTTAGCTCGGTCAGGGGATCGAGCGCGCTGGTCGCTTCATCCAGGATCAGAATAGGTGGATTCTTCAATAGCGCCCGGGCGATGGCGAGGCGCTGGCGCTCGCCGCCGGACAACAGCCGGCCGCGCTCGCCGATGCGCGCCTCCAGCCCATCGGGATTGCGATCGATGAACTCAAGCGCCTGGGCGCGTGCGGCCGCTTCGCGCATCTCATCTGCCTTAGCGTCGGGCTTGCCGACGCACAGATTCTCGGCGATCGAGCGATTGAACAGCAGCGTCTCCTGGAACACGACGCCGATATTGCGACGCAGCCCGGTGAGCGTAAGGGTGCGGATGTCCATTCCATCGACCGTGATCAGCCCCCGTCTCGGATCGAATGCGCGATACAGCAACGCCAATGCCGTCGACTTGCCGCTGCCGGTCGGCCCGACTAGCGCCACGGTGTCGCCCGGCAACGCGGTGAAGTCCAAGTCGGTCACGGCATCGCGCCGGCCGTCATAGGAAAACGAGACATCCTTGAATGCAACGAGGCCACGGACGCGCCCAGGATCCACTGCGTCCGGCCGGTCGCGCAACGCAGGCACGGTGTCAAGCACTTCGAAGAATTCGGCGAGTTTCGGTGCATCCATGAACAGCCGATTGGAGAACCCGACCACCTGTTCGAGACGCGTGATCAACAGTGCCGCAAGGCTCATGAAGCTGACGATCTGGCCGACCGAAGCCGAGCCGACGAGCTTGAGATAAGTCCCTACCGTCAGGATCACGAGCAGCGTGAGCGTCGTCGCGGCGCGCGTCAGCACGGCCGCCACCGCCCACCACGACAGCACCGGCATCTGTGCGCGCAACAGCGAGTTCACGAGACTCTTCAGTCCGGATACTTCCAGCTCGACCCGGGCAAAGCTCTGTACAAGAGCGACGTTGCCGAGCGTGTCGGCTGCGGTTTCGGCAAGATCGGAATAATGCCGCTCGACAGCGCGCTGCATGGCCTGGGCTTTGTGCATGACCAGAGCGGTCAAAGCGGTAAAGGCAACGCACAACGCCAGTAATGGCAGCGCAAGCCGCCAGTTCAGGAGCAGTGAAGTCGGCAGCAGCACGCAGATGAAAACAAAGGCCGCGAAATGCTCGCGGAAGAACGACAGCCACAGCCACCACAGGCTGTCGGTGCCGGTGAGCATCACCTTGACCTGCCGGCCGGAATGCGCCGCCGCGTGATACGCCAGTGGAAGCTGCAGGACGTGTTCGAAAAAGTCCGCCAGCGTCATGTTGCGTCTGCGGTGCGCCAGCCGATCCGAAAACCAGGCGATGAGGACGCCCGCGACGATGATGAACAGGCCGAAACCGGCCCAGGCTGCCATAAGCGGTGCGAGCGTCCTCACTGCCGACCATGAGGCAGCGGGCAAAACACCGGACAAAGCATCGATAATGCGCCCGAACAGCACCGGTTCGACGAACTGCGACACCGCAAGCGCGATATTGGCAAGGGCAAGCGTGATGGCGAGGCGGGATTCGACGCCTAGGAGCCTCAGAACCCGCAGATACGTGCGGACGAAGGACATGGCGGCTTCCGGATTCGACATTGGCCTATTTTAGCGCCGGCGTCATGGACGATGGCAACTAGAGTTCCATGGCCGTTTTCGTGGTCGCGCGGGCTTTAAAAAAATGAGAATATTCGTCCGCCAATTGACTTTGGCGGCCTTAACGGTGGGGCGACGGTTTGCCCGCGGGGGCGGCGTGATTGCGGCGAACTACAAGGGCAGGCGCATGACAAATATCCCGACCGATTTGTTGCGCACTTTCGTCTCCGTCGTCGAGCTGCGCAGCTTTACGCGTGCTGCAAAGGCACAAGGTATGACGCAACCAGCGGTGAGCGCCCAAATCCGGCGCCTGCAGTCGCTTCTGGGCGTCGAATTGTTGGACAAGCGTGCGCCGGGCGTCAGCCTCACGGCGAGGGGCGAGCGTGTGCTTGATTCTGCCCGCCGCATGCTGTCGGTGAACGACCACATCGTGCAAATCGCTGGTTGCGATTCGACTGCGCAACTGGTTCGCGTCGGCGTCCCCGGCGACTGCATGGGCGACGAACTCGCCCGCATGCTGGCGGCGAGCCGGACGCGGTGGCCAAATTTACGCTTCACGGTGGAAGGCGGCGGTCAGGGCCGTCTGTTGCAGTGCCTCACGCGCGACGAAATCGATATCGCCCTCACGCTTGTTATTAACGAGCCGCAGGACACAGCGCATCATTACTGGACCGAGGAATTGGCCTGGGTACGTGGCAAGTCGACAACGCTCGATCCCGATGCGGCCGTTCCACTGGTCGCGTACAAGGATGTTTGCGTCTGTTATCGCGTCGGCGCTGCGGCACTGGCGAAGACGGGTCGGGCGGCCGAGTTGGTGTTCCGTGCCACGAGTTCAAAGGCGCTGCGCACTGCGGTTGCTACCGGTTTGGGCATCATGATCGTACCGCGCCGTCGCATTCCAGCCGAGCTCACCGCGTGGGACGACGGCCCGCTGCCGCCGCTGCCGCCGGTGTTCTGCGGCATCTTTGTGCGTGAGAGCGCAAACAACGAGACTCTCCACCAGCTCGCCGAGCAGTTCGCGATGACGCTGCGTCCGCAGGCGGTCGCCGGCGAGCGAATTACGTTCGTGTCGCCGCGAATATTGTTGCCGGCGGCGGCGCCGCCCCCGATCTAGCGCCATCACCAGGATACGCTTGACACGCAGACGCAGGTGCGCGGCTCGCCCATACGCCTGCCGAAGCGGTCCAAATCCGGCTGCATTTAGATCGGTTGATGCAGAACAGCCGGGCGGCATGAGGCAGGTGCTGGCGGCCGTTGCTCGAAAAAATCGCAATGAGGTGTCGGAATCCGGTCACGCGTTTCGTCGTAATGATAAGTCAGCGAAACGGAACGTGACAAGGAACTGCCGTCATCGTCTCAACCCTGCACGAGGAAACAGTCATGCAAGTGCAACCATACCTGTCGTTCGAAGGCCGCTGCGATGAAGCGATCGAGTTTTACAAAAAGGCGATCGGTGCCAAGGTCGATATGCTCATGCGTTTTAAGGAAGCGCCCGACCAATCGATGATGTCGCCGGGCAGCGGCGACAAAGTCATGCATGCCGCGCTTCGCGCCGGCGATACCCAGCTCCTGATGTCGGATGGCCGCTGCACCGGCAGCCCGAATTTCGGCGGCATCGCGCTGGCGCTCAGCACCGCCACCGATGCAGACGCTGAACGCATATTCAAGGCACTGGCCGACGGAGGAAAAGTAAATATGCCGATGGCGGAGACGTTCTTTTCGTCCCGCTTCGGCATGGTGGCCGACAAATTCGGGGTCGGCTGGATGGTTCTTGTCGGCCAGTGACGATGCGCGGCGCTGCGCCGCGAGACGCGGAGCATGCCGACGCGGCGGATGCAGCGCGCGCTTATTGTTTGGAAATGTATTGCATTCCGGCCGAATAGGCCGCGCCGCCGATCACGCAGGGCAGGCCTAGTTCGATCTGCCCGGTTGCGGCCGCGACGATGCAGCCCATCGACAGCGCGCCTTCGCCGACCTGGCCCCACCCGGTGAGTTCGCGCTTGGCGTCCGGACCCTTCTGCTTCAGCTCCTCGATCGCGGCCAGCGATTCCTTGCGCATGCGTGCGGTGTCGACGGTCTCCGCGGTCTCGATCACGTCGTTGAGCACGACGACGACGTCCTTGGGCTGGGTCTTGACCGCTTTTTTGAGCATGCCGAGGAGATGCATGTCGCGCACGGCATTGCTGGCGAGCGTGAATTTGGCGGCGCTGCCGGTGGTGAGGTTGTCAACATTGTCGTGGTCATTGGAGAGCGGCAGGAGCTTGACGATCTTTCCGATCGGCGCGTAGCTGCCGGTCGCAAGATAATACCCCCAGAGCACGTCGATCACCTCCGGGCTCGCCACCAGCGCCACCTTTTTCTTGTCGTCACTGTCGAGTTTCAGGACATATTTGATCCTCTCGAACATGCCGGGATTTGGTTTCGGATAGGCAATTTGATCGAGCGTCGGCAGTTTGCCGTCGAGATACTGATCGATCATGACGCGCCGTGTCGGCATGCGATTGACGAAGGTGGCCAGCAGATCCTTCCAGTTCGGCAAACCGGAATAGGCGATCGCCCGCACCAGCACCCAGTGGTCTGTGGGGTCGATCGATATCATCCGGGAGATGAGCGCTTCGGCGCGGCTGGGATTGGCGCCAAGCACGCCGGCGATGAATCCGATATAGGCGCCGGAGGTCTCCGGATCCTTGAACGCTTGCAACTGGCTGAGCGCGCGCACGATAGCAGGTAGGCCGTTGGGGTCGGGCCGCGTGCGATAGGCGTTGATCCATCGCAGCATGGCGTCGGTCGAGTTGAACACCGCATTCGGCGGCGCTGCGCGCGCCGACGCGCTATGGGTGGCGGCAAGAACAAGCACGGCAACAAGAGCCATGGTGGCGTGGCGCAACAACCTTGCGACCATATTCCCTCCGCAAGCACGGTCGACGGAATGCGATCGGACCTCGATGGAGCGTTCGCCCGTCGGGAATGAAACTGAACAGGTCGCCTCGGCAATTTGCGGGCCGGTTGGGCGCGAAATCGGGGCCGAGATATGGCATTGGACGGTTGGTTAACGGCCTGGTTTTGCGCCCGGTCAAAGCGGCGTTGGAGATCAAACGCGTGTTTTATCTATATCAAACGGCCGTTTGAAATTTTCCGGCATCGCGCGTCGCATCGCATTTCGGCCGCATTTGACTTGACCCACCGCGCTGCAATGCATATAAGCGACGCATTGAGAAGGAAGGGCACATTCGTGCGTAATTTCGTGGTGACGACGCTGATTCTCGTATCCGGGCGCACCGCCGGGGGTGGGTAATCCCATCCACGAGTCGTGGCGGTGCGCAGTCCAGGGGCTCTTGAGCCCCTTTTTTATTACCTGAACCTTGAATCCCGGCGTGCGAAAGAGAGTTGAAGAGCGGAGCGAGCGATGACCGAGATGACCGGCGCGGAAATGGTGATGGCGGCGCTTGCCGACCAGGGCATTGAACATATTTTCGGCTATCCCGGTGGCGCGGTGTTGCCGATTTACGACGCGCTGTTTCAGCAGGACAAGGTGCGACACATCCTGGTGCGGCACGAACAGGGCGCCGTGCATGCCGCCGAGGGTTATGCGCGTTCCACCGGCAAGGTTGGCACGGTGTTGGTGACCTCGGGACCGGGCGCGACCAATGCGGTCACCGGCCTGACCGATGCGCTGTGCGATTCGGTTCCGCTCGTCGTCATCACCGGGCAGGTGCCGACCCATCTCATCGGCAACGACGCCTTCCAGGAATGCGACACCGTCGGCATCACTCGGCCGTGCACGAAATACAATTATCTGGTCAAGACTGTCGAAGACCTGCCGCACGCGCTGCACGAGGCGTTTCATATCGCCGCCAGCGGCCGGCCGGGGCCGGTCGTGGTCGACATCCCCAAGGACGTGCAATTCGCCAGAGGCCCCTACTTCAAGCCGAAGGATTTCCAGCACAAGGGCTATCGGCCCAAGCTCAAGGGCGATCCAGACAAGATCAAGCAGGCGGTCGAGATGATGGCGGCCGCCAGGCGGCCGCTGTTCTATAGCGGCGGCGGCGTGATCAATTCGGGTCCGCGCG
>JASHQI010000033.1 GCA_030037645.1 Xanthobacteraceae bacterium
TCAACACAATCGAACGTGACTTTGGTCTTGCCGGCCTTGGTCACTTCGTTGAAGTCAATGGTCCGGTGATCGAAGTAGCGCCGCGCCAGCGGGTCAAGGCCGTGATCGGAGCGGCCAGCGTCGACCACATACGACATCAGCATGGTGTCGTCGTAGGGCGCGATCTCGATGCCACGCAGGGCGAAAATCTGCCAATCGAATTTCAGGTTCTGGCCGATTTTGAGCACGCCGAGGTCTTCAAGCAGCGGCTTCATCACATCCAACGCCGCACGCTCGGCAATCTGATCGGGCGCAATCTCGCCCGCGAACAGCCCGCCGTTGCCGCCGTCGCCGCCCTGCCGATGACTGAGCGGCACGTAGCAGGCTTCGTTCGGTGCCACCGCCAGCGAGAAGCCGCACAGCTCGGCCTGCATCGGATCGAGGCTCGTAGTTTCGCTGTCGATGGCGACATAACCGAGATCGCGCGCGTGCTCGCTCCAGGCCTTGAGACGATCGAGGCTGCGCACCGTTTCGTATTTCGAGCGGTCGAATTTTTGACTGTGCGCGACGTCAAGTCGCGCCGCGACCAGCGCCTGCGGGGTGAGGGAGCCGTCGCGCTTGCTTTCCCCTCCCCCTGCGCGCGCAGCGCGTGGCGGGGAGGAGTCGGGGGGACTTTCTTTCGTCTCGCCCCCCACCCTGCCGCTCACTTCGCTCGCGTCGTCCCTCCCCGCCGCTTCGCGAGAGGAGGGAGAAGAAGCAACGCCCTTCGCGACCAGCCGAGCATCCGGTTCGATGGTGCCGGCATCGATCCCGGCAAACTCGGCGACGCGCCGGGTCAGCGAGTTGAACTCCATGGCCTTGAGAAAGGCGATCAGCCGCTTGTGGTCCGGCTCGTGCACCGCGAGATCGCCGATCGGCACGTCGAGCTTGACGCGAATGTCCAGCGTAACAAGTTTTTTCGACAGCCGCGCTTTGTCTGCGTTGTCGATCAGCGCTTGCCGGCGCTTATCCTGCTTGATCTCGTTCGCGCGCTTGAGTAGCGTTTCGAGATCGCCATATTCGCCGATGAGCTGCGCTGCCGTCTTCACGCCGATACCCGGCACGCCTGGTACATTGTCGGTCGAATCGCCGATCAACGCCTGCACTTCAACGACCTTTTCCGGCGGCACGCCGAATTTTTCGATCACCTCAGCGCGGCCGATCCTCTTATCCTTCATCGTGTCGAACATCACGACGCGGTCGTTGACAAGCTGCATCAAATCCTTGTCCGACGAGACGATGGTCGCAGTGGCGCCGGCGTCACAAGCCTGCCGCACATAGGTGGCAATCAGATCGTCAGCCTCGAAGCCTTTCTGCTCCAGGCAAGGCAGGTCGAAGGCGTGCACCGCCTCGCGGATGAGGCCAAATTGCGGGCGCAGATCGTCCGGGGGATCGGGGCGATGCGCCTTATAGTCCGGGTACATGTCGGTGCGGAACGTATGCTCCGACAGATCGAACACCACCGCGAGATGAGTAGGTTTTTCGTCCGCCTTCATGTCCCGCAACAGCTTCCACAACATATTGCAGAAGCCGAACACGGCATTGAGCTGCAAACTGTCCGATTTGCGATTGATCGGCGGCAGCGCATGATAGGCCCGGAAAATGTAGCCGGAGCCGTCAACCAGAAAGACGTGATCGCCTTTCTTCAACGGTTTTGCGGCGGCCGCGGGCGACTTTGCCGCTTTCGCGGAAGCTTTTTGTGCTGTGGACATACCGGCCAATATATAGGGAGCTTGTAGGGATTAGTACCGCTGGCGTGACCGCGGCCAGTCATTGGATGGGACTGTGGATTTTTCACCGCTGCCGATCGACGGCGTATTGCCGGACTTGACGGCGCGGCTGCGCGCGGCGAACGCGGCCGTGCTGGTCGCTCCGCCCGGCGCCGGCAAAACGACGCGGGTGCCGCTCAAGCTCGCCGAAGAGAACTGGGCGAAAGGGCGTCGCATCCTGGTGCTGGAGCCGCGGCGGCTCGCCGCGCGCGCCGCCGCCGAACGCATGGCATTGACGCTCGACGAGCGCCCCGGCGGCAAGGTCGGCCTTCGCGTGCGCTTTCACTCGAAGGTGTCAGCTGACACGGTCATCGAACTCATCACCGAAGGCATTTTCACCCGGATGATCCTCGACGATCCGGCCCTCGACGGCGTCGCCGCGGTGCTGTTCGATGAATTCCACGAGCGTTCGCTCGACGCCGACCTCGGCCTGGCGCTCGCCCGCGACGCGCAGCAGGGACTGCGCCCCGATCTGCGGCTACTGGTCATGTCGGCAACCATTGACGGCGCGCGCGTAGCGGCGCTGCTCGGCGGCGCGCCGGCAATTGAAAGTCTCGGCCGCGCCTTTGCGGTGGAGACGCACTATGTCGGCCGCGATGCGCGGCCGATCGAGCAGCAGGTGGCCGACATGATCGTGCGCGCGATGCGGGCCGAGAGCGGCTCGCTGCTCGCATTCCTGCCGGGCGCCGCCGAAATCCGGCGCACGCAGAGATTTCTGGAGGGGCGCACCGATGCATCGACCGATGTGGCACCGCTATATGGTGCGCTGGAAGGTGACGATCAGGACCGCGCCATTGCCCCTGCCCCGCCCGGCCGCCGCAAGGTGGTGCTGGCGACCGCGATCGCCGAAACCTCAATCACCATCGAGGGCGTGCGCATCGTCGTCGACAGCGGCTTGGCGCGACTGCCGCGCTACGAGCCCGATGTCGGGGTGACACGGCTCGAAACCGTGCGTGTGTCGCGCGCTGCGGCCGACCAGCGCCGCGGCCGTGCAGGCCGTACCCAGCCTGGTATCTGCTACCGGCTCTGGGACGAGCCGCAAACCGGTTCGCTGGAACCGTTCGCCCGCCCCGAAATCCTCGCCGCCGATCTGTCCTCCTTCGCGCTCGATCTCGCTGCGTGGGGCGCCGCGCCGGAACAGCTCGCCTTTCTCGACCCGCCGCCATATCCGGCAATGACCGAGGCGAGGTCGCTGCTCGCCGAACTTGGAGCGATCGACGGTGACGGGCGCATCACCGAAGAAGGACGGCGGCTGCGGCGCCTACCGTTGCCGCCGCGGCTCGCCCGCATGGTGCTGGAAGCTCCCTCCCACCGTGCTGCGCGCAAGGCCGCGCGGATCGCCATGATCATCAGCGAGCGCGGCCTCGGCGGTAACGACGTGGATCTACGCCACCGCCTCGACGGCTTCCGCCACGATCGTTCTGAGCGCGCCGACCATGCCCGGCGGACGGCGAGAGACTGGACGTTTGCCAGAACATCCGAGTTCGGACGAAGCCGCGCCAGCGGGGCGCCGCCTCTCTCGCTCATCGGGCAGCCGGATGAAGAGCCCGGAGCGCTGCTTGCGCTCGCCTATCCGGAACGCATCGCCAAGAACCGCGGCGGTGGGTCGGGCGCGTTTTTATTGGCCAATGGCCGCGGCGCCACCATCGACCCCACCTCGCCGCTTGCGCGCGAGCCACATCTCGCCGTGGCCGAGTTGACCGGCACGGCGGCCGCCAGCCGCATCCTGCTCGCCGCGCCGATCACGCTCACCGAGATCGAGAGTCGCTTTGCAGACCGGATCGAGATGCGTGAGGAGGTCATTTTCGACGCCGCAAGCACGAGCTTGCGCGGACGACGAAGCCGACGCCTCGGCGCGGTCGCGCTTGCAGAGCACCCGATGCCGGTTCGGCCGAACGAAGACACCGCTCAGAAACTCGCTACCGGCATCGTGGCGATCGGCATCGGCCGGCTGCCATGGACCAAAGCGCTGAAGCAATGGCGAGACCGCGTCATGTTCTTGCGGGCAAGTGAAGGCGACACGGTAGATCCCTGGCCCGATCTGTCCGACGCAGCGCTGGTCGACGGCGTCGATGCCTGGCTGACGCCGCTGCTCGCATCCAAGACGGCGCTTTCCGACATTACGGCGGAAGAGTTGAAGCAGGCCTTAAGCGCGCTTGTGCCGTGGGCACGCCAGCGCCGCCTTGACGCCGAGGCTCCGACCCATTTCGAAGCACCGACCGGCTCTCGCGTGCCGATCGACTACGACGGCGAAGGCGGTCCCAAAATCGCGATCCGGGTCCAGGAACTTTTCGGTCTGGATCGCCATCCCACCATCGGCGGCGGCAGAATCCCGCTGTCGATCGAGCTGCTCTCGCCTGCGCACCGGCCGGTGCAGACCACGCGCGATCTCCCCGGCTTTTGGCGCGGCAGCTACGCGGTGGTGCGCTCGGACATGCGCGGCCGCTACCCAAAGCATCCGTGGCCCGAGGACCCGATCGCAGCTCCGCCCACCCGGCGCGCCAAGCCCCGCAAGTCGTAGCCAGGTTGCACGACGCCCAATCCGGGGTACAGTGTCTGCAACAAAAACGACAGCCAACTGTGGGGAGGTATCATGACTCGTGTATGCGCGCTTACGGCGTCGCTCTTTGCTGCGTGTCTCATAGCAGGCAGCGCCGCTTCGGCGCAGACCTATCCCAATCGTCCGGTCACCATGATCGTCGCGTTCCCACCAGGCGGCGCCGACGACGCGACTGCGCGCATGATCCAGGACCCGATGCAGAAAGCGCTCGGCCAGCCGATCGTGATCGAAAACATCGGCGGCGCCGGTGGCATGATCGCCGCCGCCAAGGCTGCCCGTGCCGCGCCCGATGGCTACACCATCCTGCAACACCAGGACGCACTGGCAGCGGGCATGGCGCTCTATCCTGACCGCACCTTCGACGCCGAGAAGGATTTCGTCC
>JASHQI010000225.1 GCA_030037645.1 Xanthobacteraceae bacterium
GCCGGCGGCGCCGAGGATGCCCGCGTAGAAGGCAAACGGAGTCTCGTTTCGCGAATCCCGCGCCAATTTGCCGAGCAGCGCGTCGGCTGCCGCAAAGATCCCGCCTTCGCCGGCCTTGCGCGCCAGCGCCTCGCGCAGCGACGCGCGGCCGCGGTCCCACGCGATGGCGTATAGTTGCTTGTCCGTAAAGCCGAACAACGGACTACGCAGCACGGTGGCGAGCGCAAGATCGTCCTCCGGCAGCAACAGCGCGTCGGCGAGCACCATGAGGTCCATGACCGCGATATGCTCGGCGAGCATCAGCCGGTCGGCGCCGGCAACCGCGACCGCCTCGTTCTTCAGCGCGCGGATGATTGCCTCGAACAGCGGCCCGCGTTGGCGCACCAGCACCAGCACGTCTCCCGGAGTTGCGGCGCGGCGCTCGATGCCGACCGGCTCGCGGGCATCGATCGAGCGCCGTACCGCGAGCGCAATCCGCTGCGCGAGCTTCACCTGGGGGCTCGTCTCGCTCACGGTATCGAACGGAGCATCCCAGCCTTCGACGTCCTTGCGCTCGTCCGGCTGCATCGGCTCCCATATTTCGACGACGCCGGGTGGCGTATCGGGCAAGGCGATGTGCGGCGGGAAACCGGCCTTATCCGAGGTCACGCTTGGCGCGATGTCCTTGAACACCAGGTCCACCGCCGCAAGTATGCTTTGCCCGGAACGAAACGAGTGCTCGAGCCGGCCGTGAATGAAGCCGAGCCCGCTTGCTTTGTGCGCGCGCGCAAAATTTTGTCCAATTCCTGCAAATTCTTTGGGCGCTGCATCCTGGAACGAGTAGATCGACTGCTTTTCGTCGCCGACGGCGAAGATCGTTCGCCTCACGGTTCGCGCGCCCGCCCCGGCGGTAAATTCGGCGACGAGCCGGCGAACGATCTCCCATTGTTTCTGGCTGGTGTCCTGCGCCTCGTCGATCAACAGGTGATCGATGCCGCGATCGAGCTTGTAATGAACCCAGGCCGCGTCGACGCTGCGAAGCAGCGCAAGCGTCTTGTCGATGAGGTCGTCATAGTCGACCAGCCCGGCACGCTCCTTCTCGTCCTGATATCGGCTGAGCACCTTATAGGCGACGGTGAAAAGTGCGGCGCTGCGGTCCCGGCAGGCAACGGCGCGGCGCCGGTCGAGCAAGGCGCAGATGCGCTGTTGTTCTTCGACCAGGCGTTGCAGCAAGGCGGTATCCTTGATGGCTTTGGTCACGATCGATTTGCGCGGCGCGAGTTCGGTCGTGCAAAATATCCGCAGATACCTATTGAGCCGATCTGCGCCGGATAGCGACGCCAGCGCGCCGAAGCGCTCGCTCTGTTCGACGTCGGTCCGGGTACCTTGCGCCAGCGCGGCGGCGAACTTGGGCCACTCGGCCGCTGCAATGGTCGAGCCCGAAAAGAACTCCGCCTCGATGCCTGCAATGGTGTCGGACGGATCGACGCCGAGGACACGGGACAGCGCGGCGATCGCCTCGTCCTCGCCGCCGGCGCCGGCAAACCAGCGGTTGATGGCATCACGCTGACCGATCGCTTCGCGCACCACGTCGCGAAACGTTTGATCGGCGGCTGCAACCATGGCCACGGCGAGTGCGCGACCGAGCGGGCTATCCGGCGCGTCGGCGCCTTCGAGCAGGACGGCAAGCGTCAGCCGCTCCAGAAGCTGCGACTGCTCGGCCTCGTCGAGCACGCTGAAACGGGCAACGACGTTGGCCTCGAACGGAAATTGATGCAGCAACTGCGTGCAAAAGGCGTGAATGGTCTGCACCTTCAGTCCGCCCGGCGTTTCCAGCGCGCGCGCGAACAAACGCCGGGCCAATGTGCGACGCATCGGGTCGGGTGGCGCGTCCGGCGTTCGGCGAATGGCGTCGTCGAGCGCGGCGTCGTCGAGCACAACCCAGGCGCCAAGGCGGTCGAAGACCTGTTTGGCCATATTGGCCGCCGCCGCCTTGGTGAAGGTGATGCAGAGGATTGTTTCCGGCTCGACGCCGTCGAGCAGCAAGTTGATCACGCGCTGTGCCAGCACATAGGTTTTGCCCGATCCGGCATTGGCCGCGACCCATGCGGACACTCTGGGATCGGAAGCCTCGCTTTGGCCTTTCCGCACGGCGGCGGGGACGTTTTCCGGCGTCCTCATTCGCCGCTTCCGCCATTGCCGTCGTCACTGGCACCGCCCGTGCTCGACCATTCCTTGACGCGCGCCAAATGGTCGTACGCACCGTAATGGGTCGTCCACATCGGGCTGACGAGCGAGCGATAGGGCATGGCCTCGTCGTCGAAGCGCCGCGCGAGCGCGGCGAGCTTCTCGTAAGCTTGATCGGCATGCGCATCCGGTGTGCCGTCTTTGAACGAGACGGACTTGTATTCGCCGGCCGGGTCGCCGCCTTTCAGCGTCACGTAGACGACCTCCGCGACTGTGGCTTCGTTCGCAAAGGTCTTAAAGCCGCCCCGGCGCAGCATGGCGGCCTCCAGCGTAAGCTGTGGCGCGAGTCCGGTACGCACCTGCTTGTCGCTCCGTGCCATTCCGGTCTTGTAATCGAGGATCGCATACTGCCCATCGCGACGGTGCTCGATGCGGTCGGCGACGCCGCGCAGCGTGAAGCTGCCGTCGGCGAGCGGAATTTCGATCGCGCCACGGATTTCGGCGGCGAGCGCGGTGATGGTCGGACGGTGCTCGATTTCCCAGGACGCAAACCAATGTGCGATGCGCACAAAACGCGGCCACCAGAACGCGCGCGCCTCCGGAAAGTCGTCGAGCGCGGCAAAATGCTTGCGGCCGAGCGCGAGCAGTTCGCCGGCGGGATCGTCCGGCAGACCGTTGGCAAAGCGTTGCGTGAATTCGCCAATGGCGGCGTGGACGACTATGCCGCGTTCGGCGGCGCCGGGCGCGACATCGACCGGATCGAGCGGCATCAGCCGCAGGATGTGCTTGGCGTAGATGGTGTAGGGATCGCGCAGCCAGTGTTCGATCTCGGTCACCGATAGGGCTTTTGGGCGTGCCGCGCGCGGCGGCGTTGGCGCCGGCTGCGGCGCCGGCTGCGGCGGCTTTTCGGGCCGGTCGAGGTCGCGCGCCCATGCCAGATAATCGCTGCCGCGTGCCACCGCTTGCCGCCACCGCTCTTCGCCGGCGACGGCGGCAAGGCGTTGCACGAAGCGCGAGGGAATGGTCGGCGCACCGGCGATCTTCGTCGCATAGGTCAGGATCACTTCGGGCGCGCCGAGCATCTGGGCGAAGTCGTGGGCGGACAGACCGATGCGGCGTTCCGGCAAATCGAGCCCGAGCTGAAGCCGCATCGGCCGGTTCAGCCAGGCATCGGTGCGGCTTTCCGGCGGCCAAATGCCCTCGACCAGGCCGCCGAGCACGATGCGGTCGCTCATCGTCAGACGCGCTTCGATCTGGCCGAGGATGCGCACGCGCAATTCGGGCCGTGGCGGCCGGCGCACGACGCGGCCGGCAAGGGCTGCGGAAAACAGTTCGGCGTAGTCGCGCTTTTCAACGAGCAGCGCGGCGGCGTCGCTCGTTGCCAATTCATCGATCGCCTCGGCGAGCTTACGGCCATCGGGCCCGGCAAATGCGATCTCATCGCCATCCTCGCGCGACAGCGCCGCCAGCACCTGGTGGTGCCGTCCAGCGAGATCGCGGAACGGATGCGGACCGTTGCTGATGCTCTCGAGCGGTTTGAGCGCGTCGCCGAGCCGCGTCACAAGGTCGGCGGCTTCGGCAAGCTCGGCGTCAGTGAGGCCGGCGCGCGGATCCGACCAATGCAGATCGGCGGGACTAAAACTTTTCAGCGCATGGGCGAGGCCGCCGGTGCCGGCGCGCGGCCGCGGTCCACGCAGGATCGCGCGCTCCAGCGCGGCGACGGCGCGCCCCCGGTCGCTCGTGCCAAGCCGCAGCAGCGGATGCTTGAGCAAAGCGAGCAGCGGCACCGGTCCGACGCCGCCGAGCGCGGTTTCGGCGGCCAGCCGTGCAAAAACCCCGGCCGGCGTGTCGGTCAGCGCGTCGCCGCCGGAGTCCTCCGCAGCGATATTCCAGCGCGCCAGTGCCGCGAGCACCCGGCGGCCGAGCGCGCGGTCCGGCGTCACCAGGGCCGCGGTCTTGCCGTCGACGTTGACCGCCTCGCGCAACGCGATGGCGACGGCGAGCGCTTCTTCCTCGGCATTGGCCGCTTCGATCACCGTCAGCGTGGCAAGCGCGGTCTCCGCCCGCGCGGCGAATTTCGGATCGCCAGCTCTCCTGCGCCACATATCGGTGGCGACGGCTGGTCGCAGCGCCTCCGATATCAGCGGCTCTCGCCCGAGCGGCTTTGCCAGAGATGTCACGGCGTCGCGGGCGATGCCGATGCGCGCGAGCAAGGCCTGCATGGCGAATTGCGGATGACCAGGCGCCGCGGCAATGTCCTTATCCTTGTCGCCCGCGATCAGTCGCCAGGATTCCTCGTCGAGATCGGTGTCGAGGCCCGGCAGCACCACGGCGCCATGCGGCAAGCGCGCGATGGCGGCGATCAGTTCGGCCGTTGCCGGGATCGAGCCGGTCGAACCCGCCGCAATCACCGGTCGATCTGTCTTGCGTTGCAGCCGCGCCGCTTCGGCCTTGATCAATGCGTCGCGCCGCGCTGCCGGCTCCATGAGCCCGAGCTTGCGCAGCGCGTCCGGCCAATAATTTCGTGCGATTTGCAAAAATCTCAGTGTGAATTGCCAATATTCGTCGAACTCCCCGGGCACAATCTCATCGAGCCGGTCCCATGAAACGCCGCGCGTCGTCATGTCGTCGATCAGGCGTGCCAGATCGTCAGCCAGCGCGCAAGCGGCCGCCGGCGTCTGCGCGACGAGCGGCGCGCCGCTCGCGCCGTGAAGCTCGGGCGTAGCGGCCCATTTGTTGATCAACTGCGCGAGTAACAGACGCCGCTCGAGACCACCAAGCGCCGGCGGCAGAGCGAGCGCATCCACTGCGATATCGTTGGCCGCCGCCTCGGCGAACGCGATCTCGTCCTCGTCGATATCGCCGAGCGGAACGATGCGCGGCAGGATGGCGGCGCTGTCTTGGAGGACATCCAAAAAGGCATCGCGCGCCAGCCGGCAAGCGCGTCGCGTCGGCAGATAGAGCGTGGCGCTCGCCAGCGCCAATGGATCGCGCGCCACGGCAAAGCCGAGCCGGCCGCCGGTCAATGCGTCGATCAGCGTCGGCAGAAACGGCGCCGACGCCGGTATGGTGAAAACCCGCGGAGCCATTGTTGAGCGCTTCCCGGGCGCAACGCCGCACGAAGCATTGCGCTGCAGAACTGGGACCTTAGAGCATGATCCCGAAAAGTGAAAACCGATTCTCGGAAAAGATTATGCTCAATCAAAATGCCGGAGCCGGGCTTCGATTCCATCAAAACCGAAAAGGCTCCGAGTTTTGGTGATCCCGGATCAGCGGTGCACCGTTTCACGCTGCACCACGTCCAGGAGACTCCATATCAGATGCTACCGGGCAGCGGCGAGTGCGGCCTCGGCCGCCGCAACGGCGTCGGGCGTACCGACGTGCATCCATATGCCTTCGAGTCGTAGGCCGAACAGGCGGCCTTTGTCGCCGGCCCGATCGAACAAGAGTGTGAGTGGAAACGCGCCGGCCGGCGGAGCGGCGAACAGCGCCGGCGCGAGAATGGCCGCGCCGGCGTAGATGAACGGCACCACGTCGCGTTCGCCGCGCCGCATCAGCCGGCCGTCGGGCATCATTGCGAAGTCGCCGCGGCCGGCATAGCCGATGCTGCCGGTGGTCGGCGCCAGCAGCAACAGCGCGTCCATGCTCTTGGCGTCAAAGGCGTCGGCGAGCCGAAGGAAATTGGATTTGACGCCGTCGAGCCACAGCGTGTCGGAATTGACCAAAAAGAACGGCGTATCACCCAATGCCGGTAATGCCTTGGCAATTCCGCCGCCGGTGCCGAGTAGCATGCCGCGTTCGTCGGAAATCACGATTTGTGGCTTTTGGCGCGGCGCGAGATGCCGCTCCAGCTTTTCGGCAAGATAATGGACGTTGACGACCGCACGCTCGACGCCGGCGGCGGCGAGGCGATCGAGCGAATAATCAATCAGCGACTTGCCGCCGACTCTGACCAATGGCTTCGGCACTTGGCCGTTGTGGGGCCGCATGCGCGTGCCCAGACCGGCCGCGAGCACGATCGCGCTTTTCGGAATCATCATCTTGGTCGAACCAGCCCCGTCATCGCTCAATTCGCGACATCATAGCCGATCCGCGGCACGTTGGCGTCATACCAGGCCTTCAGCGGAGCGAGCGCCGGATGCGCGAGCGAGCGCTGCAAGTAGTTCCATATGCGCGGGATGTGTCGCAGATATTGCGGCTTGCCATCGCGCCGGTCGAGCCGGGCAAAAATGCCGAGAATTTTCGTGGCGCGCTGCGCGGCGAGCGTCGCGTAAAGCTGCGTGAACGCGGCGGTGTCGAAATTTCGATCATCCTCGACACGAGCGCGTACGTAGCGGCTGAGCAGCGCCAGCTCCATCTTCTCCGGGATATCGACACGGGCGTCTTGAGCGAGCGAAGCGACATCGTAGGCCGCCGGACCGATCAACGCGTCCTGAAAATCGAGCACGCCGATGCGGGCAACCTTTTCGCGCTCCGGCAGCCATAGCAGGTTAGGCGAATGGAAATCGCGCAGCACCCAGGTTCGCGGCGCCGAGAGCGCCGGCTCGAGCGCGGTGCGCCACAATGCGACGAAGGTTTCGCGCGCCGCGCCGGCTGGCGGCGCATCGACGCTCGCCAGATACCAGTCGAGCAGAAGCTCGGCTTCAATCAGAAACGCGTCGAGGTCGTAGGGCGGCAGGCGGTAATCGTGACGCTGCGCCACCGGCAACGTCTCCGGCAAGCTTCTGCGATGCAGCGATATCAATACGTCCATCGCTGTTTCGTATCGTTGCAGGATCGGCGCCGGCGGGTCGCCCGCGACGATGCGCTCCTCGCCTAGATCCTCCATGATGATGAAGCCGCGCTCCGGGTCGGCGTGCAGGATCGTGGGCGCCGACAGGTTGCGCTCACGCAAGCCGGCGGCGAGCGCGAGATAGGGGACGGTGTCTTCGGCGAGATGGGCGATGGCGCTGTACGGCTTGCCGTCGCGCACCGGCGGGCCGTCGGGCTTCGGCGACGCATTCATCAATACCGTCGTCTTGTCGTTAAGGTTCAGGCGCTCGAAGATACGCGTCGAGGCGTCGCCCTGCATTCGCTGGCGTCGCGCCTGTTCGAAACCGGCTTGGTCGAGAAAGCTGCGTAACCGCGCGATACGCTCGGCGCGCGCCGCAAAGCTGCCGTGGCCGACGAAGCGAGCGTTGCGGAATTCGGATCCAAGCATAGGCGAAAGCGAAAATGCGATATCAAGACGATCGGGCGGCAGCAGTGCCGCCGCGCGATCGGGCCATTCCATCAGCACCACCGCGCCTTCGGGCAGATCGTCGAGGCCAAGCTCGACCAATTCGGCCGCGCCGGAAACACGGAAAAGATCGGCGTGCACAAGTGAAAATCGCGGCAGCTCGTAACTCTGTACCAAGGTGAATGTCGGGCTAGGCACCTCGATCGTCTCGTTGTTTGCGAGGTGGCGGATAAGCGCGCGCGCAAAGGTCGTCTTGCCGGAGCCAAGGTCGCCCGACAGCGTCACAAAATCGCCGGGCTCAAGCGCGCAGGCAATGTCGATCATGAAGGCGACCGTCGCCTTTTCGTCCGGCAACGTCACAGCGTAGCTTGCACCACCCGTGGCGGTCAGAAGCATCAGAGACCCCGGAGCTACGCTGCTGTCAGCACCGCCGTCTCACTCAATGGAAACGTGCATGTCACGGTAGTCCCCTGCCCGACAATTGAGGCGATCGTGACAGCGCCACCATGGAGCTCGACAAATGAGCGCACGAGCGAAAGGCCGATTCCCGGGCCGCGATGTTGCGAGCCTAGCGAATGCGTCTCGAACCAATCGAATACCCTTTCGAGCACATCGGGTGGAATCCCCGGCCCGCGGTCGATCACCGTAAAGATGACGGCATCGGCATGCCGTTCGGCCAAAAGCGTGATTCGCTCGCCGGTCGGCGAGAAGCTGACGGCGTTTGCCAACAGGTTAAAGAGGATTTGGCGCACGCGCCGCTCGTCGGCGATGAAATTGCCGATGTCGTAAGGGGCGCGGATATCGAGCGCGAGGCCGGCGCCGACCAGTCGATCTTGCACGCCTTCGGCGGCCGACTCCATGGTCTTGCGGATGTCGACGGATCCGAGGTTGAGTTGCATGCGACCGGCATCGATGGTTGCCAAGTCGAGAATGTTATTGATGAGAGCGAGCAGGGTATTCGTGGAGACGGTGATGTAATCGAGGTATTCGCGCTGCTTTGCCGCCAGCGGACCGGTCGACGGATCGCCGAGCAGGTGAACGAAGCCGATGATATTGGTAAGCGGTGAGCGCAGCTCATAGGAAACATGGTGGACGAAATCGATCTTGATCCTGTCAGCGTCTTCCAGTGCTTGGTTGCGCTCGACCAACGCGCGTTCGACGTTGACCGAGTCGGTGACGTCGTGGAATGTCACCAGCGTAGCGCCATTGGGCAGTGGCACGGTCCTGCAGTCGACGACGACGCCGTCGCGCCGCTCGAGGCGCCCCGCAATAGCCTGACGGTTGTCGATCGCAGTTACGACCTCGCGGATTGCCTGCCAGGTGGGATCGTCGCCGTGCAATGGCCGGCATAGCGCCGTGATCGTTTCGATGTGCGGCCGTTCGGCCAAAAGTTGCGGCGAAAGCTTCCACATGCGCGCGAAGGCGGGGTTGTGCAGGCGAATGCGACCGGCGCTGGCGAAAACAGCGACGCCCTCGGCGAGATTATCGAGCGTTTCGCCTTGATTGCGGATCATCTCTTCGAAGCGGCGCTCGAGATCGAGCCGCTCGGTGACGTCGTTGAACAGATAGGTGACGCCACCATCCGGATCGGGCGTGGTGACGACGCGTAGCGTGCGCCCGTCGGGCAGGTGCCAGGTGTGCTCCTTTGCCTCGATTGCGCGATAGGCTTCGTGAAGTTGCCTCTTCCATTGCCGGAAGTCCTGCTGTTCGGGCAGCTTGCGCGCCGCGCGCAACTGTTCGAGCAACGCGGAGTCGGTCGGCCTCTGATCGAGATAGCCGGGATCAAGGTCCCAAAGTGCGCGATAGGCGGCGTTATAGAACGTCAGCTTGTGATCGGAGTCGAACATGGCAACGCCGGTGGAAAGCTGATCGAGCGTGCGACGGTGGGCGTCGCCCAGCCGGGCCAACGCGCTGCGCATGGTTTCCGCTTCAGTGGCGTCGAAACCGATGCCGGCACTGCCGGTTTCAGTACGAAAATCAATCACATCGAATGTGCGTCGCGTGCCGGCGACGACGGCCGGGAGCCTACCCGCAAAAGTGCCGCGTGTGCCACGGGTCCGCGAGATATTTTCGCGCGCCGCACTGTCGAGCATCTCAATACTCCGCTCGACAGCTTCGGTCGCGCTGTTGGCTTCGACCGCGCGCGCATAGGCGGCATTGACGAAGGTCAGTTTGCCGGTCGCATCGCGCATCCAGACCGGTGACGGCAGGGCGCCGATGAGTGCGCGCAGCGATGCGACGTCGGTCAGCAAAGTTTCGTATCGGGAGGCGAGCGCTACAAGCTCGCGCTTGATGCCGCGGACATCTTTCAACCGCAATACAGCGCGGCCGCCGACGACGCGCCCTTGCGCTTCGATCGGGCGGTCGGCGAGTGTCACAAGCGTCATCGAGAAGGGTTCGCCGTGCGCGCGCAAGGCCTCGACGGCTCGCTCTATCGCGCGCGCCTTGGCGGCCTCGAGCCAGGTCCCGAATGCTAACACGCGATGCGGCGCCGGGACCCCGACGACGGCAGGGTCGCCCTCAATGGTCGGGTCGTCGGATGCGGCCGGCCAGTCCACCATGATCTGCGGCTCCGATAGCAACAAGGCGCTGGCGCGATCGAGCTCGTTAGTCAGCTTCGCAATTTTCTCATGTGACCAGGCTTCCAATCGCAGGGCACGGGTGCGGGTACGCACCAACAGGATCGCCGTGACGACGGCAAATAAGGTGAGGCCAAGGATGAGAACGAGGATGGCGACTTCGTGCCGATCGACGCTGCCCTGCGCGCTGAGAACCAGCTCGTGCAATGTCAGCGCACGCGCTTGATCGGCATCGGCCGGCGCAGCAAAGCCCATAGCCGCAAGCGATCCGCCTTGCCACGGATGAGCGTAGCCCCCGCCGCTCCGGATGCTATCCGGCATGCCCCTTCGCCTTTGCTGGCCGCCACCGCCGTTCCGCCAGCCTCCTCCCTTTCCGCCGCGCGGGCGCGAGACCAAAGGGAGGCGGAAAAACCCCGCGAATCGCTTGACTTTACTCTCAAGCCGAATCGCGCCGAAAGAGTCCAGATCGTGAACGCGAGAGTGCCGATCGATTCAATCTGAAGCGACCGCGCTACGGCAGATGCCGCGACCTCAAACCCGTTTGGCCACTCGGCCGGGCGGTATTTTCAAGGACTCCGCGCTTCGCGCCATGTCATCGACATTGATGCGGCTCAAGGCCATGCCGAATTCCAGCTCGGCACCGGACAGCGCGGGCAGCACGATCTTATCGAGAAGATCGGAGGCCGCCTGCGGAACGCTGTTGACCTCCACTGTCCCGGCTGCGCGCAGGATATCATTTGCAGTCACGTGGCGACGCTCGCGCGCCAACTCGTAGCCGCCGTGCGGCCCGCGGATGCCCTTTAAAATTCCATCGCGAACGAGCGCCTGTAGCACCGGCTCAAGATGCCGGGGTGGCAGACCGTGATGCGCGGCAAGGGTCTTGGCTGAGATCGGGTGTCCTCGCAACTGCAGCGCCACATCGACAACGGCAGCAATGGCAAGGGCTCCTTTGCGGGAGAGCAGAGGCATGAGGACGAGTGAAGCGCGGCTGAAAGGACATTGTCCGAGTCGTGAAATACCACCTTACACGCAAGGTCCCGCCAGATGAATTTGCCCATTAGTCGCAGTCCTCGGCGGGCTTCGCCGCCATCCCGGTAGAGCCCAGACCGCCTTCAGCACGCTTTGTCGGGTCAAGAGCGTCTGATTCAACAAGCCTTGCATGTTGAATTGGCGCGATGACGAGTTGTGCGATCCGCATGCCTCGACGAATGACGAAGGTTTCGGTGCCCATATTTACAAGAATGACCTGTAGTTCTCCGCGATAATCGGCGTCGATCGTACCGGGCGAATTGAGCACGGTGACGCCCTGCCGCATGGCAAGTCCCGACCGCGGCCTGATTTGGCCTTCGCTGCCGCGCGGCAATG
Organism: Xanthobacteraceae bacterium; assembly: GCA_030037645.1. GTDB lineage: Bacteria > Pseudomonadota > Alphaproteobacteria > Rhizobiales > Xanthobacteraceae > BOG-931. The sequence continues at coordinate 11,329 of JASHQI010000225.1, forward strand.
CTATCGCGATGCCAGTGGGGATTTGCGCCCGGCTGCCTGGTGGAACCAGCACCGGTGCATCGGCGGGCACGGCGGCGAGCAGATCGAGGCCGGCGGCAAGCGCGCTTTGATACTGAGGCAGCGGCAGGTCGCGGGCCTGCGGCAGCCGCACGATGCGCACCTCGACGGTGACGTCGGCGTTCACCGCTCTGATCCCGCAAGCGCTGCAACGATCCGCTCGATCAACATGCGCGCAACCTCGTCCTTCGATTGCGGCGGCCAAGATTCCTCGCCGCGCGCGCTGATGAGGTGAATCGTGTTGGTATCGCCGCCCATGATGCCGGTGGCAGGAGAAACGTCGTTGGCGAGAATCCAATCGCAGCCTTTTTTTGCAAGTTTTGCCCTGGCGTTGGCGACGAGGTGATCGGTCTCGGCTGCAAATCCAATAACGAGTTGTGGACGGTCGGTCTCTCGGTGCGCGACCGTCGAGAGGATATCCGGGTTTTCGACGAGGGTAAGCGTGGGCGTCCGGCCCGGCTGTTTTTTGATCTTGCTTTCGCTGGCGTGCTGCGGGCGCCAATCGGCAACGGCCGCCGCAAACACGGCGACGTCGACCGGCATCGCCTTCTCGACAGCATTCAGCATCTGTTGCGCGGTTTCGATCTTGACGACAGACACGCCGGGCGGATCGGGCAGATTGGCCGGGCCGCTCACCAGCACGACATGGGCGCCTGCCGCGGCGGCGGCCGAAGCGATGGCGTGCCCCTGTTTGCCCGACGAACGATTGGCGATGAAACGCACCGGGTCGATCGGCTCGCTGGTCGGTCCCGACGTGACCAGCACACGCTTGCCGCTGAGCACTCCCGTTCGGCACGTCATCGCCGCGACGGCGGCGGCAATCTCCAACGGCTCGGCCATGCGGCCGATACCGGCTTCGCCGCGTTCGGCCATTTCGCCGACATTGGGGCCAACGACTCGGATGCCGTCGGCGGTAAGCTGCGCAAGGTTGCGCTGCGTGGCCTTCGCTGACCACATCTGCGGGTTCATGGCCGGCGCCACGAGAATGGGCTTGTTAGTGGCAAGCAAAACCGCCGTGGCAAGATCGTCGGCGTGTCCGCCCGCCATCTTGGCCAAGAGGTCGGCCGTCGCCGGTGCGACGACCACGAGATCGGTGTCCCGCGCCAGGCGAATATGGCCGACGTCGAACTCGCTTTGCGGCTCGAACAGGTCGGTGTAGGCGCGCTCGCCGCACAGCGCGCCGACCGCGAGCGGCGTGACAAAGTGCCCTGCGGCACCGCTGAGAATGCAGCGCACTTGGGCGCCGCGGTCCTGCAGGCGCCGAATGAGATCGAGCGATTTATAGGCGGCAATGCCGCCGCCGATGATGAGGAGGATGCGCGGGCGGGCAGTCGTCACATCGTGCTTTGCTTGCCGCTCCGATTGCGCGGGCGGTTTGGACGGGTCGAGGATGTCGCGGCCGGCCTCGTCCGCGGCTTGGCGCAAGATGACGCGAACCTCATCCTCCATCGACCGGCCATGCCGCGCCGCGCGCAGGCGGAGCAGCCGCTTCAGCGTGTCGTCGAGCTGTCGGACGGTCAGGCTGGCCATGGGCGGTTCCAGAACACCACCAAAGCTTTAGCATACCGATGATCGCATTGAAATCAATGCAATCATAAGTGTGCCAGGACGATCCATAACAGCAGGGCGGCAATCACCCACAGGGCCGCAATGAGCCAGCGCGCGCGGGATTCGGCCCGATCGATCTCGGTAATGGTTTGCCGCGACAAGATGAGGCCGTCGCGGGTGGCCTCATCGAGCTGGTCGAGCACGCGGGCGCCCCGCGTCAAAAGGCTCGGCACGCTGCCGACGAAGCGACCAAGCGCGATGGTGCCGTCGGCGGCGCTTTCCAGCTTCCCGACCGGGCCAAGATGCCGCGTCATCCATTCGCGCACCACCGGCTCGGCGGTGCTCCACATATCGAGCTTGGGATCGAGCGAACGCGCCACGCCTTCGACCACCACCATGGTCTTCTGCAACAATAGAAGTTCCGGCCGCGTGCGCATGTCGAACAAGCCGGTCACCTCGAACAGCAGCGTCAGCAGTTTTGCCATCGATATGTCTTCGGCGGTGCGGTTGTGGATCGGCTCGCCGATGGCGCGGATCGCCTGGGCAAAATTCTCGATCGAATGATGCGGCGGCACATAGCCGGCCTCGAAATGCACCTCGGCGACGCGATGATAATCGCGGGTAATGAATCCGTGCAGAATCTCGGCGAGGAACAATCGCTCTTTGGCGCCGAGCCGGCCCATGATGCCGAAATCGACCGCGATCAAGCGGCCGTCGTTGTCGACGAACAAATTTCCCGGGTGCATGTCGGCGTGAAAGAATCCATCGCGCAGGGCGTGGCGAAGGAAGCTCTGGATCAGGGCACGGGCAAGCTGCGGTAAATCGAAGCCTTTGGCTTGCAGGCGGGCGCGGTCCGACAGTGGCGTAGCGTCGATCCATTCCAGCGTGAGGACTTCCTTGGTGGTGCGGTCCCAATCGACCGCCGGCACGCGGAAATCCGGATCGTCCTTGGTGTTCTCGGCCATTT
>JASHQI010000226.1 GCA_030037645.1 Xanthobacteraceae bacterium
CGTCGTGCCAGGTCATGGCGGGAGTGACAGCGAAAGGCGCATTTGATGCTCGATAAGCGCGACGCAGAGAACGTCAGGAGCAAGTCGGCCGGCCCGCCGCTCGATTTTCAGGAGCATCTGGCGCGGCTCGACGCCGCAGGCTTGCTGCGGCGCATCGACCGGCCGGTGAACAAGGAAACCGAGCTGCATCCGTTGCTGCGCTGGCAGTTCCAGGGCGGCCTTGCCGAGGACGATCGGCGCGCTTTCTTGTTCACGCATGTGATCGATTCCGAGGGGCGCCGCTACGACGTGCCGGTTGCGATCGGCGCGCTCGCGGCATCCGCGCGCATCTACGCCGTCGGCATGGGCCGGCCGGTCGCCGAGATCGGCGACGCCTGGATGCACGCCATCGCCAATCCGATTGCGCCGACCGAGGTGACCGCGGCGCCATGCCACGAGGTGGTGATCAAAGGCGACGAGCTGCGGCGGCCGGACGGCGGGCTCAAGACGCTGCCGGTGCCGATCTCGACGCCCGGCTATGACGCGGCGCCTTATCTCACCGCCACATTGTGCATCACGCAGGATCCGGAGACCGGCGTCCGCAACATGGGCACCTATCGCGCCGCGCTCAAAGCCACCGACCGGCTCGGCGTGCGCATGTCCGCGCGTCCCGGCGGCGCCGGCGGCTACCTGCATTGGCAGAAATACCGCAAATTGAAAAAGCCGATGCCGGTCGCGATCGTGGTCGGTTGCGCGCCGGTCGTCATGTTCACCGGCCCGCAGAAGCTGCCGATCGATTGCGACGAGATGGCGGTTGCCGGCGGGCTTGCCGGCGCGCCGATCGGCGTAGTCAAGGGCGTCACCGTCGATCTCGACGTGCCGGCCGACGCCGAGCTCGTCTTCGAGGGTTTGATCGACCCCGAATTGCTGGAGCCGGAAGGGCCGTTTGGCGAAAGCCACGGCCATGTCGCGCTCGAAGGCTACAATATGTCGATGCAGCTCACCGCCATCACGCGCAAGCGCAAGCCGGTCTATGTCTCGATCCTGAGCGAGGTGACGCCGAGCGAGTCGAGCGTGATGAAGCGCGTGGCCTATGAGCCGCGCTATCTCGCTTATCTGCGCGACGAGCTGTCGATCAAGGGCGTGCGCCGCGTCGTCATGCACGAGCCGCTGACCAATCTGCGCAAGGTGATGTTTGTGCAGTTTGCGCCGGGTGTGCCGCGCACCGAAATCTGGCGTGCGCTCCATGGCGCGGCGTCGCTGCAGGCCGATATCGGCAAATATGTCATCGCGGTGAGCGAGGACATCGATCCGGAGAATGCCGATGCCGTGTTCTGGTCGCTTGCCTATCGCGCCAATCCGATCGACGACGTGCACATCGCGCCCTATCGCGCGCTCGGCCACGGGCCGAAGTCCGGCCCGGCCCGCGAGGATTCGACCATGCTGATCGACGCCACGCAGAAGGAGCCCGACCCGCCGATCTCGCTGCCGAAACGCGAGTACATGGAACGTGCGCGGAAAATCTGGGAGGAGCTCGATTTGCCGGCGCTCAAGCCGCAGTCGCCGTGGCACGGCTATTCGCTCGGCGATTGGGATGCCGCCTGGGATGTCTATGCCAGCCGCGCGGTGTCCGGCCAATGGGAGCAAACCGGCAAGGAGACGTTGGCGCGCCGCCGCGGCGGGCTGACGCCGGAAACGCCGGTGAAGAGCGTGAAGGATTAGTCTTCGTTCTCCCTCCCCCTGAAAGGGGAGGGTTGGTTTGGGGGTCTGCGTTTTGCATGCCCGAACCCCACCCGGTTTGCGTTGCAAACCGACCTTCCTCTTGCAGGGGGAGGTGCACATGGAGAGCGCTCATGACAGACATCCGCAGCGTCGGCGTGATCGGACTCGGCAAGATGGGATTGCCGATGGCGCGGCTGCTGCGCGAGCGCGGCTTCACCGTCACCGGCTACGATGTGGCGCTGCCGGTCATGAAGGCCGCCTCCGGCAAGGGCATTGCGCCGGTCAACTCGGCCAAAGCGGTGGCGGCGGCGAGCGATCTCGTCATCATCACGGTCGGCTTCGACTCCGAGGTCGAGGCGGCGCTGTGCGCCGACAACGGGGCGCTCGCCGGAGCGGCCGACGGCTGCGTGATTGCCATCGCCTCGACGATCGCACCCGCCACCATGCGCAAGCTGGCGCGGCGCTGCGCCAATCGACCGGCTGTCACGCTGCTCGATATTCCGCTGTGCCGCGGCGAGCAGGCGGCGGAGCGCGGCAAGCTTTTGATCATGGGCGGCGGCGACAAGGCCGCGTTCGATGCCTGCCGCCCGGCCTTCGCGGCGTTTGCCGACACCATTTTTCACCTCGGTCCGCTCGGCTGCGGGCAGGTCGGCAAGATGGTCAACAATCTCATCCTGTGGGCCTGCATCTCGGCCAACGAGGAAGGCCTCAAACTCGGCCACAAGCTCGGCGTCGAGCGCGATGCGTTGCGCGAGGCGCTGGTCGCCTCGAGCGCCAGCAACTGGGCGCTCGCCTCGCGCATCGAGGAGCAGCCGATGCCGTGGGCCGAGAAGGACATGAGCATCGTGCTCAAGGAAGCCGACCAATTGCGCATCAGCGTGCCGCTGTGCGGCGTCGTCAAGGAAGTCGTCAAGACCGTGAAGTTCGAGCACAACTGGCCGACGCCAAGCGAACCGGGCGATACCCATTTAGTCTAACCCAGGCTTAAGATTTTCAGCGCACCAGGGCGCAATCTTGCATAGGTCGGATGTCTGGACCGGGGTGGCGGCTGCATCCCGCGGGCGATAGGTAGGCACGCGAATAGCAATCAACGCAGCCCGCGTGGAACTTCGTCACGCCGAGGCTGGAAAGGTCTTCTCCGGTGAGCCAGGCCGTCATCACCCGGCAACAGGCCGGCGGTACCGTATTTGCGGTATTGGCGGCGGTCAGCTTTTGTCACCTGCTGAACGACCTCACAGTGTCGCTCTTGCCCGCCATCTATCCGATCCTCAAAAGCGGGTTTGATCTCAGCTTCGGCCAGATCGGACTCATCACGCTCGTCCTTCAAGGCATCGCCTCGCTGTTGCAGCCGTTGGTCGGTCTCTACACCGATCGCAAACCGCAACCTTATTCGCTGCCTTGTGGCATGGGCTGCACGCTGTCCGGCATCTGTCTGCTCGCGTTTGCACCGAACTATCTTGCGCTGCTTGCCGGCGCCGCCTTGCTCGGCCTCGGCGCCTCGATTTTTCATCCGGAGGCGTCGCGGCTGGCGCGGCTCGCGTCGGGCGGCGCCCACGGCATGGCGCAATCGCTGTTCCAGCTCGGCGGCAGCTTCGGCAGCTCGATCGGTCCGGTGCTGGCGGCGTTCTTCATCGTGCCGCGCGGGCAAGAGAGTCTCGTCTGGTTCGCACTGGTGGCGCTGTTCGCCATGGGCATCCTGGTGTTGCTCAGCAACTGGTACCGCAACACCGGTCATGCCGCGCCGAAGGCGCAGCATTCGACGATCAGGCCCGCCGTCCTGCCCAAATCGCAGGTGCGGCGCGCCATCGCGATCCTGATTGCGCTGATCTTCTCGAAGTATTTCTACCTGTCGAGCATCACCAGCTATTACATCTTTTATCTGATGCATCGCTTTGCGCTGCCGACGGCGACGGCGCAGATTTATCTGTTCATTTTCCTCGCCGCCGCGGCGGCGGGCACGTTCCTCGGCGGACCGATCGGCGACCGCTACGGCCGCAAGGCCGTCATCTGGGCGTCGATCCTCGGCGTGCTGCCGTTCACGCTGGCGCTGCCCTATGTCGGCTTGGCGGCGACCGTCGGCTTGAGCGTCGTGATCGGGCTCATCCTGTCGTCGGCGTTCTCGGCGATCGTCGTCTATGCGCAGGAGCTGATGCCGGGACGCGTCGGCATGGTGTCCGGCCTGTTCTTCGGCGTGGCGTTCGGAATGGCGGGCATCGGCGCTGCGGCCCTTGGCGAGCTTGCCGATTGGACCAGCATCGCCTTCGTCTATCGCGTCTGCTCGTTCCTGCCGCTGATCGGGCTGCTGAGCGCGTTCCTGCCCAACGTCGAGCCGCGCCGCTTGCGGAAGCCTTGAGGCTGTCACCCATCACGGGGCGCAGTCTCGTCATTCCGGATTGTCGCGAGAGCGGCAAGTCCGAAATCCATAATGACAGGTCAGCCAATATGGATTCCGGGTTCGCGGCTTTCAGCCGCGCCCCGGAATGACAGTCACCGCTGCCGCACCACGGTGTCGACCAGCGCCGGCTTGCCGGCTTTCACCTGCGCGATGGCGCGGCGCAGCGCCGGCGCGATGTCGGCAGCCTTTTCGATCGGGCCCTCGGCGTACCAGCCCATGCCCTTGGCGATGGTCGCAAAATCCGGCTCGGGACCGGCGATATCCTGGGCGATATACGCGCGCTCGACCGGCGTGCCGCGATGGCCCGCGATCCTGATCTGGTGCTCCCAATCGTTGTAATAGGCGCGGTTGTTGAACATGACGATGAGCATCGGGATGTTGTTCTTCGCCGCGCTCCATAGCGCGCCGGCATCGAACATCAGGTCGCCGTCAGGCTGAATGTCGACGACGAGCCGGCCGGTGCCGCGATGCGCCAGCGCAACGCCGACCGAGACGCCGATCTGCGTGCCGGTGCCGAGCGCCTCGCCGGGATGCCGATACGGCTTGTCGAAATCCCACAGCTTGTAGACCCAGTCGTGCAGATTGCACGCGGTGAGCACCCAGTCCTCGGTCTTGATCACGTCCCACACTTCGCTGGCGAGCCGCGCCAGCGTGGTCGGCTTGCCGTCCCAGTCCTTCCTGGCTTCCTCGGCCCACTTCTTGAACAGTTCGTCGTGCTTCTTCGCGATCGCCTTGGTGCGCTCGGCCACCGCCTTGGCAAGCGCCGGATCCTTGGCGATGCGTTCGCGGCAGATGCGCGTGAGCGCCGGCACCGCCGTCAATGTGTCGCCGAGCACGCGCAGGCTGCAGGTCGGCATGCGGCCGTAATCCATCGACCATTTGCTGATATTGATCTCGCCGAAGCCGATCTCCATCATCTCGCAGTTCGACGGATAATGCGGCACGACCTGGCGCTTGGTGCGATCGTTGAAATGCGTCGGCTTCTCCCAGTCGTGGGCATCGAGCATGAGGATGAGATCGGCATCGCGGAAGATTTCTTTCTCGCAGCTCAGATTCAATGGATGGCGATTGGGAAAATTGAGTCGCGCGTGGGTGTCGAACACGCCGGCGCCCACCGTCTCGGCAAGGGCGACCAGATTCTCGAAGCCGGCTTTGCTGCGCCCGACATATTCGGTCAACAACACCGGATATTTCGCGGCAAGCAGGCGCTCGGCGATCTGTTCGAGCGCCTTGGCATCGGCCGCCATCGGCACCGGCGCCTTGTTGTCGGACGGCTTCGGCAGCGCCACGTTCGCCGTCAGCGGCTGCTCCTGCAGCCAGGCGTCGTAGCACATATAGATCGGGCCTTGCGGCTCGGTCATCATCGCCGCATAGGCGCGCGCAAATGAATCCGGCACGCCCTCGATGCAGGACGGCTGATAGTCCCATTTGACGTAATGGCGAAGCTGCTCGCCGTTGACGTTGGCGGTATGGATCCAGTCGATGAACGGCCGCCGCCGGCTCTCGTCCATCGGGCCGGTGGCGCCGATGACGAACACCGGACAGCGATCGATATAGGCGTAATAGATCCCCATGGTGGCGTGCAGCATGCCGACCACGTCGTGCACGATCGCGGCCATCGGCCGGCCGGCCGCCTTGGCGTAGCCGTGGGCGATCTGCACGGCGATCTTTTCGTGCTGGCACAGCAAAAGCGGCGGCTGATTGCCGCCGTAATTGACCAGAGAGTCGTGCAAGCCCCGATAGCTCGCGCCCGGATTGAGCGCGATATAGGGAAAGCCGTAGTGCTTGATCAGATCGACGATGATGTCCGACTGCCAGGCTTTTTTCGCATAGCTTGTTTGTGTCTCGGTTTTGGTAGCGACGTCGTTCATCGGATTGACCCTCGTAGGCTGCTTGCTGCGGGCGACCATAAGGCGCGGCACGCGAGGGAGCAACGGCACGCATTTATCTCGCGCGGTGGGCGAAGCGTCGCAGCGCATTTCTTTGTCATTGCGAGGAGCCAACGGACCCGCGCGTAGTCGCGCGGTCCGATGACGGGCTCCGCGACGAAGCCATCCCAAGCTGCATTCTGCGCTGGATTGCTTCGCTGCGCTCGCAAGGACGCGAAGGGCGAGTCACGGCCGCACGGCCGGCGTTTCCATCGGCATGCCGCGGGCGCGCCACATCAAAAAGAACTCGAGGTCGACGAGTTGCGGCGTGTCATAGGCGTAAGGCTCGGCGCGCATGGCGCCCATGCAGTCACGCAGCCGCCGTTGCAGCGAGCCGACTTTCTGCCATTCCAGGCGATAGATCGGATAGCCCGTGGGTTGCGCCTGTGGGACCAGGCTGCCGCCAAGCCGCTTGCCCCAATTATCGTCGTGGCACTGCGCGCAGGACAAATTGAGCTGGCCCTGGCGGCGCTCGAAGATGGTGCGGCCGGCTTCGATGAACGGCTTCGACTGCGCCGTCTCCTCGACCGCGATCGGCATGCCGCGCGACTGCAGGCCGATATAAACGGCGAGCGCAAGCAGATCCTTGCTCTCCGCCGGCAGCGCCGCCGCCTTCTGATCGGCGACGCGGCTGATATTGATCCGTTGTTCGAGATCGACCGGGCGGTTCTGGCCCGGGAAAAACGCCGGATAGCGCGCCGCGACGCCCTTCATGCCGGTCTTGGCGTCGCCATGGCAATCCGCGCAGGATTTGTTGGTGGCGCCCGACTTCTCATTCCACAGCGTCTCGCCGTCGAGCGCCGCGAGCATGCCGGGGTTGGCGGTATCGTCGCTCTGCATCGCGCGCGTATCCGCGCTCATGTATTCGCTATCCGAGCGCCGCTGGTCCAAGGGGATTTCGGCGGCGCCGAGCGCCGTGCCGATGAGGCAAAGCGTCATGCAACCGGCGATGCAGTCGAGAATTGCAGTTTGCATCAGGTCATGCGTCTCACTTCAACGTCATCAGATAGGCCACCACATCCTCGACCTGCGCGGCGGTAAGCACCGGCTTGTCGCGATAGGTCGTGGCGACGCGCGTCAGGCCGCCGACCCGGTAAAACGGCGGCATGATCGTATTCGGATTGAGCTTGCTGGCATCGACGATGCGCAGCCGCAGTTGTCCTTCGCTCCAGCGCGCGCCGGCGCCGGAAAGATCGGGCGCGATATTGCCTTGGAATCTGTCTTCCGGAAACGGCCCGGAATGGCAGAGCAGGCACAGTCCGACATTGCGGTTGGCGACGATCGCGCGGCCGCGGACCGGGTCGCCTTTGCTGCCGGTCAGCGATGCGGGTATGGCGTCGCCGACGATAGTGTAGGGAACGAGTTGCGCGCCTGCCCTTGGAACAAACGAGAACAAGGCGAAGGCGGCGATCAAACAGAGCGGCCGACTCCCCCTGGTCCGTCCGTCTTTGTGGGGGAGGGTCAGCGAGGGGGGTCTCTTTCGCCGCGTCATTCGCGCACGCACTAACCGAAAATCTCGGCGGTGTTGGTGCGAAACCAGGCATCGGCGAATTTTGCTTCCTGAGCGCGCAACGCCGCCGGCGCGTCGAGCGGGCTGACGCCGCCCGAACCTTCGACATCGACGTATTCGCCGTTGACCGGGTGATAGACGCCGGCGATCGAGATCGCATAATCGGGCGCCACGACGCTGTAGCAATTGCTCACCAGCTTCGGCACTGCGGGCTTTTTGTCAACGAGCAGGGCGGCAATGGCGGCGGCGCAGAGCTTTCCTTCGACCGATCCGGCAAATGCCGATTTCGGCATGGCGCCGGCCAGCGCGGCGTCGCCGATGACGTGGATGTTCTTCTGTTGCAGCGACTCGAACGTTACCGGATCGATCGGGCACCAGCCGGTGCGGTCGGCGACGCCGGCAAGCTTGGCGATTGGCCCGGCGATCTGCGGCGGGATGACGTTGGCGACGGCGAAGGTGTAGTTGTCGAAATCGGTTTCGATCGTTTTTTTTGCGATGTCGATGGAGGCGACATTGCCGCCCGACGACAGCGACTTCCATTCGAGCAGGCCCGGATAAAGCTCCTTCCACGCCTTGAGGAACAGCTCCTGCATGGTGAAGGTGTCCTTGGAGTCGAGAATGACCACCTTCGATCGCGGCTTCTTGGTCTTCAGGTAGTGCGCGATCATGCTGGCGCGCTCGTACGGCCCGGGCGGGCAACGCGACGGATTGACCGGCGCAACGATCGCCACCAGCCCGCCGTCGTCCATGGCCTCGAGTTGGCGGCGAAGGAGATCGATCTGCGTGCCGTCACTGGTCCAGGCGTGCGGCAATTGCGCCGCGGCGGCGGCGCTGTAGCCGGGGATCGCGTCGAAGCGCAACGCGATCCCGGGCGCGACCACCAGCCTGTCGTAACGCAATTTGTCCCCGGTCGACAGCGTCACGCTGTGCGCCTGCGCATCGACCGTCGTGGCGGTGGCGATGGCAACGGTGATGCCCGCTGCGGCGATCTTGTCATAGCCGAATTGCTGTTGCGCCAGAGTGCGAGTGCCGCCGAGTACGCCGTTGCTCAGCGGCGGCGCCGTATAGGTGTGTTGCGCCTCGACCAGCGTGATCGCGAGCCGGGCGTCGGCCTCGCGCAACGCGCGCGCACAACTTGCGCCGGCAAAGCCGCCGCCGACAATGACGATCCGCGGCGCCGCCTGCGCCCTGATCGCCCGCGGCCACAGCGTCGCGGCGGCGGCGCCGGCGGCGCCACCGAGAATTTCGCGGCGGTTTTTTTGCGCTTCAATCATCGGCGGTATCATTTCTGCGCCGCATACCAGGCGGCGATTACACGGATCTCGTCGTCCGAAAAGCCCTTGGCGATGCGATCCATGACCGTGGCCGGCCGCGTGCCGGAGCGGAATGCCTTCATCGCGGCGATGATGTCGTCCGCACTGTGGCCGGCAAGCTGCGGGATCGCCGCATCGCCGCCGCTCTTGGGATGGCATCCGGTGCAGGCTGCAACGCCCGGCGGTGGCGGCGGCGCTGCCGGCGCCGCGATCACATTCGCCGGCATGAGGGCGAGGGCAAGCGCGGGAAGCAGTCTTTTTGTTCTCATTATCAACGTTTGCGTTATTCCCTCCCCGATATGGGGAGGGAGCCTCATGCGGCGCTGAGGTCGCTATCCTTGAGCGGGAAACTGTGGATGCGCTTTCCGGTCGCCGCCGCGATGGCGTTAAGCACGGCGGGTGCCGCGACCGCGATCGTCGGCTCGCCGACGCCGCCCCAGAACTCGCCATCGGGCATCACGATGGCTTCGACCTTCGGCATCTCGTCGATGCGCATCACCTGATACGCATCGAAGTTCCTCTGCTCGATGCGGCCGCCGCGCACGGTGCATTCGCCGTACAGCATGGCCGAAAGCCCGAACACGAACGAGCCCTCGACCTGGCGCGCGATCTGCTCCGGGTTGACGGCGTGGCCGCAATTGGTGCCGCCGACGATGCGGTGGATCCGCACCTGTTTATCGACCACCGAGACCTCGGCGCAGGCTGCGACATAGCTGCCGAAGCCCATGATCTGGGCGAGGCCGCGATAGACGCCTTGCGGCGCCGGCGTGCCGTAGCCGGCTTTCTCCGCCACCGCCTTGAGCACGGCGGCATGCTTGGGCTTGAGATATTTGAGACGGAAGGCCAGCGGATCTTCGCCGACCTCATTCGCCAGTTGGTCGATGAAGGTTTCGACGTAGATGGCGTTGTGGTTGGTGTTGACGCCGCGCCAGAATCCCGCCGGCACGGAGGGATTGCGCATGGCGTGGTCGATCAGCAGGTTCGGAATATTGTAGCCGAACGCGCCCTCCGCTCCGCCCTTGCTGAGGCCCTGGAAGGTGACCGGATCGGCGCCATTCTCGAGCCGTGCCGGCGCGATCGAGGCCAGGATCGACTGGCCCGAGATGCGCATGTGCAGCGCGATCAGATTCTTGGCGGCGTCGAAGCCGGCTGTCATCTTGCACTGCGTGATCGGGTGATAAAGATCGTGCGTCATGTCCTCTTCGCGCGACCACAACAGCTTCACCGGCGTTCCCGGCATCTGCTTGGCGATGGCGACGGCCTGACGGACGAAGTCGGTCTGGCCGCGCCGGCCGAAGCCGCCGCCCAGGAATGTCTTGTGCACGTCGCATTTGCGAACCGACAGGCCGGACTCCTCCGCAGTCGCCGCCAGTGCCGCCTCGCCGTTTTGCGTCGAGCACCACACCTCGCAATGCTCGGGCGTGTAGAGCGCGGTGGCGTTCATCGGCTCCATCGGCGAGTGGCTCTGGTACGGATAGGCATAGACCGCCTGCACGACCTTTGCGGCGCCGGCCAGCGCCGACTTCACGTCGCCCGCCTTGTTGCCGACGAAGGCCTGGTCGGCGTCGAGACCCTCTTTGAGGAATTGCGCGATCGTGGCGCTGCTGACCTTGACGTTGGGACCCTCATCCCAAACCACCGGCAGCGCGTCGAGCGCCTTTTTCGCCCGCCACCAGGAATCGGCGACCACCGCCACAGCGGCGTCGTTGACCTTCACCACGCGCTTGACGCCGGGCATGTCCGACACTGCGGCGCCGTCGAAGCTTTGCACTTTGCCGCCGAACACTGGGCAGGCACGGACCGCCGCATAGAGCATGCCGGGCTTTCGGATATCGATGCCGAACACCGTCTTGCCGACGAGCTTGTCCGGCGTGTCGAGCCGCTTGAGCGGCTGGCCGGCGATCGTCCAAGTCTTCGGATCCTTGAGCGGCACATCCTTGGGCGGATCGAGCTTGGCGGCGGCTTCCGCCACCTTGCCGTAGCTGATTTTGCGGCCCGATGCGCCGTGAGTGATGATGCTGTTCGCCGCGCTGCATTCCGACGCCGGAACGTTCCATGCGTTGGCGGCGGCCTGGACCAGCATGATGCGCGCGGCTGCGCCGCCGGTGCGAACATAGTTCTGCGAGGTGCGGATGCCGCGACTGCCGCCGGTGGCGAAGTCGCCCCAAACGCGCTTGCGCGCGACGTTCTCGCCGGGCGTCGGGAACTCGGTCGTGACTTTCGACCAGTCGCAGTCGAGTTCCTCGGCGACGAGCTGCGCAAGCCCGGTCATCGTACCCTGACCCATTTCCGAACGCGCGATACGGATGACGACGGTGTCGTCGGGCCGGATCACGACCCAGGCGTCGATTTCAGGCGAACCATCGGTGTCGCGGATGACTTCGGCGGCGCGGGCGGCATCCGGTGCAAACGACAGCGTGAGGCCGAGGGCAAGCCCGGCGCCGGCGGCGCTCGAACTGACGAAGAAGGAACGGCGGTTCAAATCGGGCATGGATGTCATGGCTGTCCCCTTACGCGTTGTTGGCCGCGGCGTGGATCGCGGCGCGAATGCGCTGATAGGTTCCGCAACGGCAGATGTTGGTCATCGCCGCGTTGATATCGGCGTCGGTCGGCTTCGGCTTGTCTTTGAGCAGCGCTGCGGCCGCCATCAACATGCCGCTTTGGCAATAGCCGCATTGCGGCACGTCGAGATCGAGCCAGGCTTGCTGCACCGGATGCAACTTGCCGTTCTGCGCCAGCGCCTCGATCGTCGTAATGTGCTTTTCGCCGACGGTGCCGACCGGAACTTGACAGGACCGCGTGGCGACACCGTCGATATGCACCGTGCAGGCGCCGCATTGGGCGATGCCGCAGCCATATTTCGTGCCGGTCAGCCCGATCGTGTCGCGGATCACCCACAGTAAGGGCGTGTCGGACTCGGCGTCGACAGTGTAGGATTTCCCATTGATGGACAGGGCGATCATGCTCATCCTCCCGCATCGTTTGCTGTAAATGTCGCGCGCGCGACGGAAGCCGGTTAAGGAGTGGTGGCAGCGGGGGCAAGCTTACCCGTTCCAGATGAAATGCGAAATGCCAATCCGGCGGCGATGGGATTGGCACAACCCCGTGATTCCGGAATAAACTTGGCGTTTATGCCGCAGGACAGCGCAAACGCGCGACGCGCAAAATGCAGGAAAATCACATTGGACGCGCGAGAGGACGGTCATGCAGCCCAAGACGATCGCGGCTCTGCTCTGTGGCCTGATGCTTTCCCTGTCGGCGCCGGCGCGCGCCGCCGATATTGTCTCGGTGGGCTCGGTCGACGCCACCTCCGCCAATCTCTGGCCGCTGCATATCGCCATCAAAAACGGCTATTTCGACGCCGCGAATATCAAGATCGACCTCGTCTTCGCGCAGTCGAACGCTTCCGTCATCCAACAACTTGCTGCGGGCTCGTATGAGGTCGCGCCCAGCGCCGGCATCGTCGATCCGATCCGCGCCATCGACAAGGGCGCGCCGGTGGCACTGGTTCGCATCGTCATCCAGGCGCCGCCCTATGCCTTGCTCGCCAAACCCGCCATCAAGAAGATCGAGGATCTCAAGGGCAAGACCATCATCATCGGCGGCCCCAAGGACATCACCCGCATCTTCACCGAACGCATGCTCGCGCCGCACGGGTTGAAATCCGGCGATTATGATTATGTGTATGCCGGCGCCACCAGCGCGCGGTTCTCGGCGCTGAAATCCGGCGCCGTCGACGCGGCGCTGCTCACCATGCCGTATAATTTTTTCGCCGAGACCGAGGGTTTCACCAATCTCGGCTTCACGTTCAACTATCTTCCCGGCATGCCGTTCGCCGGCATGGCGGTGAACCGCCCCTGGGCGTCCGCTCATGCGGACGTGTTGAAGCGCTTCATGGACGCCTACAATAAGGGCGTCGCCTGGTTCGACGACCCCAAGAACCGGGAAGGCGCGGTCAAAATTCAGTTGGCGACGAGCAAGATAGAGCAGGCCGACGTGGAAAAGGCCTACGACTTCCTGCATAGCAAGAACCTGTTCGAGCCGACCGGCAAAGTGTCCAAAGAAAAGGTCGGCACCGTCATCGATGCATTGCGGGCTCTCGGCGACGTCTCCGCCGACTTGACCGTCGATCGCGTCCTGCTGCCAGGCGTGACGCAGATTTCCAACTAACCGGTATCGGCCAAGATGAGTGCGACGAGCGAAGGCGCCAAGGTCATCAGTCCGCCGCAATCCGGCGCGGTCGAGGATGCCGCATCGCGTCCGCTCGCCGGCGCGCCGCCCCGCCGCTATCTTGCCGGCATATTATCTGTCATCGGCGGGCTGCTGATCTGGGAAATCGCCAGCCGCTTCATCGTCGCCAATCCGCTCTTTCTCGCCGCGCCGTCGGAGATCGTCGCCGCCCTCTATCACCTGGCGCGCACCGGCGAGCTCTGGCACCACATCGCGGTCAGCGGCGTCGAGTTCGTCATCGGCTATGTCATCGCCTGCATTCTGGGCATCGCGCTCGGCCTCGCCATGGCGTCGAGCGCCACCGTGAAGCGGGCCGCCCAGCCGTGGGTGTCCGGCCTCTACGCCACGCCGACGATCGCGCTGGCGCCACTGTTCATTCTCTGGATGGGCATCGGCATCTGGTCCAAGGTGATCGTGGTCGTCATGCTTGTGCTGTTCCCGGTCACCATCAACACCGAGGCGGGCCTGCGCACCACCAGCGAACGGTTGATCGAGATGTTGCGTTCGTTCGGCGCCACCAAGCGGCAAATCTTCTTCAAGGTGTCGCTGCCTTCGGCCGTTCCGTTCATCCTCGCCGGGCTCAAGCTCGGCATCGGCCGCGGCCTGATCGGCGTCGTGGTCGCTGAGTTGTTCGGTTCGCGTGCCGGGCTCGGGCAGTTGATCAGCCAATCGGCCGACGCCTTCAACATGCCCGACCTGTTCGCCGGCGTTGTCGTGCTGGCCGTGGCCGGCATTGTCATGACGGCGGGCTTCGGTTGGCTCGAGGGCAAGCTCGTGCCGTGGACGCGGGATTAGAGCATTTTCGGAAAAGATCACGCTCAAACAAACAGGCTGACCATGGCCTCCAAGCTCGCAGTTTCGCATTTGAGCAAGCAGTTCGGCGGCCTCGAGGCGCTCCGCGGCATCAATCTCAACGTCGAGCGCGGCGAATTCATTTCAGTGGTCGGGCCGAGCGGCTGCGGCAAGACGACGTTTCTGCGCATCGTCGCCGGCCTCGAACAGGCGACCTCGGGCGAGGTGCTGCTCGACGGCCGCGCGGTACGCGGGCCGGGCACCGATCGCGGCTTCGTCTTCCAGAACGACAGCCTGTTGCCATGGCGCACGGTGTACGCCAACGCCATCATCGGCCGCGAAGTGGCCGGCGCCGTCAACGCGGCCGACCGCAAGCGCACGATGGAGCTTTTGAAGCTCGTCGGACTCGAGGGCTTCGAGCAATATCATCCGCGCCAGCTTTCCGGCGGCATGCGCCAGCGCGTCAATCTGGCGCGCGCGCTCGCCATCGATCCGGAGATCCTGCTGATGGACGAGCCGTTTGCGGCGCTCGATGCGCAAACCCGCGAGATCATGCAGTCCGAGCTGCTGCGGATCTGGGAACGCGGCCAGAAAACCGTGCTGTTCGTCACGCATCAGATCGACGAAGCGGTTTTTCTGTCCGATCGTGTGCTGGTGTTTGCGCGGCGGCCGGGACGGCTGCGCGAGGAAGTCAAGATCGCGCTGCCGCGGCCGCGCGCGCTCGACATCAAGCGCACCCCGGAATTCGTCGCGCTGGTCGACCGCATTTGGCGCATGATCGAGGACGACGTACGCGCGGCGGCGCTTTATGAGAACGCGTAAGGACCGCCGCCAGAGCACGATCCCGAAAATGCCTGCCCTCGGACTTGATCCGAGGGCGGCAGCCGGTTTTTGGAAAGGATCATGCTCAATCAAAATGCTGGAGCCCGGTTTTGATTCCATCAAAACCGAAAGGGCTCTAATGCGCGGATTGCGGACGGATCACTTCACCCGCGCGACGTAATACGCCAAATCCAGAATCTGTTGATCGGTGATCGGCGCGACGACGTCCGCCATGGTGGCGTCGTAGCCGCGGCGCGAATTGTCCTTATAGCCGCGCAACGCCTTGACGAGATAATCCTCGCGCTGGTCGGCGATGCGCGGCACGTTCTGCTGCCCGGCCAAGCTCGGCGTGTGGCAGAAATCGCAGCGGTTCTGCTCCACCAGCGCGCGACCGCGCGCGATGCGCGCGGCATCGACCGG
>JASHQI010000034.1 GCA_030037645.1 Xanthobacteraceae bacterium
ATCGCGATTGGCACCGTGCAGGCGTTGATCGTGGAACGCACCAACACACCCGGCCGAAAGCTTGCATTTTTCGGGGCGATTATCTCGCTTGGCGTTCCGCACATTCTTTATGTCGTGGCCTGGCTTCTGCTGCTGGGCCGCTCCGGCCCCATCAACACCGCGATTCAATTTTTGATCGAGCGTAGCCAAACGTTCGACGTCTACTCGATTGGCGGCATGTCGCTGATCGAGGGCGTGGGTTTCGTTCCGCTTACCTTCCTCCTGATGTCCGCAGTTTTGCGCTCGATGGATGCGTCGTTCGAGGAGGCCGCGATCATCGCCGGTGCGAGCCCACTGCGCGCCTTCTGGAGCATAACCTTGCGGATGGGAACGCCCGCGCTCTGTGCATTATTGTTGCTCGCCTTCGCCAGGGCGTTCGAATCCTTCGAGGTTCCGGCGTTAGTTGGGCTCGCCGGCAACATCAACGTACTGACAACGACGATTTTCCAGGCCGTCCATCGCACCGGAATGCCGAGCTATGGCGAAGCGGGCGCATATTCGGTCTGTCTCGTCGGCATCGTCGCGGTTCTGCTGCTTTGGCAGAGTCGGCTGGCGCGTCAAGCGCACAAGTACCAGACGGTCACCGGCAAGGGCTTTCGACCGCGTATCCTCGATCTCGGCGCTTGGCGTCATGCGACTGCGGCGATACTCATGTTGCTGTTTCTCGTCGTCACGATCATTCCAGTGGCGATTCTGGTGTTCACATCGTTCCAACCATTTTATGACGGTGTGACCTGGGGTTCATTGGGCCGGTTTTCGCTCGACAACTACCGTGTGCTGCTCGGGCCGGGCGACTTCCGCGATTCGATCGTCAACACCCTCATTCTTGGCACCGCAACCGCAACAATTGTTGTCCCGTTTACGGCGTTATGCGCCTGGCTCGTCGTGCGGCGCGTGCCTGGCGCGGCATTGCTCGATCATCTCGCCACGCTCCCGCTCGTCTTTCCAGCTCTCATCCTCAGTGTCGCCTTCCTCGACGTGTTCGTGAATATGCCGCTGCCGCTTTATGGCACGCTGATCTCGGTCATCATTGCATCGGCGGTCCGCTACATGCCGTTTGGCATGCGCTATGCTTATACCGGGGCGCTACAGATTCATCCCGATTTGGAGGGAGCGGCCACGATTTCGGGCGCGCCCCGCGCCGCATTGTTCCGGCGCATTGTCATGCCGCTACTGACGGCTTCGTTGGTGAGTTCATGGCTGGTGATTTTTCTGCTTTCGGTACAGGTCGTCGCCTTGCCATTGTTGCTGGTCGGGCCAGGCTCCGAGGTGATGGCTGTCACGCTTTTCGATCTGTGGCAGAACGGCCAAGTCACCGAGCTTGCATCGATGGGCGTCGCGTGGATCGCGCTGATGACCGTGGTGAGCACCGCCTTTCACATGTTGACGCGCCATCAGCAGTTCGCGGCATGACCGTGCCGGATGCTAGGACTTTTCGAGCGCACGCAATGAGCATAACCTGACGCCATGATGATCGGATAAAGGTGGATTGGCCGAACGCGTTTGACGCAAAAAGAGCCAAACGGAGCCGCAGATGGCACGCAACCGAGACGAGACGCGAATTTACAACAAGAACAAGTTCAAGTTCGGACTGTTCGGTATGAATTGCTTGGGTGGCTTGAGCCTCACCAAAGCGCCGGAACGCTGGGACGCCTCTTGGGACAATAATGTCAAGGCGGCGAAGCTTGCGGACGAAGCCGGCCTCGAATTCCTTCTGCCGATCGGGCGTTGGCACGGTTATCAGGGCGAGAGCGATACCCAGGGCACGACATTCGAGACGCTGGCCTGGGCATGCGGATTATTGGCTTCGACTCACGACATAACGACGTTCGGCACGCTTCACGTCGCCTTTGTCAATCCTGTCTTTGCCGCCAAGCAAATGGTAACGGCCGATCACATCGGCCACGGCCGCTTCGGTCTCAACGTCGTCTCCGGCTGGAATCCGATCGAGTTCGGAATGATGGGCGTCGCGCTTGGCGACCACGACGGCCGCTACGACTACGCCGAAGAATGGCTGGAGATCGTCAATCGCATCTGGTCCGAAAGCCAGCCGTTCGACTTCGACGGCCACCACTACAAGCTCAAGGCCGTACTCGGCAAACCAAAGCCGTGGTGGGGCACTAGGCCGATCCTGGTGAGCGCGGGAAATTCCGAAACCGGGCGCGAATTCGCGGCGCGCAATGCCGATTGTCTGTTCACGACCGTGCCACCAAAAGACGAAGATTTACGCGAAAAGCTCAATTTCTTTCGCGCCGCCGCCCCGCCCGGACAATTGCGCAACATTTTCGGGAGCTGCCACCTCATGGTTCGGCGTACCCGCAAGGAAGCGGAGGAATATCACCGCTACATCGTCTACGAGAAGGGCGATTGGGAGTCGGCCGAGTACGCGCTGAAACTGCGCGGCTCGCGAATCAATACCTGGCTCCAGGCCGACGAAGAGAGATTGAAGGCGCGCCTGATCAGCGGCGCCGGCTTTCCTTGTGTCGGCAGTTACGATGATGCGGTGGAAACTTTCCAGCGTCTGAGCAGTGCTGGGCTCGATGGACTGGCGCTCGGAATGATCAACTATGTCAGCGATTTTCCTCATATCCGAGATGAATTGCTGCCGCGCATGGAGCGCGCAGGCCTGCGCCAGCGGCAAATTGGATCAGCCATTCACGCCGCGGAATGAATGAGGCGACAGGTAGTAACCGGAGCGGTGCCGGTATAATCACGATCGGGAGCAAAACAGATGAAAATCGTTGATGTGCGCGTCGAGGAATCGATTTTGCCGAAAAAGGACAAAGACTGGAAATTCGCGCTCGCGGCAAACCCGAAGACGGAAGGGTGGATCGTCGGCATCCGCGGCGAGGACGGAACAATCGGCTACGGGTACGCCTCAACGATGAATCATTATGGCGCCCCGCACGCGGCCGTGAAAGGTGCGCTCGACCAGCTCTGCAAGCGTCTCATCGGATGTGACTCGCGCCAGATCGCAAGCATTATGGACGATCTCGATCACGCCATGCATGGCAATAACCAGGCCAAGTCCGGCATCGATTGCGCCCTGCACGACCTGATGGCACGCAGTCTCGGCGTGCCGATCTGCGATCTGTTCGGCGGGCCGGCGGTTCGCGAATTTGCGACACTGCGTATCCTGCCCATTAAATCGCCGGCTGACATGGCGAAGAATGCGCGAATGCTGGCCGACAAAGGTGTCCGGCATTTCAAGATCAAAGTTCACGGCGATGTGGAGGAGGACGTGGAGAGGGTGGCGGCGATCCGTGCTGAAGTCGGCCCGGACGCCCACCTAACCATTGACGCCAATCAATCCTATGCGCCGAAAGATGCGATCCGAGCGCTCACAATGATGGCGCCATATCGCATCGATCTCGCCGAGCAGCCGGTGAATGCAGAGGATCTGTTAGGCCTCAAAGCCGTGACGCAGGCAGTGCCGATCACGGTCGAGGCCGATGAGGCGGCTTATTCGCTCGATCGGGTCATGACGCTCGTGCGCGAGCGCATCGTCGATGCGATCAGCCTGAAGATCACTAAGCTCGGTGGTTTGCGAAAATCATACGCCGCCGCGCAGATCTGCGAGGCCGGCGGCGTGAAATACCGGCTGGGCGCCCATGTCGGCCCAATGCTGCTTGCCGCCCATGCCTTGCAGCTCGCCGCAGCCTTACCCGGAATCTGGTACGCCTCGGAGCTCACCGAATTCGACGGACTGGCGGAGGACCGCTGGGAAGGACTGAAGCTGGTCGACGGCGTGTTGCATCACTCCGACGCGGCCGGCTGTGGTGTCACGCCTACCGTCAAGGCCGCGCTCGAAGGCCATCGCAAGAGCGCCTGACATGCGCGTGTTGCCGGCCGGCCACGATCGGACGTGCGCTGCCCGGATGGCAGCTCCTGTCGGTCTGATGCTGAGTCTCGCGGCGGCCTTGGCCGTGGCATACGTGCTGCCGGCCGCTGCGCAAAGCCCCGACGAAAGCATCCTCACCTATCAGGGGCCGGATCGCACGCAAAGGCTGATCGAAGGCGCAAAAAAGGAGGGCGAGCTCACCTATTACTCCGCCCTGATCGTCAACCAGGCGCTGCGTCCGCTCACCGCGGCCTTCCACGCCAAATACCCATTCATCCGGATAACCTATTGGCGCGCCGATTCCGAAGATATCGAAACAAAGGTTGCCGCCGAGATGCGCGCGAACAATCTTGTTGGCGATATCATCGAGGGCACCGGTTTGGCAGAGCTTGCGGTACGGGCCGGCTTGGCGCAGCCGATCTGGTCCCCGCAGCTCGTCGGCATTCCTGAAAGGCTGCACGATCCGGACCATCTGTGGGTGCCGACCCGGAT
Organism: Xanthobacteraceae bacterium; assembly: GCA_030037645.1. Taxonomy (GTDB): domain Bacteria; phylum Pseudomonadota; class Alphaproteobacteria; order Rhizobiales; family Xanthobacteraceae; genus BOG-931. The sequence goes on from JASHQI010000034.1 coordinate 4,373, forward strand.
GAGCTATTTCGGTATTGCCTACAATACGAAGCTCGTGCCGCCCGGCACCCAACCGATATCCTACGATGATCTGCTCGATCCGAAATGGAAGGGCAAGATGGCATGGCCGCTATTGTCCGCAATTGGTTCGTCGCTGTTCGTCACCAATCTTCGCGTGGCCTGGGGCGACGACAAGGCTATGGCGTATTTGCAGCGACTCAGGACCCAGAACATCGTCAATTTCGGCGCCGGCAATCCGCGCACTTTGGTCGATCGGGTGATTGCCGGCGAATATCCGATCGCGCTGCAAATCTTCGCCCATCATCCGCTCATCAGCGCGGCCAAAGGCGCACCCGTGGGCGCGCAGCTCCTGCCGCCGGTTGCCAGTTCCGCGGGCACGCTCCTTGTTCCCAAGGACTCGCGACATCCCTATGCGGCCGCGTTGTTGATGGATTTCCTACTATCCAAGGAAGGTCAACAAATTCTCGCATCAGCCGAATATCTTCCGGTTCGCACCGACGTCGAGCCCTTGGCGACAATCGCTGCTATTGTGCCGTCACGAGTTGGCGTTGAAGAGAATTTCATCAGCCCGCAGAAGTTGAACGCGTACACCGAAAGCTCGGCTAAGATAGTCGAGGATCTGTTTCGGTGATTGTTTCCGTCGAACGCCGCAGCCGCGGCGGAGCTACATTCGCCGGCCACTTGCTCCCGGAGCGCTTACGAACTCCCTCTGAAGGGGAACCTGACCGAATCGCCGGCGCACCTCCGGAAGTTCATGATCGAGAAAGAAACTGCGTACTCATCCGGCAAGAGCCGAATCGGCGGCCGGAAGCGGCACCGGCGTAGACCCACCACGCCGCGCCATGTCGCGTTGTCGCGTCTCGTGCACGCCCCCGAAGATCCAAATCAAAGCCACAACGGGTAGCGGTACGCCAAGCCGCCACAGCAGAACATAACGTCCCATAAAAAAAGTTCTCCGTATTATCTCAATAGGGAGAACGGCTGTGACAAGTTCGAGTTCCCGTTTGCGACGTTCTAGCCGCGGCGGTTGAAGTCCTCCGCATGCGTTAGCCTCGCTCGCGGCCGGGCCAGCTTGTCGGGGTGGCCATCCCGACCATAGACCCACTCGGTCACAAAACGCTCGTCCTCATGCCTGACCAGCACTTCGACCTCATGGCCTTCATTGCCATCCTTTTCGGCAAATTCGATCGCCGCACACAGTGCCTGCGTTTTGCTGGCATAGGAGCCGGAAAAATGACGGCCAGCTTGCTTGATCTGCCAGTCGCCTTCCTGATTGACAACAACGTATCGCGGCCTGTGCATCTTGCGTCTCCTAGTCTGAAGGGGTTGCACGGCGCATCTTCTCGAACGGTCACCAAGACCGCACGCTGCGTCCGTCGTGCACATTCCCTAACTCGGTGCACGCATCCGTGTTCCAACGATACGCGGGATTCGCATGAGAAACTCAGTGGGCGTCAGGGACGGCGGAACCGTCGCGCGGTCGCCACGTTATCCTCACGACTGTATGGAGGAGTCGATGGACTGGAACCGCATTGAAGGCAATTGGAAGCAGACCAAGGGAAAAGTAAGGGAGAAGTGGGGTCAACTCACCGACGACGATCTCGCGCAAATCAACGGAAAGCGCGAGCAACTGGAAGGCAAGATTCAGCAGCGTTATGGACTTGCCAAGGACATGGCGCGCAAGGACGTTGACGACTGGTTGAAGGCGCAGGACCAGTTACAATAGATTATCACGACTGCGCATTCAGGCGCGGAGACAGACGCCAGTCATGTCTGCGCGCCTTGTTTATTCTCTTCGTTGTGAGAGCACTCGAAACGCCAGCCATCAGAAAAGTCCTCCGATCGGGGCTTGAACGCCGAACGCGCATTGGATTGGCATCTTTGTCCTCGGACATAGTCTCTCGACAATCGTCAGTTCGCGCGACAACAGGCGCTGTTGGACCTCCAGGCTAACGGCGCTCGACAAGGGGAGTCCGGCAACAATTCACTTTGCCAGGCCGCGGCGAACCAGCGCGCTTCACGTACGCTTCCGGAAGAATTGGAACCGCTTTGTAGCTCCGCGCGCTGGAGCCGCTGCGGCCCAGCCGCAACCGTTGAACTCTCGAAATCGGCGGTCAGATCAGAGGTTTCGGCCACACCAGCGCTGCTTGTCCGCGACGACGGCGTGCGATAGTTTTTTGGCCATCGAAGTGATCGGGTGTGTCACCGCATGATGGAAGATCTATCGCAATATGTTCAACCCGGCCGCGTCCATCGGCACATCTATACTGATCCGGCCATTTTCGAGCTCGAGCTGGAGCGCATATTTGGCGTTGCCTGGACCTATATCGGCCACGAAAGCCAGGTGAAGAAACCCGGCGACTATTTCCGCACTTTCATTGGCCGCAGGCCGGTCGTGCTGGTTCGCGACGACGAGGGTGAAATTCGCGTCATCCACAATCAGTGCGCCCACCGCGGCTCGCTGGTTGTCGCCAACGACAAGGGCAACGCCAGTGAATTCCAATGCTGCTATCACGGCTGGACCTATCATCTTGACGGCCGGCTCAAGGCGGTGCCACTGCAGCACGGCTACCCGCGCGACTTCGATATCAACAATCCGAAAACCGCGATGGTGCACGTCCCGCGCGTGCAAAGCTATCGTGGCTTCGTCTTCGCGAGTGAAGCGCGGGACGGTCCCGGGCTTGAGGACTTCCTCGGCTATATGACGACCTCGCTCGACGATTTGGTCGACCGCGCTCCGGACGGCGAGGTAGAAGTTGCTGGCGGCGTGTTCAAGCACGCCTATGACGGCAACTGGAAGCTTTATCTGGAAAACCTTTGCGACGCGGCGCACCCACTGTTCACCCATCGCTCTTCGATCGACGCCGCGCAACAGCAGTCCGATGAGGTCTATTCCGACGGCTCTGGCGAGATCGCGCTTCGGCAAATGCGCCAGAACGGCGCGCCGTATAGTTTCTGGGAATCCCAGGTCGGCATCTGGACCTATCCGAACGGCCACTCGTATCTTGGCGACTATCATGACGATACGAAGCTGGTCGCCGCGCTCCAAGAGCCCGCCTTTCGCGACTACATTACGGCAATGGAAAGCAAGAAGGGTAAGGCGGAAACGCGCAGGGTGCTGGAAGTGCGCCGCTGGAACAGCAACGTCTATCCGAGCCTGTCGTTCATGAGTCAGTTTCAGCAGTTGCGCGTCGTGCATCCGATTGCGGTCAACCGTACGGTTGTCCACACTTATAATTTTCGCCTCAAGGGCGCGCCGGAAAAGATGTTCCGCAACACGATCAGCTTCGCCAACACGGTCAATGGAACCGGTTCATTGGTGCTTACCGACGACCTTGAAATCTACAATCGCATTGGCATGGGATTGTCGAGCGCGGGCGCTGAGTGGATCGAAATCGGACGCGGCCTACGAACCGACCTCCCTGACGCTCATGGCGGCAAACGTGGGCACAACTCGACCAGCGAGATTTATATCCGCAATATGCTCGACGCTTGGCTCAATTACATGACGAATGATCACGACGCCATCCGCCCGGTCTCGTGACGTCGCGTCATGGCAAGAAAACCGAAAGTCGTCTCAAAGGCTACGTCGACGCGATCACGGCGACCAATCGGATCGCGCGGCAGGACGGCGCGCGCTCCGGCCCGAGATTCACTCGACATTCATCACTGCGAGCAATTTCTGCTCCATGAGGCACGGCTACTCGACGAAGGCAAATTCGACGATTGGCTCGCTTTATTCACCCTCGATGCCTGGTATTGGGTGCCAAGCGAGCCCGATCAGGCCGATCCGATCGAAACCGTCTCGCTGATCTACGACGATCGCCGCCTCCTGGAGACACGCGTGCGGCGTCTCGCCAGCCCACGCATGTACTCGCAGGAGCCGCGTTCGCGCACGAGCCGCATTGTTGGCAATATCACGATCGAGGAGAGCGCGAGAAATCACTGCACCGTGCGCTCAAAATTCATGATGATCGAATATCGCCGCGAGCAGCAGCGCATTTTCGGCGGCACCGCCATTCACCGCCTGATCCTCGCGGGCAGTCGCATCAGGATTGCCTGGAAACGCGTCAACCTCGTCAACTGCGACGCGCCGCTCGATGGCATCACTATTCCGTTTTGAGATTTTTCCCCGCTAAGGCGCATTGTGCAACAAATTCGGCTTACGTTCCCGTCGGGCGATGCAGCGCGGTGCGCGTCCGCTGCCGTACCAGCCATTGCGAGCGGCCAGCGATGCCGAGCGCGGCGGCGCGTAACGCTGGCGGCCACGTCGTCGGCAAACCGAGAATGTAAGAGATGCGCTGGGCGCGCTCTGTGGTCGGACGCTCCTTATGCTCCCAAGCTTTGAGCGCTGTCGCAACGTCGCTTTCGCGTCCGAGATAGACTGCAAGCGACAGGGCGTTCATCATTGCACAGCCGCCGCCTTGGCCGATGTTCGGCGGCAAGGCGTGAGCAGCATCGCCGACGATGGCGACACGGCCGGCCGACCAGCGTTTCAGCTTGATCAACTCGAAGCGGTCGTAGCGACCTTGTCCACCGATGCGATCGATCAACGCCCCAAGATGTGGAAATGCGCGCTTCCACTCGTCTTTGCGTATCGGCACAGCCTTGGCAATCGCGTCGCTATCGAGCATCGTTAGCGCGATGTAGATGTCGGTCTCGCTGCACGGCGTGTATAACAGACGTCGCGTGCCCGACCAGTATTCGATGGTCTTGGTGCCGTCCGCTGCAACGCGCTCCTCCGCCGTCTTGTCCATGAGCAGCCGAGTACAGCCGTCGACGAGATATTTTCGCTTCGAAACAAGGCCGAGCGAATCGCGCAGCTGCGAATTACAGCCGTCGGCACCGATGACAAGGTCAGCTTTAGCACTCCGACCATCGCCGAGAGTGAGCTCGCCATCGGGCGTGGCGGCCATGCCCGCGGAATTGGTCGCGATCTCAACGCCCGCGCGCTCTGCGGCGGCGGCGAGTGCGTTAATGACGTTTTGACGAACAATGCTGAACACGCGACTTGCCGCCCATCGATGCACCGAGATCAACCGATTCCGGCCGTCGCGAACCTCGCGCGTATGCGCGAACGGCGCGCCCTTCACCGCGGCATCATAAGCGCCGACTGCTTCGAGCACGCGCAAGCCATTCTCGTAAATGTAAATGCCGGCGCCAGTGGTGCGCAGCCGCTCGGCGCGTTCGTGCACACGCACGGTCCAGCCGCGTTGCGCCAAGGCGCAAGCCGCGGTAAGGCCGGCAAATCCGGCCCCGACAATTTCCGCGTGTCGCCGTCCCATTGCTACTCGGCGTCACTGGAATGACGCACCACTACATCACAAACTGATTGGTATAGAGCTCGTCAACCGGCGTCTTTTTTTGAATGATGCCCTTGGCGAAGTAAAAGTCTTGCAGCTTGGCCAGCCGGTCAGCATTGACCTCGCCGAGCACCTTTTGTCCCGGATAGACCAGCTTGTCGTAATATTCGAACGCTTCTTTGACTTGGCCCTCCTTGCCCGTCCATGCCGGTACGAATTTCACGAAGTCCATCGCCGCCTTGGCGGGATCGTCGATGATGTCTTTCATACCGTGTAGGGCCGCCTGGACGAAGGCGCGTACGATTTCAGGCTTATCCTTGATGATCTCATCGGACGCACCGATCGCCTGAGCCATGTGCGGGAAAAATTCATCGGTGGGCAGCACCCGCACCGCCACGCCAGCGGCTTCAACCGGAGGAATCCAGTCCGGCACGCCGGCCATGCCGGCTGATTTGCCGGCAGCCACCATCTGCCACACGCCGACCGGACCTGCAGCCTGAATATTGACGTCGTCTTGAGTGAGCCCGGCGCTCGCCAGCAATCCCAGCAGCGCGTAAAAGGTCGTGTCCTGGTACGACATCACCGTGATGGTCTTGCCCTTGAGATCGGCCGGTTTCTCGATCCGCGAATCCTTGCGCACGACGAGCTGCATAAACCCCTTACCGCCGAACACCGCGACGATCTTGATGGGCACTCCGTTCTGCCGGACCATGATCGGACCGTCTGCCACGATGCCGCCGAGCGGCGCGTTGCCGGCTCCAACTTGTTTAGCCACGTCAACACCGCCACGGCCAACCGCAAAGCTCACCTCGAGACCGGCCTGGGAGAAATAGCCTTTTCCTTTGGCAAGCTGAATCGGTCCAAACGCCGGCAATAGCGGCGGCGCCGGAAACAGATAGGTGATCTTCTGATTCGCCCACGCCAGCGACGTGACGTTTCCGAGGCCGATACCAGACGCCACTGCCGCTGCATTCCGTAGCACTTGGCGACGCGACAGCACGACACTCACGCGGAAGACCATGCGTTGGCTCCTTCATGCGGAAGGCCCCGGCAGTGAATAGTTGCCGCAACCCCTGCCCCCTCGGCGATCCCGGTATTTGCCACTATACTCGACATATCTGGGCGGCGATACGCACGCAATCGGCCCAAACAGACAGCATTTGCGTTCGATCTGCCTATGTCCGGGTCCCCAATCTCCGACGTCCGACGCCTCGAATACCGCAACGTAACGATGCGTTTTGCGCCAACGCGCGGGCGCGATGTCCTCACGGCGGTTCGCGGCGTGAGCTTCTCCGTTCGTGATGGCGAAGTCGTTTCCCTGATCGGGCCGAGCGGCTGCGGCAAGAGCACGCTCTTGAGCATCGGCTCGGGGCTAACCGCGCCGAGCGAAGGGGAAGCATGTGTTGACGGCGCGCGCCTTGAAGGCCCCAATGCCGAAGTGGCGCTCATGCTGCAGAAGGATTTGCTGCTGCCGTGGCGCACTGTCGCCGAAAATGTCATGCTCGGTGTCGAAATCCAGGGCATGCCCCTGCCGGAACGCAAGCAGCGTGCACAAGAGCTGCTGTCCAATTTCAACCTCGCCGAATTCTCCAATCATTATCCGCATCAACTGTCGGGCGGCATGCGCCAGCGCGTGGCGTTGGCTCGCACGCTTGCCGTCGATCCCCACGTTCTTTTGCTTGACGAGCCATTTTCCGCCGTTGACGCGCAGACCCGCATCGTCCTGCAACGCGAACTTGCGCAAACATTGCAACGCGCAGGCAAGACCGCACTGCTCATTACCCACGATCTGGCGGAAGCTGTTACACTGTCAGATCGCGTCCTCGTCATGAGCCGGCGTCCTGGCACGATTATCGACGAAATCACCATTGATATGCCGCAACGCGATAACCCGATTGCCCGACGCCATGACCCCAAAGTCAATGATTACGTGGCCCGGCTGATGGATCGCCTCGACATCGCGCATGCTTCGCTTGATCAGGTGCCGGCGGGAGATGCCGCATGAATGGTCGCTCCGTCGTTATGCGTAGGGGGCTCGCTGCAAGCGTCGCCCTGCTCCTCATTTTTCTGGCGGCGTGGCAATGGGGACCCGGTCTGCTCGGCGTACCCTCCTTCATCGTGCCGTCGTTATCCATGGTTGCCGTCGAATTCGTTCATGCCTGGCAGGTCAACCATTTGCTGTTTCACACCAGCGTCACCATTGCCGAGGTTATGGCCGGCTTTGCGCTGGGAAGTCTGCTCGGCGCCGTTGTCGGCTATCTGCTCGGCATGTCTCCCACCGCAGAGTTTGCGCTATCGCCCTATATTCTTGCGCTGCAAATCGCGCCGAAGGTCGCATTCGCGCCCCTATTCATCCTTTGGATGGGCTTTACCGTGTACCCGAAAATACTTGTCGCCATTTTGATCGTGTTCTTTCCAGTCATGGTCAATGTGCTGACCGCAGTGCGCAACGTCGACCCCGATCTCATCAACTTGGCACGCTCCTTTAAGGCGACCCGCGCGCAAATCTTCTGGAAGATCGAGTTTCCAACCTCGATGCCGCCGATGTTCGCCGGCTTGCGGATCGGCTCGACGCTCGCCGTCATTGGCGTCGTCGTCGGCGAGCTTGTCGGCGGCAATATGGGCCTCGGCTACCTGCTAACCTTCGGCGAAGGCCAGGCCAACACACCGATGGTATTCGTTTCGATCGTGATGCTGACCGCGGTCGGCGGCCTCGCTTATCTTGCCGTCATCATCGTCGAGCGGCACATACTGCATTATTTGCCGGCGCGGGGAGTTCGAGGTGATTTCTGAATACGTCCCGCTTTCAGGCAGAGGAGAAATGATCACGAAGGAAAATGCTCGGCATGCCAATCGGCCTCAAGATTGGGATTGATTTTGCCATCGAGGACAAACACGCCCGAAGCGCCATCCGCGACCCACGCCTTTAGCGGCTCCAGATCGCTGAGCGCGCGTACCGTCGTGCCACGCGCACCATAGCCGCGAGCAATGGCCGCAAAATCCGTGTCCGGAAACTGTACGATGTCGGTCGAAAAGCCCTGACGACGGAAATAATGCACCTCCGCCGCATAGGAACTGTCATTGTAGATGAGGATGCACAATCGCAGCCCGAGCCGGATGGCGGTCTCCAAATCCGCGATCGACATCAAAAATCCACCGTCTCCGGTGCCGAGCACCGCGAGTTTGCCCGGATTGGCAATAGCAAGACCGATCGCCGAGGCAAGGCCGAGACCAACCGATTGGAATGAGTGACTAAGGCACGAGGCGCGCGCATTCGGCACGCGCAAATAACGTGGCACCCAGCCGCAGAAATGCCCCGAGTCTGAAGCAACCACCCGGTCCGCCGGCAGGATCGCATCAACGGCCTTGCTCAGTGTTCGTGGATCGATGAATTGTGCGTTCGATTCGTCCGGGTGGGGAGCATGATGGTTATCGCCCAAGCGAATGCGCTCGCGCATCGCCTCGCTGCGCCGACCATCCCTTTCCTTTATCCCGCGACGATCAAGCTCCGCCAGCAAAGCGTCGGCGGTCGCTTTCGCATCGCCATGCACCGCGAGCTGGACCGGCATCTGATAGCCGAGCTTGGACGTGTCTACATCGACCTGCGCGACCACCGCAACAGGAGCAATCAACTTGCCTTTCTTGGTCGTCCATGACGTCAGGCTCGCACCGAACGCGAGAATAAAGTCGCTCTCGGAAATGAGCTGATCGGCGCCCGGCGAAGAAAAGCCGCCGCTGATGCCGACCGACCACGGATTTTGCGAAAACAGGCCGTGACCACAAACCGAGGTCGCCAGTAACGCGCCCACGCGATCAGCAAGCGCGACCAAGGCAAATTCGGCATCGGCTATTGCAGCGCCTCGGCCAGCGAGCACAAGGGGCCGCTTCGCCTGTACCAGCGCATCGGCCAGGCTTGCGACCGCATCCGGATCCGGATGCGGCCGGCCAGGCACCGGTGGTAATTCGAGTGGCGCTATGTTCGAAGCAAGCGGCGCATTCTGCACATCGAGCGGCATGCTGAGCACCACTGTCTGACGGTCGCGCAACGCGCGAGTGACGGCACGCAGTGTGTCGTCACGCGCGGAGCTTGGCGTATGCAACCGCTCCGGTACCGCGCCAACCGCACGCACCATTTCGCCTTGCTCGATGTAGAAGTTGTTCTTCACTGCACCGATCGGCACGTCGCCCGCCAAGACCACAAGCGGGGTACGACTCTTTGCTGCCTCGCCGATGCCCGTCAGGGCATTGGTCAGCCCGGGTCCGGAATGCACGCTCACGAGCGTCAATTCACCGGTCGCCTTGGCATAGGCGTCGGCCATCGTGGCCGCGTTGCACTCGTGACGAGCGCAAATGAGCTCGACGCCGTTCTCGACCAGCGCGTGCGAAATTCTGAAGTTTGCGGTGCCGAGAAGACCGAAGCAGCGACGCGCGCCATAAGCGGCAAGGTCACCGGCGACCACGTCTGCAACGGCTTGACTAGCGGTCATTGGACCTCCCTCTTGGGGCTTTTCGTGCGCAAATTCAGGTCATATACGATCGCATCTGGACGTGCTTGACGCTCTCGACGGCGCGGCTCTGCATGGTCCATCATGGATTGGGCTTCCCCTCGTGCGGCGCCTGAATTCGAAATCGTATTCGCCTCTAACGCAGTGTCGCACTGATCCCTCAACAAGAGCAATCAACCGGAGTAGCGTATGTGGGACAGAGGTAAGCCGGCGCACATCCTCGAGATTGGAGAATTCAGCCTTTTCAAAAGGAGCATTCCAAAGGAAACGACCTATATTTATACGGGCAACAATCCCCATGGTGCGAACGATCTGGAGCACACGTCGTTTGCGCCGGCGCGGCTCCCCGGTTTATTGCAGTCCCTGAAAAGGGGTGAATGGGACATTATCATCTGCTATCCACCAGCCCGACCGCTGGTCGATTGCCGCCGCGCCATGGGAGGCTTGCCGGCGGCCGTGGCCAGAATTCTTTTTCGGTTTCGCACATTGGGAACTTACGTTACGCGAATCCGCGCGCCGATTCCGTTGGTGGTGCTCGATTTCAACGAGATGTTGACCGTGCCTCGCCCGGCGCTAAAGCTCCTTGACAAATCGATCGTGTATTTCAAGCGCGAGTTGCCTTTAGATCCGGCGAAGGCATTATTCGATGTCGTGCCACAATTCCGCACACCCAAGCGGGTGCTGTCCTCAAAGTATTACTCGCGCAATGTCGACAAGTTGCGGCCAATCTCTATCGCTATCGCCGAAGAAACCGCCCGCTTGGCGCTCGCAACCCGGCCGGAGAAGTCAGTCGACATATTCTTTGCCGGGTCTGTAAGCAATTCAACGATTCGGCAGCGTGGATTCGCCCAATTACAGAAACTCGCCGAACTCGACTACTCGATCGACATTTGCGAGGGCGGTTTGCCGCGGGCCGAATATCTCGAGCGTTGCGCGAGGGCATGGCTGACGTGGTCACCGGAAGGTTTTGGTTGGGAGTGCTTCAGACATTACGAAGCAAGCTTGTGCCGCTCCGTACCCGTCATCAGTCCGCCCAATATTTTGCGCTATCAACCGCTCCTCGACGGCGTCCATGCCTTGACATATCCAGTGGAAGGCGACGGATTGACTGCGGTCGTCACAAAAGCTCTCCAGGACAAATCAAAGTTGACGGCGATGGCGCAGCAGGCTCGAGAGCATGTCATCCGCCATCACACTCACGATCGAATCTGCGAATACATTCTCGATTGCGCCAGAAATTGCCTCCCGCACAAAGAGCCGGCGCATGACTAGAAAGCCCGGATTGCTTTGGATCGATGTCACGGAGCTGTTCGACCACTTTCGATTTGCGCGGCATCCGACTGGCATTGGGCGGGTTATCGTGCATCTTGCCGACGCACTCAGGGCTGATTCCGGAGATGTCTTTGAGAGCGCACGCATTCTGCTCTGGGATCCGGTTGGCCGATGTGCACTCACCACCGAAGATCCACGGCTACAGCCCCTTTCGACATTTTTACCGCAACTCATGGCATCTTATGAGGCTGCGGGCTTGCGTCAGAACCGCCCTTCTTCGCGAGCGATGAAGGCGCTTCGCACTTCTATTCCGCGTCGATGGCGATATCGAATATTCCCGTCGGATAATGGCGTTGCGATGCTTAAACACTTGGCGGTGCGAGACGGCATTCGTCTTGCGGAAGTATGTTTTTCCCCAGGCGACTGCCTCTTTGTTCCGGGATCATTTTGGCTGGGAAAATACGCACCACTCATCGCCGCGAGCGCCAACGCCCGCAGCGTTCCTGTGACGGCATTCGTCCATGATGTCGTGCTACTATCGCACCCCGAATGGTTGCCGGGACCGCATAGCGAACAGTTCCGCCGCGGTTGCGACGCCTTCCTGCCCTTCTGCACGGCGATCATCTGCAATTCGTCGCACACACGAGATGAACTGCGGCGTCTGGTGTCGTTGCCCGCCGATCTGCCCGTGGCCATGTGTCGGCTCGGCGATCGGCCGTTCGGAAGGCGATCACAGCCGATTTCGGCTTCGATTTCCGCGCTGCTTGGTCAACGGTACGTGTTGTTTGTGTCGACGATTAGGCCGAGAAAGAATCACAAATTGCTGGTCGAAGCCTGGTGTCGCCTTTGGCGAGAGCTCGGCCCCCTCACTCCCCATTTGCTGTTCGTCGGCGGCGGAACACCGGATGCAGGTCTGTCGCAGATGTTGGAGAGCGAAAGGACCGACGGCGGCCGCGTCATACGGCTTGCTGACGTTGACGATAGCGGACTAGAAGCGCTCTACGAGCACGCATGGATGACCGCCTACCCAAGTCTTGCAGAAGGCTATGGTATCCCAGTTGCGGAGGCATTGAGCCACGGCAAGATCTGCTTGGCGACGCCGAGCGGCGGTATTCGCGAAATTTCCGACAAACTTATCGACTTCATCGATCCTCTGGATCCAGAAAGTGTCATTACGAAGGTGAAGGCCTATTTGACCGACCCCACGCTACACGCCAATCGCGAGACCGAGATCAGAACTAACTATCAGCAGACGGATTGGTCTCAGACCGCAAGCGCGGTGCGGTCTGTTTTGGAAGGCACGGTCATGCGTGTTCAAGGCGCCAGTGCCGCCATGTCTGCTGCACGTGCTTACACTCGATCGGCGCAATAGAAAATTCTGCAGATCGCAATGGCAAGTATCATAATTGCCGATAGTACGAGCCGTTACGACGGCAGAGACTTGGAAACTCGTCCATTGGGCGGCACCGAGACGAGTGTCATTCGCTGCGCCCGCGAGCTCGGCGGCCGCGGACACCAAGTGACGGTCTATACGCGTTGCGCGGCTCCAATCGAACATGAGGGCATCTCGTGGATGCCGTTAAATTCCGCCCCACCGAATAAATGCGACGTCTATGTGGCCGTGCAACAGCCGAAGCTTCTGGGCTTTGTTCGTAACCCAAAGCAAAGAGCCATCTGGGTGATTTGGCCGGTCAGTCAACTCAAACATTACAAGAAAATCTGGCGGATGTGGCTTTATCGCCCAATTCCGGTTCTGGTCAGCCAATATCAGCTTGAAACCTATTCGCGGTTTCTCCCCGGACAGTCGTCCCGAATAGTCATTCCCCTTGCCGTGCCGGATGACATCAGAAGTCAGGAAGTACAGGTCACGCCGCCTGCTCGCCGCGCAATCTTTGCCTCAAATCCACAGCGGAATTTGCGGCGGTTGGTTGAAATATGGGTAGCATCGATCCTGCCACGCGTGCCCGATGCGATACTTGATGTCTATGGCGTCAACGCTCTGCGTCCCGGCGAGAACGCCTGGAAATCGTGGGAAGGATCAGTGCTGCCGCCAAACATGCCGGATCATGTCAAAAATTCGGTTTGCGTGCACTCGGCTGTCGACCGCCGAACGCTTATTGACGCGATGCGGCGCTCCAGAGTCATGCTTTATCTCGGACACAAGGCCGAAGCATTTTGCTTGTCGTTAGCCGAGGCCCAGGCACTGGGCGTGCCCGCCGTGATCGCGCCGGTAGCCGTTTTGCCTGAACGTGTGATCGACGGAGTCACCGGCTTTCACCGTGCCGATCCAGAGCGCTTTGCGGACGCGGCGGTTTCGCTGCTAACAGATGACGACCTGTGGCGACGCCAGCACGAAGCGGCGCTTCGCCTTCAACAGGGCATCAGTTGGGCGGAACACGCGGCGCGTTTTGAAACCGCGCTGTTGGGAAATCAATTTTGATTGTCGTAAGCCGTCGGAAGTGAGCGCGAAAGGTTGATCCGGAAATTTTTGGGTGCCACTGATTGAACTAGTGCCCGACCGACCAGCAAGATTGCCAGCGCGGCTGTTATCTTACTGACCGACAGTATGACCGGTCGATTGCGCTCCATCAGCAAATTGACGAGGCTCCGACGCGCGAGAAGCTTTTCGGCGTGGGAAAATTCGAATATCTGCCGCGGGCTTGGCAGCCGAATGTCGTCCGTCTGGTGCGTTGCGATCGCACTGCGGTCGGACAGATCGAGAAACCGGCAGATGTGCGCCGCTTCAGCGTAGAATTCCTGTTCAGCTTCGCGAGCCCACCAATCGGGCGGACCGGACAACCGTGCTGCCGGATCGACTCCCAAACTCCTACGGCCCGCTGCAGCGGAGCGCGCGAGCCGCGCTGAGAAGCATTGGCGCACGCCAAAACGCTGACTGACGTTACCGCCGTGTATCCTGTAGCGCACCAGGGCGTGCGGCAGATTAGCCGCGATGCCGTGCTCAGACAGGCGCAGCCAGAGGTCGGCATCTTCGGCGCCTAGAAACGCATCGCGATAGCCGCCGATCTTTTGTGCCAGCGCCGTGCGCATCATCACCGAGGAATGCACAAACGGATTGCTCCATTGCACCATCTCCGCCAATCGCTCCGGATTCGTCTCCGGCCGGCTATAGCCAATGCGGCGACCGCCCTCGTCTATTCGTTCGGCCCATGAGCCGAGGAGTACGAGGCCGGATTGCTCATTGAAGCACCGCACCTGCCTAGCCAAACGCTCGGGCAGCGCGACGTCGTCGGCATCAAGTCTCGCCAACAGCGGAGCCCGCGCCAAGCCGAGTGCCTTGTTGAGCGCGCTGACCAAACCTTCCGGCTGCGGCTGGCGAACAGGACGAATGCGGCTGTCGCGCCTGCTCAGCGCCGCAATGATTTCGGGCGAGGCATCGGTCGAGCCGTCGTCGACGACGATAAGTTCAAAGTCCGCCAAAGTCTGAACGAAAACGCTTTCGACAGCCTGCGCCAACCAGGCCTCGGCGTTACGCACCGGCATCACCACGGAGACTATGGGATGGGCGCTCATCGGCGATTTCGATTGCGTTCTTTCACGATCGCGCCTCGCACAGTGGCCGCAGCAGCTCTGCCAAACGCTGTGCGGATTGGTGCCAGGTCACGGGACGATATCGCTCTTTGATCCGGCGTTCAGCTTCCACCACTTTTCCCGGAGCGTGCACCAGTTCGAGGATGGTATCGCGCCAGGCAACAAAATCGAGTGGGTCGATATGTTTTGCAAGTCCTTGGCCAGCCTCTTCGAGCGCGGGTGCATTCGAAGCGATGCAGAATTTTCCGTATGCAAGACTTTCGGAAACCGGCAATCCGAAGCCCTCATAAAACGACGGATAAAGCGTAAACATGCAATGGCGATACAGCCAGGCCAAGTCCGTATCCGAGACCGCGTGATTGACAATGATGCAATCGCGAACTGCCGGGTCATGCGCGATCTGCCACAGCAAATCCTTGCTGCCAAATCCGCGCCGGCCGACAATGACGAGTTTTGGCAGATTGGCCACATTCTCATCGCACATACGTCGCCATAGGTGATAGAGCAAATCGAAATTCTTGCGCGACTGAATCGTGCTGACGCTGAGGACAAACTGTCCCGCCTTGATATCGCCGACAGTCATCGATTCGTCTGCGGACGCCCTTGCGCCGACATCGTGACCAAGTCTGATGGTGTGAACAGTTCCACTCAAGCGGCCACTCGCGTAATGCAAAATATCCTTCTTGGTTTGATCAGAAATTGCTATCACGAGATCAACGTCATTGACCAAAAAGTCGACGTAGCGCGCAAAACGCTCGGCAAAGCCGTCGGCTTCAAAAAATTGCGGATACTTGACGGGGATCAAATCCTGACAGATTGCCGCAATCCGCATTCGACAGCGTTGGCGAACTGCGCGCAATACCGAGAAATCGTAACGGCTCCAGTTTTCTCCAGTGAGCAGCAGGATGTCCCCAGCCCGGCCTCCCACAAACGGGATCTGGCCGCCGCGCAAGTCGTCTATCCAACGAAAGGCATTTTCCGCTGCGGATCGGCGCCAGATCCTAACGGCGCGCTCGATTTTGCGGCCGATATGAGGCGCGCGGCCGCTGTCGGCACCAACGGGCTCGTCGCGTCCCCGCGCCACCTCGCCTGAGCGCGTAGGCCTGGGCAGCGTCGCGACGGGAATAAACCGCCTGCGGGTTGTATGGTAGCGACACAGCCGCAGAGTCTTCGGCATGATGTCGGCAAGCGCCGCCGCGTAGCTCTGCTCGACCCGCAAAGTGCCGTTCATCGCACCGCCACGGCTTCGCCAGCTTGTGGTGACGTCCATCCATACAGTATTCGGCCGCAGGCGATTGTGGGCGTCTTCCATGGATTGGCTCTTCAATCACCGACGTTCCGGTCGATCAGGTAACAGAGATTATCAATTGGGCAACGAGGCGACAAAGCTCGCGCTAGGCGGTGACACAAGCTCCGTGCTGGACCGCCGCAAGGTGCGGTGCAAGGATGCCGCACACGACTTGCCGACGTTCGCGCCGGAGTTCAGGTTTAACCATGTGGCCGACCTCGTGCAGCCAAGTCCCAACCCATTGCAAGGGTCCACTGGTCACTTCCACGCCCGCCTTATACGGCTCGAAAATCGTGTGCGCTTCCTTGAGCGTTGGCCGGTCAAGATGGCGGTACAATACATGCCAGTTGCCGCCACCGGTATCGAGACCGTTGAACCAATCCTGGCCGAAATCGAGCGGCATTCCGCGAACGCGATCGAAGCGGAACATGCAGTAGCCAGCCCACAGAAACCATCGTTGTCCCACGTTGCGAACGACACCGAAACAATCCTGCGACGACAGCGCCGTGAAAGGATCGTCAAGCGCGGTCGGAAAAAGATCGTGGTCAAGAAAGCCGAATACCTCTGGCTTGGCCGGCGCGATGAGATTGTGCCACACCCAATTGAGCGCAATGCCGTGAGAGCGGCTCGGCTCGCGCCACGGATTTGACGGCAAACGAAGATATGGAATATCGCGAGCGCTACAGACAGCGGCAATCCGCGCGGCCAGGGATTGTTCAAGGGAATTATCAGCGACCACGTGCAGGGTCGCAGGGACGTAATGCCTGACCAGCCGAACCTGCCAATCAATCACTTCGGCATCGCCGAAAGCGATTGTCACCAGGATTCTCTTGCCCGCCATGCTTCGGATCAGCGCGGATACATCGCCGACCGGTGCCGTGCGACGCACATATCGCTGTTTGACAAGACGATATCGCGCCGTCTTCAAGGCATGGGTCAGCGGCCGTAGCCGGCGCCAGTCCGCGAAGTCATAGTCTGACAGGGATCGAACCATTTCAGGCCTGCGCAGATGCCAAAGCATACGCCGACAAGGCTTGCAAGTTCCGGTCCCAGCGCCAGAGAAAATTACGACAGCACAATCCTTTGCTTATGACCGCTCATTCAAGCGGGCAAAGTCGGTCGCGCGCTTTACCGCGCTGCACAGTTGGGTTATGGCTGTCGGCGAGATCGGGATGCTCACGAACCGGACGAATCATGGGCTTCGCGGCCACCGGCGGTTATATTGATCCTCATCATGCTTGACCGACTCAAGCGTTTAATCCTGGCAAATCGCGAAGGCGATATAGGCCTGATAATTCGGGTCCTGACAGAGCAAGGTCGCGGGCATTGGAAGGAGCTTGCGGTCATCGTGGCGCTCATGGGAGCGGGCGCTGCGTCAACGGCCACTTTTGCGTACTTGTTCGCACACGTCATCAACGACGTTTTTTACAGGCGCAGATTCCTGGACGTGGTAGCGGTGGCTGTCGTTATCATGATCCTGTTCATCGTCAGGGGACTTGCAACTTACGGCCAGGCCGTCATGTTGGCGCGAGTGGGCAATCGGATAACGGCGCAAAACCAGCAGCGCATGTACAACAAGCTGGTCCAGGAAGGGATGGAATATTTCGCCGACAGACACTCCTCACATTTCACTGCAAGCTTCTTGCAGGGCACAACCGCCATGACGAACGTGCTCAGCGTCGTGCTGTTGGCGCTCGGTCGAGATTTGATGTCGTTGATCGGACTGATTGTCGTCATGATCGTCCAAAATCCGATCATGTCCATGGTCGGCGTTGTCGTCATGCCGCCAGCCGTCTTCGGCGTTCGCAAGCTGATGTCGCGGGTCAGAAGCATAGCCCTCGCGCAGTTTACCAGGGGTGCGAATATTCTACAGGTGATGCAGGAGACGGTGCAGGGATTTCGGGTGGTCAAGGCATTCAACCTTGAAGATGCTATGCGGCAACGCATCAGTGAAGATATCAAGGGTATTGAAGCGGCTGCCAACAAAATCGCGAAGGTGTCAAACCGCAGCGCCCCGATTATGGAAGCTCTCGGCGGCATCGCTATCGCGCTCGTTTTTCTTTATGGGGGTTTTCTTGTTCTTGAGAAGGGAGCACCTCCTGGACAATTCGTCTCCTTCATTGGCGCTTTCCTGTTGGCCTATGAGCCCGCAAAGCGCATCGCGCGCATGAATATCGATCTCACCACAACAACGGTTGGCTTGCGCGTCCTGTTCAATGTGCTCGACTCGCCGCCGGCTGAAGGGGACGATAGCGACAAGCCGCCGCTGACGGTCAGCGAGGGCCGCGTCGAGTTCATCAATATCAATTTCTCGTATCGTGCCGGGCACCCCGTCTTGCGCAATACCTGCTTTCTAGCCGAGCCCGGAAAGGTGACCGCTCTCGTCGGACCGTCAGGTGGAGGCAAATCGACGATCTTCAGTTTGTTGCTTGATTTCTACCGCCCGCAGAGCGGAGCGATCGAGATTGATGGCTATCAACTGGGCGACGTCACCCGGAAATCGGTACGAGGGAACATCTCCTATGTCGGGCAGGAGCCGTTTCTGTTTCGCGGTTCGATCCGCGAGAACATCTTGTGCGGCAGACCAGAGGCGACTGAAGCGCAGCTTATCGCCGCAGCAAAAGCCGCTCATGCCCACGATTTCATCACGAGCATGCCGCTTGGCTACAATTCCCCGGTCGGCGAATCCGGCTCGCACCTTTCATTGGGCCAGCGCCAACGCGTCTCTGTGGCGAGAGCGCTGATCAAAAATGCACCGATTGTGTTGCTGGACGAGCCGACTGCGGCGCTCGACAGCGAGTCCGAGCATACGGTTCAAGAGGCGCTGCGGCGGCTGTGCGCCGGCAAGACGACGCTCGTCATAGCCCATCGGCTCAACACCATCGTAGACGCCGACTGCATTCATGTCGTCGAAAATGGCCAGGTCGTAGAGTCGGGTCGACACGGCGATTTGCTGCGAAAGGATGGCCGCTATGCCACGTTCTTCCGGCTGCAGTTTCCTGATAATCAAGAGCAATTGCCTGTTAGCACAGAAGATCGCTTGCTTGATCCGGCCCTGACTTGACATCGAAGTGCGCGATCATCGCGCTGCATCGAAATTTTGCGGCATGCGAAGTTGCGCGTAAGCATGACGGTCACGGCAACGATGATCGCGCATTCTCGTTTGGCGAGCCCTGCCGTGACGCCGAGGCAACCTGATCCAACACAGTCGCTGCGGATTGTCCTTCGATAATGTTCGCCGCCGACTCCAATCCGGCGCTCGAAAGGCGATGCATTCCATAATCGATTCCATTTCGCGAAAACGACGCCGATCGAACGGGATTTGACGCAAGGCAAAGCGCTTCCTCGAATTCCAGGGCCACAAAGGGCTCGCGGATAAGGACACCCGCGTCGGCATCGCGCACATATTCAGCGAAGCCGCATAGCTCCGATGTCACCACCGGCAAGCCATTCACCAGGGCCTCCAGGACAACTTGACCCGTGACGTCCATCCGCGTCGGATGGACAAGAAGGTCGGCTGCCGCCATCACGTCTGGAACGTCATCGCGGTAGCCGAGAAATCGTACCCTATCGCTTACGCCCGCACGGACGCTCTGCGGCCACACCCTGCGACCCTCTGGCGAGGCAGCTTCTACACCGAGCACGACCAGAACGCTGCCGGGAAAGTGTGGCAAGGCGGCGATGACGCGATCCAAGCCCTTCGTATGTGGCTTGGTGCCGACCCAGAGCCATATCGCCTGATCGAGAGGAAGTCCGAACGCGGTCCGAACGGACTCGCGGTGCTCGGCGGTCCGTATATACGGACGGCGGCGGCTTGGATTCATAACGGGCGGCAGCACTGTAACCCGCTCTGCCGGCGTGTCCCAGTGCCGACGATAGCTGTCGGCCGAAGCTTGCGAAAGCATCAACAAGCGAGTCCGGCTTTCGGGCGCGAAACTGGCCTCTTCCAGCCGCGTTTGGACGAGATGCCGCGGCGTTATTCGGCCCCACCACTTGCGCTTCTTGTCACGGATCGAAGGGTCGGCACAGTATAGATAGTCAAGATCAAACAGCTTATTGAAGCCAACCACCCGATCAAACCGACCTTGAACCGCCGCTCTAAATTTTTTGGCGAAGGCCAAATCACGTCCGTGGTTTGATAGCACGTGTACCGGCAGTACAGCGACTTCGACTGATTGCATGGGAGGCTGCGACGGCCGCGAGCAAAAAATCGTGACGCTATGACCACGATTGTGCAATATCTCTGCAATGGCGAGACAATCGCGCTGTAGCCCGCCGAGGGGCGTCAAAGAAACAATCCCAAACGCTATTCTCACGCAAATCCCCCAGCAGCTTGTCTTCCGCACCGGCAATGCGCGTGAAATTCATGACGCAAAAAAGCTATTCACGAGCTTTCACCGACACTTGTCGAGCATCCGGTCGCCCCAGTATCCGCAAATCGTGACAAAATTGTCAGTATAAGTAGCTGTTGTATCGCATGGTCGCAGCACTGCCAAGCGTTCTAACTAAATGAGCCAACAGAGGAATTTCCGCCGAATTGGCGTTTCAAAGCGACGGCAGGGCGCTTTAATCTGGCAAAGTCTCCGGCCAAGACCTGCCATCGCCGCGCATGAAATATTCTGCATGACAGTTAGCAACCACGGCGCGCACCAAACCAAGTCGACGTATGAGAAGACGATCTCCGCTGTCCAACGGTGTTCAAGCCGGAATTGCCAACAGCGCCGCACGGATGTCCTGCTCGCCTAAGAGTTGATCGAAATAGCGTATGGTGCGCCCGAGCCCCTCGTTAAGCGCTATGGATGGTCTCCAGTCGAGCAATTCCTGCGCGCGGGATATATCAGGCCGTCGTTGCCGCGGATCGTCCTGCGGTAACTTCTGGTGAACAATTCGCGAGCGCGACCCGGTCAAATCAATGATGGTTTCGGCCAGTTCTTTTATTGTGAATTCGGTCGGATTGCCGAGATTGATGGGACCGGTGATTTCATCCGGTGTCTTCATCAAGCTCACCAAACCACTGACCAAATCGTCAACGTAACAAAATGAGCGCGTCTGCAGCCCATCGCCATAGACGGTGACATCACGCCCGAGCAGTGCTTGAACAATGAAATTGGAGACTACCCGACCGTCATTGGGATGCATCCGCGGCCCATAGGTATTGAATATCCGCGCCACCTTGATCGACAGCAGATTTTGACGGCGATAGTCGAAAAACAAAGTCTCCGCACAGCGCTTGCCTTCGTCGTAGCACGAGCGCGGGCCAATCGGATTGACGCGACCCCAATAATCCTCGGTTTGGGGGTGGATGTCGGGATCGCCATAGACCTCGGACGTCGAAGCTTGCAGGATTCGTGCGCGCAGGCGCTTTGCCAAGCCCAGCATGTTAATAGCGCCGTGCACACTGGTCTTGGTCGTTTGCACTGGATCTCGCTGATAGTGAATAGGCGAAGCCGGGCAAGCCAAATTGTAAATTTGATCGACTTGAACATAGAGCGGGAAGGTGACGTCGTGGCGAAGGATCTCGAATCTCTTATGATCGAGCAGATGCTCGACGTTGCGCCTGGTTCCTGTGAAAAAATTGTCGACGCACAGAACCTCTGTGCCTTCCGTCAACAGACGCTCCGCCAAATGCGAACCGATGAAGCCGGCACCGCCCGTAATCAATACACGCAATTCAAGTTGCATCGAAGTCGGCTCCACGTCCAACACTGCCTATCAAAATACTTTTAATTGCCAAGGCCCATGCCGACGAGCCCCGAAGTCGGTTCGCCCAAGAGTCTAGTCAGACGCAGCTTAATTTCCAACCCTTGCTTCGACCGTTCCTCGCGCCGATAGATTGTCAACACCCTTGGTAATCCTTGTCTGCTGGCAACCTTCTATCACGCGGGCCTCCTGCAGGCTAAGCGTGAGGGCTACAACGCGCGGTGCTACTCGGCACTCTCGACCTCGGAGTCGGCGACGTTCGTTCGCTGGTCGACCCCCGATCGATCGCACGCATCCAAACCCTAGCGACTCCTGCGAAGCAGGCTTACGGCGCCTTCGCGCTCGTCAACGCGTGCGTCAGTCCAGCGCAGGAGGGGCTGAGGTCAAGGCTCAATGCCGCGTCGATGATGCGCGATCGCGAGGCGGCATCGAGATGCGACGCCGTGATGGCGTTGAACTTGCGGGTCACCGCCGCCTCGTCGAGACCGCGCCGCGAGAAGCCGGGAGGATCTAGCACCTCGACCACAATCTCGCGACCCGTATTGTCGCGAGCGGTCATCACGCAGGGGAAACTGCCGGGCGAGCGGCGATTGAGCTCGGGATCGACCGCGATCTCAAGCTTGGCCATTACAGCCCTTACCTTTGGATCGTTCCAGCGCTCGTTGTCGTACTGGGTGAGGCCGAAATCCCCGTCGATGAGCGACACCGCGGCGAGGAAGTTGAAGCTGTGATCGGCCGCTTCGCGCGAGGTCGGATTGATGCGGCCGGCATCGTCCTTTTGCCGACGCAAGAAGGGCATATCCGCCATCGCGACACGGATGCGTAGCAGCCGCTCAACCTCGCCCCCGATCTTCGCGTGGAGCGCAATGCCGGCCGCCACGATTGCCTGACCGGTGGCGAGGCAGGGATAGGCCTTGATGTTGGCCCGCATGATGTAGCTCTCCGCTGGCAGCGGTGCAGCCAGCATGGCGAGCGGCCCGCTTAGAGAGAACACTGGCGCCAACCCGACCGGATTTTCGAACAGATCGAGCGGCCCGGTCACGCCGTGACGCGCCAACAGCGTCGCCTGCATGCCGTTTTGGGCGACGAGCGCATTGGCAAACGATTTTGCCGCCGAGATGGCGCCATGGCGCACTGCCAGCGGAGTCGGAGAGCGCGCGGCACTCAGCGCCAGCGCGTTGGCGACCTGCGCCGCCTCGAGCCCCATCAGCCGGCCCGCCATCGCAGGAGCCACAAGGCCCGAGACGGTGACACCGTCCCAGCCGGAATCGCGCGCCATCAGATCGTTGACACGGCCGAAGATCTCGTAGCCGAGTACGATCGCGGCTATGACCTCACGGCCCGAGACGCCCGAAGCCTCGCCGGCCGCGACTGCGACCGGAATGTTGTCGCTCGGATGCCCTCCGATTTCACCCTTGATATTGTTGACGTAGTCGTTGAGGTCGAGAATGCGAACGAGCGCACCGTTCACCAGCACGGCATTGGGCGCGCCGGTCTTTCGCGCCGAGCCGATCACGCTGCAGGTCGGCGCCCCGCCCACTTCGGCGTATGTCGCCAGCACCGCCTTGGCGCTGACTTCATCGAGCGCCGCATAACCGCAGCCGATCGTATCGAGCAGCAGGAGTTTGGCTTGCTGCATCGCCGAAGTTGGAATCTCCTCCGCGCGCGGCGCCATCGCCCATTGGGCGAGTTTCTCGATAGTACCGGGCTCACCATGCGTCGTATGACGCTTTACCATCTTCCCAATCCTCCCAACTCCTCCGCATCAACGTTTGCTGGAAAATGAACACAGAACAAATCGCTCTAAGATAATCCACGATGCCGACACATCAAAACACCGAGCAATGCGACGTCCGAAATCGGGTCGCTGGTGTAAGCGGATATTCGCGACACCAACGTCCGCTTTGCATCGAACTGCGGCCACAGGCCAGTCTCGATGCCCCGCGAAAATCCAGCCAGTATCGGCGCGTTCGAACCGAGTCCATTCAATTTGAAATTGGTTGTTGAAATTTCGAGCCGGAGACTCCGCGTAAAAATTCACCAACAACGACTTGGTCTGCGCATAGTTGCCAATGCAACGGCCGATAACAGCCATGTTAAGATTGCGGATTCATTGCAGGTTTTTTTGGGTGTCCCGGAAACGCGGCACAGAGACGCAACTGGTTGGCTGGGGCGGGAGGATTCGAACCTCCGAATGGCGGAATCAAAATCCGCTGCCTTACCACTTGGCTACGCCCCACTATGCCGCCGGATTTCCGTCGGCCGCCGGCCTGTGAGCATTGGCTGGCGGAACATAGCGAGACGCCCTTGGAGGATCAATGATCGCAGAGCGCCGCGCGCGGCTTTGAATGCTCGAACTCCACCATAATAATCCGCAAGACCCTCCGCGACGTTTCGTGCCGCCGCGCCAAACTTCGCGCACAACCGCGCCGTGCCTTGCCAATCGATACCTGAACCGCTGAATATGGCAACGTGGCCCCTTGGGGGTGAGGTCGAGGATGTCGCTTGCTGGAAAGACGCTGTTCATCACCGGCGCTTCGCGCGGCATCGGCCTTGCGATCGCGCTCCGCGCCGCCCGCGATGGGGCCAATATTGCGATCGCGGCAAAGACGGCGACGCCGCATCCGAAGTTGACTGGGACCATTTTTACGGCTGCCGACGAGATCGAGCGCGCCGGCGGCAGGGCGCTGCCGATCATTGTCGATGTCCGCGACGAGGTAGTGGTGAAAGAATCGCTCGCCAAGACGGCGGCGCGGTTCGGCGGTATCGATATCGTCGTCAACAATGCGAGCGCAATACAACTCACCGGCGTAATCGACACCGAGATGAAGCGATTCGACCTCATGCATCAGGTCAACGCGCGCGCCACATTCGCCGTTTCGAAATGGGCCATTCCCTATTTGGAGCGGGCGGCCAATCCACATATTCTCATGATCTCGCCGCCGCTCGACATGAAAGAGAAGTGGTTCGCTCCGCACACCGCCTATTCCATGGCCAAGTTCGGCATGAGCCTCGTCGTGCTTGGGCTTGCAGGGGAACTGCGCCCGAAAGGCATTGCCGTCAACGCGCTCTGGCCCCGCACAATCATCGCCACCGCCGCGGTGCAAAACCTGCTCGGCGGTGACTCGATGATGCGCAAGGCACGCAAACCGGCGATCATGGCCGATGCGGCCTATGCACTATTCGCCCACCCCTCCCGCGAAATGACCGGACAGTTTCTCATCGACGATAGTTTCTTGGCTCAAAACGGCGTCAAAGACTTCGATCCCTACCGGGTCGATCCGACGCAAGAGCTGTCACCGGACTTTTTCGTTCCGGACAACATGCCGCCGCCGCACTAGCAATGCCATCGGCGCTGATGAAAACCGCGTGCGATCTATAAGCCGTTCTTGATAATATCGGCTTCGCAGGCTGTGCATGCGCCAGGACATATTGCAGACCAATGAAATCTCAAATCGGCACTCGCGATATGATCAAACCGGAATGTGACGCCTTCGGTCTTGACGTTGAAACGAAGCTCCATGGAATCCGCAAAGGTTGAAGAGTTGGAGAAGCAAGTGCCGCGTGAGCGTCATCCAGAGGTGCAATCGAGCCCGCCCCAGTCCGGCGACGGTGCATCGACGGCCTCGCCGCGTCGTCCCGCACGAACAAGCGATACGCTCA
Organism: Xanthobacteraceae bacterium; assembly: GCA_030037645.1. Lineage (GTDB taxonomy): Bacteria > Pseudomonadota > Alphaproteobacteria > Rhizobiales > Xanthobacteraceae > BOG-931. The sequence goes on from JASHQI010000034.1 coordinate 29,653, forward strand.
TTTTTGTTCCAACCTACAATGAACGAGATTCCATCGAATCACTGATCGACCAGATTCTATCGCTGCCGGTGCGTTGTGATTTGCTTTTCGTCGACGACAATTCGAAAGACAGCACTCTCGAGATTTTGACGGCTCGCGCCAGCGCCGAACCACGCATCACACTTGTTGTCCGGCGAAAGCCGCTCGGCGTTGGTTCGGCGCATCAGCTCGCATGGCTGCACGCCCGTAGATTCGGCTATGCGCGCTTGGTGTCGCTGGATGCCGATCTTTCCCACGATCCGGCCGATATACCGCGATTGCTTGCGGCACTGGACGCCGGTGCCGATGTCGCGATCGGGTCGCGATTTATCCGTGGCGGCCAACTGGATTACCGCGGCTGGCGACGTCTCTTAAGCGTCGCGGCAAACAATCTGGCCCCGCTGTTGCTTTCTCTGCCGCTGACAGAACTCACGACCTCGTTTCGCGCCGCGAAGCTCAGTCGCGTTCCGGCAGGCCTGATTGAGACGATCAAAACGCCCGGCTACGGCTTCTTCCTGGTCGGCGCAACGCGGCTTGCGCGGCAGCGCTTGGTTATCAGCGAAATACCGATTCACTTTCGTGATCGGTCCGGCGGCCGATCGAAAATGCCGCGTCTTGAAATCTTGCGAGGTACGGTCAATCTTCTGCGCCTGATGATTCGGCGCGGCCGCGTCGTACCGCCAAGCTTGCCGCAGGAAGCCGATAGCGAATGCCGATCATGCGGGCAGCCGTATCGTGTCGCGACCGTGGACGGCGAAATAGTTTGCCTTGCCTGCTATGATCGAAGCCCTCTGTAAGACCTTCCAACGGAGCTAAGCTCTTGCTTCGCCGACAATGACCGCCGATCCAACAGCACGCGCCGACAAACAATCGTGACTTATCGCGCTCCTCTCGCCGACATCGGTTCCGCGCTCAAGCACGGTGCCGCGCTTTCGTCTGCGATCGAGGAGGGATTGTTCGGCGATCTTACCATGGATGTAGTCGATGCCGTGCTGGTGGAGGCGGGACGCATTGCCGGGGAGGTGATCGCTCCGCTCAATCGCGTCGGCGACACATACGGCACGCCGTTCAAGGACGGCACCGTTACCACGCCTCCCGGCTGGAAGGAGGCCTACCACGCCTGGCGGACAGGCGGCTGGAACGGCCTATCAGCACCCACAGAATGGGGCGGCCAAGCCTTGCCGCATGTCGTCAATGCCGCTTGCACCGAAATGTGGCAGGCCGCATCCATGGCCTTCGCGGACGGCCCGATGTTGACAATGGGCGCGGTCGACGCGCTCAGCGCGCACGGCAACGAGCAGCTCAAGCGCACATACCTGCAAAAGCTCGTGTCTGGGGAGTGGATGGGCACGATGCAGCTCACTGAACCCCAGGCTGGGTCCGATGTCGGTGCGCTGCGCACACGGGCCGAGCGTGTCGACGACGGCTCCTATCGGATCAAGGGACAAAAAATATTCATTACCTATGGCGAGCACGATCTCACTCCGAACATCATTCATTTTGTGCTAGCGCGACTGCCCGACGCGCCGCCAGGCACCCGCGGCATTTCGCTGTTTCTGGTGCCGAAATTCTTAGTCAATGACGACGGCTCGCTTGGCGCCCGCAACGACGTGCGCGCGCACTCGGTCGAACACAAGCTCGGCATCCACGGTTCGCCGACCTGCACAATGATTTTCGGCGACGCCGGCGGCGCGACGGGCTTTTTGGTCGGCGAAGAAAATGCCGGCATGGCGTGCATGTTCACGATGATGAACCAAGCGCGGCTTGCGGTCGGCCTGCAAGGCGTCGGCATCGCCGAACGTGCCACGCAATTGGCGCTCGCCTATGCGCGCGAACGACGACAGGGGCGAGTCGCGACAATGCCGGCGTCGCAATCGGCGACGATCATCGCCCACCCGGATGTCAAGCGCATGCTGCTCACGATGCGCGCGCTAACGCACGCCGCGCGTGCGATCTGCTACGCGACCGCGATGGCGCTCGACCGCTCTGAGCGCAGCGCGGACGCGGCAATCCGAAAAACGGCGCTCGCGCACGCTTCGCTGCTCACGCCGGTGGCCAAGGCATTTTCCACCGACATCGGCATTGAGGTCGCCTCGCTCGGCGTACAGGTGCATGGCGGCATGGGCTATATCGAGGAAGCCGGTGCGGCGCAGATTTTCCGCGATGCGCGCATCGCTGCGATCTATGAAGGCACCAACGGTATCCAGGCAATCGACTTGGTGACTCGCAAGCTGCCGCTCGACGGCGGCACTGCAGTCGCGTCGCATATCCGCGAACTGCGCGACATCGTCGCGACGGTGAATGCAGGCAATGATCCGACACTCGGCTGGACGCCGGTGCGGTTCGGCGATGCAGTCGAGAGCTTGGCGCGCGCCACCGAATGGCTGCTCGGCCACCTCGACAAAGACGCCGACGCGGCGCTCGCCGGCGCCACCCCCTATTTGCGGCTGTTCGGGATGGCCACCGGCGGCTGCTATCTGGCACGGCAGGCGCTTGCCGCGCATCGCCTCGGCGAAGAGGCGGGGGCGCGCCTCGCCCTGTCACGGTTCTTTGCCGAGAATCTTGCGGTTCAGGCCGGCGGCCTCGAACGCACCATCGTCGAAGGCGCGCCGAGCCTGATGAGCGCCGACGCGGCACTTGCGGATTAAGGAAATCTCGCCAAACCACCTTTTCCGATCGGCTCCAGCCGCTTAAGTGTTGAATACGCCAGCGATCGATCGAGCTGCATTGATATGTCCACCCTCTTGATTTCCCACCCGGCTTGCCTCGATCACTTGACGCCGCTTGGCCATCCTGAGCGTCCTGACCGGTTGCGCGCCATCGAGCACGCACTCGAAGCGGAAAAGTTCCAAACGCTGACGCGCGCGCATGCGCCGTCGGCATCGCTCGAGATTATCGCGCTCTGCCATCCAATGGACTACGTCACGCAGATTCGCGACGCGACGCCGAAAGAGGGAATGGTGCGGCTCGACGCTGACACGTCCATGTCTACCGGCAGTTTCGAAGCGGCGATACGCGCCGCGGGCGGCGCGACCTTTGCGGTCGACGAAGTTTTGGCACAAAAGGCCCAAAACGCGTTCGTCGCGACGCGCCCGCCAGGGCACCATGCCGAGACGGCGCGGCCGATGGGTTTCTGTTTCTTCGACAACGCTGCCATCGCCGCCCGCTATGCGCAGGACCGACACGGCATCGGCCGCGTCGCGATCGTGGATTTCGACGTGCATCACGGCAATGGCTCGCAGGAAATTTTTTGGGCTGATAAGTCGGTGATGTACTGCTCGACCCATCAAATGCCGTTGTTTCCCGGCACGGGTGCGGTCATCGAAAGCGGCGAGCACAACACCATCGTGAATGCGCCGCTTCGTCCCGGCGATGGCCGCGATGCGTTTCGCGCTGCCTTCGAAACCAGGATTCTGCCGCGGCTGCGGGATTTCGAACCCGAACTCATCGTTATCTCCGCCGGCTTCGACGCCCACATGCGCGATCCGCTCGCCAACATCAATCTCGACGAGAGCGATTTCACCTGGGTCACGCAAAAAATCATGGACGTCGCCGATCGATGCGCTGGCGGCCGCGTCGTATCGCTCTTGGAGGGCGGCTACGACCTCGAAGCGCTCGGCAAGTCCGTCGCCGCTCACGTTATGACGCTGATGCGGGGATAAATTGAACTCGGATTGAGCGGAGCAAAATCTTGGATTAGGTAAGACAATTGCACACGCCGGATTGCGCAAGCCGTAATCCGGGCTACGGATGGGGCCGACGATGGCGCAGAAAGGCAACAACGACGTCGCGCAACTGTCCTTCGAGCGCGCGATCGAGGAGCTTGAATCGATCGTCAAGCGCCTCGAAGAGGGCAAGGTTCCACTTGAAGAATCGGTGACCATTTACGAGCGCGGTGAAGCGCTCAAACGGCGCTGCGAGGATTTGTTGCGCCAGGCCGAAGCACGCGTGGAGAAGATCGCGCTCGATACCAGTGGCAAGCCGACCGGCACCGAGCCGCTCGACATTGAATAATCATTGGCCGCTCGCGCTCACGACCCGTCTCGGCGCAAGCGCGAGAGATCAAAAATGGGGCTGTCGTAAATGCCTACGGCAAGATTTCGATTGACTATTGAGAACAAAAAGGGAACAATTGTCGGTTCGAGTCGACGGTGGAGGCGACGATGGACCCGGACAAGAGGAACGCATGGCTACGCCAGCTCGATGAGGAATGCCCGTATCAGGTGGTGCTGCCGCGGCGACAGCTTTCCGATGACAGCGAGATTTTGGATTTCCTTATCGCCTATGCCGGCAAGTTCGATATGTATGTCGAGGACGACTATGCGGCATTCGTGCGTTACTGCTTCGAGGATCCGCTCGATGCAGAAATTTTTCGCGCGCGATTCGAGCCCAAGGCGGAGCGATTCAAGTTGGCGGGTTAGCTCCGCCGTGGCGGGCGAAGATTCTCTTTTGCCGGCAACCTCTGCCGCACCTTGCCGATCTCGGCCCAGGGGTCATGCCGGAAGTGCCTTTTCAGGTCGAGCACGGTGAACGCGGCGGCGCTCGCGGCGCGGCCGAGTTGCTCCCACGATAACGGCGCTGAAACGGCCGCGCCTGGGCGCGCACGAGTCGAATAGGGCGCCACCGAGGTCGCCTCGCGCGAATTGCGGAAATAATCGATGAAGATTTTGCCCTTGCGGAGGGACTTCGTCATCTTGCCGACGTACCGCTGCGGGCTATCGGCCGCCATGGCAAGCGCGATCCGTGCCGTGAAGGCTTTCGTCGTCTCCCAGTCGGCGCCCTCGATCGGCAACACGACGTGAATGCCTTTGCCGCCGGAGAGCTTGCAGAAGCTTTCCAGCTTCAGCTCGTTGAGCCACTCGCGCGTCTCGCGCGCCGCAGCCACGATCTGCGTCCAGGTCACACCTTCCCCCGGATCCAGGTCAAACACGACGCGGTCGCATAGTTCAAGCGATTCGACGCGCGAACCGCGGCTGTGAATTTCCAGCGCCCCGGACTGCACCAACGCGATCAGATCCTCGAGCTTTTCCACAGCGATGACATCGTGTTCTTTGCCGTCGACGAGGTGGCGCAATGGCGAGTCCTTGACGTTGGCGGCGATGTGTTTCTGGAAAAAACACTCGCCTTTGGTGCCGTCCGGGCAGCGCACCAAAGCGAGCGGCCGGCCGATAATGTGCGGCGCAATCCAATCCCAAACATCGACGTAATATTCGGCCAGTTGCTCTTTCGTCACCCCGACATCGACCCAATAGACACGATCCGGATGAGTCAGCCGGATATTGGCGACGTCGCCTGACTTTTCCGCGGTCTGTCTGGTGCGCGTTGACTTGGCCTTCGCCGCGCTTCTTGCCGATTTCCGCACCGCTTCGCGTCGTGCCATCGCCACGGGTGTCGGCATCTCGCGCACGACCTGACGCGCCGACTTGTCTTCCCGCAATCCCTTGTATGAGGCTTGCCGTAGCAGGTTGCCGTGGGTGACGCCGCGATATTCGGCCTCCACAACAAGCTGCGGCTTCACCCAGACGACGTCCTTGCGCCGCTCGTCCTTCGGCAGCGCGATCGGCGGCCGATCGGTCTTTAATGGCTTGAGCCGCCGCAACAGATCGCGCGCCGTCTTGCGGGTATAACCGGTGCCGATGCGTCCGGCATAACGCAGCGCACCGTTGTCATGAACGGCAACTGTGAGCGCGCCTACGGCGCCGTGCTGCACCGTCGAAGGGCTATAGCCGGCGACGACGAATTCCTGCGCATTGTGACACTTGCTTTTGATGAAATTCTCACTGCGCCCGGAGCGATAGGGCGCGTCACGGCGCTTCGAGACGACTCCCTCAAGTTCCATATCACAGGCGTGCGCGAGCACGGTAGGACCGTCCTCATCGAAATGGCCGGTATAGCGGATGCGGCCGTTCTTGCGCGCCGTCTGGAGCAGCAGTTCGAGCGCCGCCTTGCGCGCCGTCAGCGGCTGCTCTGTGAGATCGCGCCCGTCGAGATGCAGGAGGTCGAAGACGTAATAGATGAAACGATCGAGGCGGCCGTCTTTTAAGTCGGCCTGCAATAACGAAAAACTGGAGATGCCTTTGTCGTCCTGCACGACCAGCTCACCGTCGAGCAAAGCAGTTTCAGCGGAAAGCGCGGATACCGCATTCGCGATCGACTTGAAGCGATGCGTCCAGTCCTGCCGATTGCGCGTGAGTAATTGCACTTTACCGTGATCGAGCCGCGCCTCGATACGGTAACCGTCGAACTTGATTTCATGCAGCCAATTCGCGCCGGTCGGCGCCTCGCTGTGCAACGTGGCGAGACTTGGCGGTACGAACGCGGGCAGGCGCGCGCGATTGCCACTGACTGTAGGCAGTCGATCGCTTCTCTTCCGTTCGACCGCGGTCGATGCGGACCTCGCTTTGGCCTTGCGCCTTTCAGGCCGCAGCTTTGCCGGCTCGGCCGTCGCCCTGGTTCGCGCTTTGGCGTTCAGGGTCTTCTGGGCGTTTGACTGCGTCTTGAGCTCTTCCTTGAAAGTGCGCTGGGACTGCGAGCGCTGTTTGCGAACCTGCCCTGCACGCATGGGAAAGAGCGAGGAGGACGACTTGCGGTTACTGCGCCAAACTCCTTTTTTGCCGCGGCCTGCGGCAATCTCCTCGATCGAGCGGCCGGTGATGACCGAGTTTGGCCGTTCTTCAAGGATATCCTTGTCGCACGATGTGCGTGCTTCGTCGTCCTTGCTCTTGATCAGCAGCCAGTTTTCGTGACGGCCACGATCGCGCCCACGCATGCGCACCAGATGCCAGCCGCCATGCAGCTTTTCGCCGTCGAGCCTGAAATCAAGATGACCCTTGGCATAGCCCTTCCGCGGATCGCCGTCTGCAACCCAGCGACCGCGATCCCAAATCATCACGGTGCCACCGCCGTACTCGCCCTGCGGAATAGTGCCCTCGAAGCTGTTGTATTCGATGGGATGATCCTCGACATGAACGGCGAGGCGCTTCTCGCCGGGGTCGAGGCTAGGCCCTCGCGTGATGGCCCAGCTTTTCATCACGCCGTCAAGTTCGAGCCGTAAATCATAATGCAGCCGGCGCGCGGCGTGCTTTTGAATGACGTAGCGATCACCGCTGCGGCGGCCCTTGCGGCCGCGCGGTTCCGAGGTGACGCCGAACTTTCGTTTCTTGCGGTAAATTTCGAGCGCCACTTTGTCTCAGCCACCCTCGCGGATGCCCTCCCCCGCGTCGACGTCGATGCGACGGCACATGCCTCGACGAGAGGTAAACCCCTTGAAACCGAAGCGAATGAGCCCGGCATTTGGCATGGCTGGGTCCCGCACACTGCAGGGGGACCCGAACGGTCGTTTGAAAAAGGTTCCGCCGTCGGCCTGGGGTGCCATGGCAAAACTCCAGAGGCAAACCTATCATATAAGACCAGACCATGCCCGGCAGTTCCCCCTTGGAACGGCCGCACAAATTGCGTGTTCAGTTCGAAATGGTGTAAAATCAGCGGAATTTGCGTGTGCCGGTGGATGGGCGCGCATTAGACCCCAATAATGGCCGTTAGGCCGGATAATACGGAGCGTGGCGTGACCGTTTCGTCCAAGACCCCATTGCTTGACGGCATTCAGACCCCAGAAGACCTCAGGCACCTCGAACCCCGTCAGTTACGCCAGCTCGCCGACGAGCTGCGGCAGGAGACGATCGACGCCGTTGCCGTCACCGGCGGCCATCTTGGAGCCGGTCTTGGCGTCATCGAGTTGACGGTCGCATTGCACTACGTATTCGACACGCCGAACGACCGGCTCATCTGGGACGTCGGCCACCAGGCCTACCCGCACAAGATCCTCACTAGCCGCCGGGCGCGCATCCGTACGCTGCGCCAGGGCGGTGGCCTATCCGGCTTCACCAAGCGCGCCGAAAGCGAATACGACCCGTTCGGCGCCGCGCATTCTTCGACTTCCATTTCAGCCGCGCTCGGCATGGCGGTGGCGCGCGACCTTCAACACAAGCAAAACAACGTTATCGCAGTCATCGGCGACGGCGCCATGTCGGCCGGCATGGCCTATGAAGCCATGAACAACGCCGGCTCTATGGATTCGCGCCTCATCGTCGTGCTCAACGACAACGACATGTCGATCGCGCCCCCGGTCGGGGCACTGTCGGCCTATCTTGCCCGCCGTGTCTCGGGACGCGGCTATCGCCGTATCCGCAATCTGTTTCGGCAGGTCGCCAAGCGCCTGCCGTCGAAGATGCTTACGCAGCGCGCGCTGGCAATGGAGCAGTATGCGCGCGGCCTCGTCACCGGCGGCACGCTGTTCGATGAACTCGGTTTTTTCTATGTAGGCCCCATCGACGGCCACAATATCGACCACCTGTTGCCCGTGCTGAAGAATGTGCGCGACATGAAGAACGGACCGATCCTCGTGCATGTCGTCACGCAGAAGGGCAAGGGTTACGAACCGGCGGAAAAATCCGCCGACAAATATCATGGCGTCGTCAAGTTCGACGTGGCGACCGGCGCACAAGTGAAATCGAAGCCAGCGGCGCCCGCCTACACCAAAGTCTATGCCGAAAGTTTGATCAAGGAAGCCCGCAAGGACCCCAAGATCGTCGCGGTGACTGCGGCAATGCCGTCGGGCACCGGCCTCGATCTGTTTCAGAAGGAATTTCCGACGCGCTGCTTCGATGTCGGCATCGCCGAGCAGCACGGCGTCACGTTCTGCGCCGGGCTTGCGACGGAAGGCTTCAAGCCGTTCGCAACCATCTATTCGACGTTCCTGCAGCGCGCCTATGACCAGGTCGTGCACGATGTCGCCATCCAGCGCCTGCCAGTGCGTTTTGCCATGGACCGCGCTGGCTTGGTCGGCGCCGACGGCCCCACGCACGCTGGCGCGTTTGACATCGCCTATCTGGGCTGTCTACCGGGCTTTGTGGTGATGGCGGCGGCCGACGAGGCCGAGCTCATGCATATGGTGGCCACCGCTGTCGCGATCGACGACCGGCCCTCTGCGCTGCGCTATCCGCGCGGCGAAGGCATCGGCGTGAAAATGCCGGAGGAAGGCAAGCCGCTAGAGATCGGCAAAGGCCGCATTCTGCGCGAAGGCAACAAAATCGCGCTATTTTCGTTCGGCGCGCGGCTCGGCGAATGCCTCAAAGCCGCCGACGAGCTCGCAACTTACGGGCTTTCGACGACGGTCGCCGATGCACGGTTTGCAAAGCCGCTCGACGTCCAGATGCTGTTGCGACTCGCCCGCGAGCACGAGGTGTTACTCACCGTCGAAGAGGGGTCCATCGGCGGCTTCGGCGCCTACGTGATGCAGACGCTGGCTGAGCACGGCGTGCTCGACCGCGGCCTGAGGGTCCGCTCTATGGTGCTACCCGACATTTTCATCGATCAGGACTCGCCAAACGCGATGTATGCGAAAGCGGGTCTCGATGCCAAGGGCATCGTTGCCAAGGCATTCGAGGCGCTCGGACAGAATCTGCGCGGCGAGACGGTGAAGCTGGTCCGGCAGTAAATTCTCGCGGTGACACGGAGCGCTCATGCCCGGCCTTGTGCCGGGCATCCACGTTCTTAGGCTGACCACGAAGTCGAACATGTGGATGGTCGGGACAATCCCGGCCATGACGCGCATATGATCAACCCGCCATGACCGCTCGCCAACGTGCCGATCGCCTTCTGGTCGCGCGCGGCCTGTTTGCGAGCCGTGCGCGCGCCCAGGCTGCCATCGCTGCCGGTCGGGTGACCGCCGACGGTATTGTGGTGCACAAAGCGTCGGAGGGAATTTCCGGAGCGGCGATCATCGCAGCCGAATCCGAGCATCCCTTTGTCTCGCGAGGCGGCGTCAAACTCGCCGCGGCACTCGATGATTTCCATCTCAACGTCACCGGTCGTGTCTGTCTTGATGTCGGCGCCTCGACCGGCGGATTCACAGAGGTGCTGCTCGGGCGTGGCGCCAGTATGATTTATGCAGTCGACGTTGGCCACGATCAGCTTCATTTCAGCTTGCGCGACCGCGACAAGATTATCTCAATGGAAGCGACCGACATCCGCGCCGTCGAAGCGTCGCGTCTTTCCGAGCAACCGGATTTTGCAACGATCGATGTCAGCTTCATCTCGCTCAAGCTCGTCTTGCCAGCGGTTGCAAAAATTCTCAAAGAGAGCGCAACCCTCCTTGCGCTGATCAAGCCGCAATTCGAGGCCAATCGCCGCTACATCAAGAAGGGCATCGTGCGCGATCCGTCCGTCCACGCTGCGATATGCGATGACATCGTCGCGCTTTTGACTGAGCTCGGCTGGCGCGTCGACGCGCTTGCGCCGTCCGTCATCCCCGGCGGCGACGGCAACCGCGAATTCTTTGTCGAGGCGCAGCGTGACTGAGCGGCTGTTGATCGACCGGCTCGGTCACCGCGGCGATGGCGTCGCCGTCGGCCCGGACGGACCGATCTACGTTGCGGGTACGCTGCCAGGCGAGACCGTCGAAGTTGAAAATGTGGCCGGGCATCCCGATCGTCGCCTTCTGCGCAGCATCGAAAGATCGAGCGCCGATCGCGTCGCGCCAACGTGCCCCCATTTCGGGGTATGCGGTGGCTGCGCTCTGCAGCATTGGAGCAGTGCACGCTATCGTGCTTGGAAACGCGATCTCGTTGTCGGCGCCCTGCAACAGGCCGAGCTTGATGCTGCCGTTGCCGACCTCATCGATGCGCATGGCGAGGGACGTCGACGCGTCGTGTTTCACGCCAGACGCCTCGCGCAGGACGTCCTCGAACTCGGCTTCTCAGCCGCCCGCTCGCATCACATTGTCGCGATCGATCGGTGCCCGGTCTTGGCCAAAGGCCTCGATGGTGCACTGCAGGCCGCCTGGGCCATTGCCGACGCGCTTGGGCCCATGCGCAAGCCGCTCGATATCCAGGTTACGGCAACGGATAGCGGTCTCGATGTCGATATACGCGGTTCCGGCCCGTTGACGGCTTCGGGCGCGGCGACGCTGGCGCATGTTGCCGTCGCGGGGGGCCTGGCGCGGCTCACGCGCCACGGCGAACTCATTGCGCAGCAGCGGACGCCAACTTTGCGCATGGGCAAAGCTATTGTGCCGTTGCCGCCGGCCGCATTTTTGCAGGCGACAGAAGAAGGCGAAAAAGCCTTGGCAAGGCTCGTCGTCGCCTGCTGCGACGGCGCAAAAGCGATCGTCGATTTATTTGCTGGCGTCGGCCCGTTCGCATTGCGGCTCGCCGAACAGACACGCGTGGTCGCAATCGACGACGACGAAGCCGCCATTGTCGCGCTCGATCACGCAGCCGCGACCACTGCGGGGCTTAAGCCAGTCGAAATCGAACGCCGCGATTTGTTCCGCAATCCCGTTCTCGCAGCGGACCTCAACCGATTTGATGCCGTCGTGTTCGATCCGCCGCGCCAGGGCGCGCAGGCGCAATCGCGCGAGATTGCAGCCAGTCGTGTCCCTCTCGTCGTCGCGGTATCGTGCAATCCGGCAACGCTTGCCCGCGACATGCGCCTGCTCATCGACGGCGGCTATCGGCTCGTCACAGTGACGCCGGTCGATCAGTTTCGTTATTCTCCGCACGTTGAGATCGTCGCACGACTGGAGAGATGAACGTGCGGAGGCAAGCTTGATCGCGAGCAACGATGCAAAAGGCCTGTATGACCGCAGATGAAACTGGCCCCGAACCATCTTAGTACGAGCGAAGCGCCAACCAAACTTGCGAGGGGAGAGTGTGATGGCCGAGAAGAGAGTGCCGTATCAGTTCGATGGCAGGCAGTTCGAAGGCATGATCGTCTATGACGACGGCATGACGGGCAAACGGCCGGCGATTTTCATGCAGCCTGACTGGAAGGGCGTCTGTGCCGACACGATTGGCCAAGCGCGCACCGTCGCCGGCCGAGATTATGTCGTGCTAATGGCGGACATGTTCGGCGTTGGCTATGGGCAGAGACTGAAGACGCAGGAGCAACTGAGGGCCGGCATGCTCGCCGTGCACAAGGACCTGCCTTTCACCATCGCTTGCGGCAGCACCGCCAACGACGCGCTTCTTGCCGAGGCGCAAAAACTCGGCCTCATCGATGCCAGATGGATAGCAGCGATCGGCTATTGCGCCGGCGGCGGTTTTGCACTCGAGCAAGCGCGCACCGGGGCGGATTTCAAGGCGGTCGTAGTGTTTCACGTCACCAATCCCAATCCGGTCAAGGCTGGCGCGCCCTGCAACATCAAGGGGCGTGTGCTGGCGATCCACGGCTCGGCCGATCCCGTCACGCCGAAACCGATGATGGATGCGCTCGAGGAGGAGCTCACCAAAGCCAGGGTCGATTGGCAGGTAATGATGTTTGGCGCCGCAGTACATTCGTTTTGCGATCCGACCGCCAATGCCGGACCGACACGCTACGACGAAAAACTCTGCCGGAAATCCTATATGTTGATGCGCGACTTTTTCGCCGAAACTTTGTGAGGACGCTAAATGACAATCGGTATCGCACGACGGCATTTCATCGCCGGGCTAGGCGCCACCGCGGCGTGGCCGCTCGCCGCCCCGGCACGCGGCGCCGAATCCTGGCCCAGCCGCCCGGTGACGATCATCTGCCCATTCTCGGCCGGCCTCTCCACGGACATTCTGACCCGCTTGGTGGCATCCGATCTCGGCGATCATCTGGGCCAAAATTTTATCGTCGAGAACCGCCCGGGCGCGAATGGCAATATCGGCGCCGAAGCAGCGGCGAGGGCGCAGCCCGACGGTTACACGCTCCTGGTGGCAACGGTCGGCCCGCTGGTCAACAACAAGTTCATGTACAAGAACATGGGCTTCGACCCCGATCGGGACTTTGCGCCGATTGTGCTCCTGGCTTACTCGCCGCTGATCATCGTCGGCAGCCCGAAGATTCCGCCGACGAATTTCAAAGAACTTATCAGCTATGCCAAAACCCATCCCGGCCGGCTCAACGCCGGAAGCGTCGGCATCGGATCGCAGGCTCAAATCATGGTCGAACTGATCAATAAGCTGGCCGGGATATCCATCGGCCACGTCCCCTATCGGATAACCAATGAGGAACTGCCCGACCTGATTGCCGGCGATCTCCAAATCGGCGTCCAGTATATCCCGACGTTCGTTCCGGCCGTGCAGTCGGGAATGATCAGAGGGCTTGCGGTCACCAGCCTCAAGCGTTTGCCGAACTTGCCCAATGTGCCAACTGTGGACGAATCGGGTTTGCCGGGCTTCGAGGCCACCGGGTGGGCCGCGCTGCTGGCTCCGGCCGGCACGCCGCACGCGATCATCGACAGCATCAATACCACTGTGAACACTTATTTGACGAGCGCCGCAGGCAAGCAGCAACTCGACAAGATATGGATGACGCCGATGGGGGGCACGCCGGACCAGCTCAAAGCCTACCTCGCGAGCGAAAATGCCAAATGGGGGCCGATCGTCAAGCAAGCTGGTATCAAGCTGGAATAGTCGACTTTCCCCGACGCGCGTGCATCAAGATCCAGGTTCTGCGGCATCTCACTTCATGCTTCGCCGCGCTGGCGACCGGCTTTCAGCAAACGTGATAAGGATTCATCTCAGTCTACATCACGCTATTCAATCAAGAGCAATCGCGCCATGCCTGAACGTTTGCCGAGCAACACCTGCGATACCCACTTGCACATCTTTGGCGATGCCAGGACCTATCCGGCCGGAAATCCGCACGCGCTTTATCAGCCACCGCAGGACTGCACCTTCGAAACCGTGAAGGCATTGCACGACGCGATGGGCGTCGATCGTGCAGTGTTCGTGCAACCCACCATCTACGGCAACGATCACAGTCTGCTATACGACGTCCTCAAAGCCGCGCCGAAGACGAAATATCGTGGTGTCGCCATCATCGACGACAGCGTCAGCGACGCGGAATTGGAACGGCTTAACAGCGTCGGCGTACGCGGGGCGCGTTTCAACTTTGGTGGCCGCTTCAAGCTTGCACCGAGCGTTGCGGGTTTCCGCCGCGGTCTCGCGCGCGTCCGCGAGATCGGCTGGTTCATCAAGATCTTCGGCTTCGAAGATGACTTCCTTGCCGTTGAGAGCGAACTGCGTAATCTTGAGTGTTCCGCCATCATCGACCACATGGGCGGACCCGATTACCGGCGCGGCGCCTCGCAGCCCGCCATTCGCCTGATCCTCGATCTCCTCAGAAACGACAATTGGTGGGTTGGGCTTTCAAACGGCGACCTGCGTTCCCACGTCGGATATCCATGGGATGACGCGGTGGAGTTCGGCCGCCTGCTCTATCAAGCGGCGCCGGAGCGTTGCCTATGGGGAACCGACTGGCCGCACGTCCATCGTTTTATTCGGCCGGACAAGGACGGGCACTCCGATTACGGCGCCGAGCACGAGTTCAAGCGCTTGGCGCTCTTGGAGCGATACGTTCCCGATCGTCGGGCGCGCGACCGCATATTGGTCGACAATCCGGCAAGATTCTTCGGCTTCAATTAGGCGGCACGTGCGGCCGATGCATCAAATGCGCAGCGCATGATCGGCATGCGTGTACGGCAACTTCAGCGCATCGGCGACGGCGCGATAGGTGATGTGGCCGTCGTGTACGTTGAGCCCATCGCGCAAATGCGCGTCATCGCTAAGCGCCCGGCGCCAGCCTTTGTCGGCAAGTGCGAGCACGAAGGAGGTCGTCATATTGCTCAACGCGAACGTCGAGGTGCGCGCGACCGCACCCGGCATGTTGGTCACGCAATAGTGCACGACGTCATCGACCACGTAAGTCGGATGCGAATGGGTTGTCGGCCGCGAGGTCTCGGCGCAGCCGCCCTGGTCGATGGCGACATCGACGATCACCGAGCCGGCCTTCATCGCTCTGACCGTTTGCGCGGAGATCAATTTCGGCGCTTTTGCGCCCGGCACCAGCACCGTTGCGATCACAAGATCCGCGCGCCGGCAAAACAGCTCCACCACGTCCCGGGTGGAGAACAGCGTGCGCACGCGGCTGCCGAGCTGCGCGGCGACGCGGCGCAGCGCCTCCGGATTGCGGTCGAGCACCGCGACATCGGCACCCATTCCGGATGCGATCAGCGCCGCATTGGTCCCGGCAACGCCGCCGCCGAGAATCACGACGCTCGCCGGCGAAACGCCGGGCACGCCGGACAGTAACACACCGCGCCCGCTATTCTCCTTTTCAAGGCAGCGCGCGCCGACATGAGGCGCCATGCGGCCGGCGACCTCCGACATCGGCGTGAGCAGGGGTAACGAGCGCTCCGGGCCCGTCACCGTCTCGTAGGCGATTGCAGTGACGCCCGAGGCCATCAGATCTTCGGTCTGCTCGCGGTCGGGCGCGAGGTGCAAATAGGCGAACAGCACCTGCCCGCGGCGAAGCTTTTTGCGTTCGCCCGCGAGTGGCTCTTTCACTTTGACAATCAGCTCGGCGCGACCAAACAGAGCGTCGGCGTTTTGCACGATTTCGGCGCCTGCGGCCTGGTAATCGCCGTCTGGCAAGCCCGCTCCGGATCCGGCGCCGGTCTCGATCATGACCTGATGGCCCTTCTCGGTCAGCTCGCGTATCGTCGACGGCACGATGCCGACGCGGTATTCGTTGTCCTTGATTTCTTTCGGCACGCCGACCAGCATGGCGATTTGCCTCAGCCCTGGACCGGCTCCGTACCCACGATCTCGATGCCGAAGCCGGAAAGCCCAACATAGGTCAGGCGGCGCGAGGACGTTAGCAGCCGGATCGAGTTGACACCGAGATCCTTGAGAATCTGTGCGCCAAGGCCGACCGCACGCCATTGCCGCGTGCGCGCCTCCTCCGATGCGGTGTCGCTGGATTTCGGGATGGAAATTACCGGCACGCCGGCCGTGCCGTCGCGGAGCAGCACCAGCACTCCCCTGCCCTCGGCCTTGAAGCGCGCGAGTGCCTGATGGATCGGCTTCGCGCCGC
Organism: Xanthobacteraceae bacterium; assembly: GCA_030037645.1. Lineage (GTDB taxonomy): Bacteria > Pseudomonadota > Alphaproteobacteria > Rhizobiales > Xanthobacteraceae > BOG-931. Next base: position 45,574 of record JASHQI010000034.1, read on the forward strand.
CGAACACGTCGGAGATGATGTTGGCACGGTGCAACCGCGTCAACACGTTCTTGCCGTCACCGATGCGGCCGTGGACGAACGCCATGTGATGGACAGGATCGAACGGCGTGATGAAGGCATACCCGGTCAGCGTACCGATCTCGGATTCCACTGGGAACTCGCCGACCCGCTCGATCAACTTGTCGCGCGCCTGCCGATAGGCGATCAGCTCTGCGATCGAGAGGCGCTGCAACTTATGGTGCTGCGCAAATGCGGCAAGCTCGGTCCCCCTCATCACCGTGCCGTCGTCATTCATCAATTCTGCGAGCACGCCGACCGGCGGCAAGCCGGCGAGACGACAAAAGTCGACACAGGCTTCGGTATGGCCGGAACGCATCAGCACGCCGCCCTCCTTCGCCACCAGCGGAAACACATGGCCGGGCCGCACAAAGTCGGACGCACCACTATTGCCGTTGGCGAGAGCGCGCACGGTATTGCTACGTTCTTCCGCGGAAATCCCGGTGGTGAGCCCATGACGGACATCGACGGAGACGGTGAATGCGGTACCAAGGGGCGCGTCGTTGAACGCCACCATCGGATCGAGATGGAGCCGCCGCGCCTCCTCCGGCGCAAGCGGCGCGCACACGATGCCCGACGTGTTGCGGATGATGAACGCCATCTTTTCAGGCGTGCATAAGCTCGCCGCGACAAACAGGTCGCCTTCGTTCTCGCGGTCATCGTCATCGGCAACGATAATGATCTCGCCGCGCGCGAACGCTGCTACGGCGGCCCGAATTCGTTGGTGAGCATCGTCCATGTTGGTTTTTTCAATCTCGTCGGTACGCTGCCGTGATCAGGGCGCCCGGGGCGGCGAAAACGGCCACGATGGTGTTTCCCCCACCTGTCCGCGCTGACGCAGATAATGATCGGCAATCACGCATGCCACCATAGCCTCGCCGATCGGTACCGCGCGAATGCCAACGCAAGGATCGTGGCGCCCGGTCGTCGAGATTTCGGTCTCATGACCGTAACGGTCGACGGTGCGGCGCGGAATGAGAATCGAGGAGGTAGGCTTGACCGCAAAACGCGCCACCACAGGCTGGCCGGTCGAAATGCCGCCAAGAATCCCCCCGGCATTGTTGGACAAAAAGACTGGCTTGCCATCGTTGCCCATGCGTATTTCGTCGCCATTCTGTTCGCCGCTGAGCTCGGCTGCACCGAAGCCGGCACCGATCTCGACGCCTTTCACAGCATTGATGCCCATGAGTGCCGCGGCAAGATCGCCGTCGAGCTTGCCGTATATCGGCGAACCGAGGCCGGCCGGCACACCATCGGCTACAACCTCGATCACCGCGCCAATCGAAGAGCCACGTTTACGGACGCCGTCCAGATATTCGGCAAAAAACTTGGCCTTGTCGGCATCCGGACAGAAGAAGGCATTGCGGTCGACCTCGGCCCAATCCCAGCGTGTCCGATCAATTCGATGCGGCCCCATCTGCACGAGTGCGCCGCGGACCGCAAGGCCAGGAACCACCTTGCGCGCGATGGCGCCGGCAGCGACACGCATCGCCGTTTCGCGAGCCGACTGACGGCCGCCGCCGCGGTAGTCGCGCAAGCCGTATTTGACGTCGTAAGTATAATCGGCATGGCCGGGACGATATTTGTCCTTGATGTCGGAGTAATCCTTCGCGCGCTGATCGACATTATCGATGATCAGCGCGATCGGCGTACCGGTGGTCACTTGCATCCCGGCTGCCTCGTCAAGAAACACGCCCGAAAGGATTTTGACCGCGTCCGGCTCCTGCCGCTGCGTGGTGAAGCGCGATTGGCCGGGCCGCCGCCGATCGAGGTAGGGCTGGATATCGCGCTCGCTGAGCGGTATCCGCGGCGGGCAGCCGTCCACCACGCAGCCGATCGCAGGACCGTGGCTTTCGCCGAAGGTCGTGACGCGAAACAAATGTCCGAATGTATTGAACGACATGGCTGGACATGCTGGCGCGATAACGACGCGCAACGACGCGCAATGGCTTTCAGGCGCGTTAGGCTTGGTTAGCCCGCGCCTAGCATCGGGTCAAATACTGCGGCCACCCAATGTCCGGCGACCTTTACCGCCGTTCTCGCGCTGCAACAGAATTCCGCGGACGGCTCTGAATGCAGCGATAATCGTCCAATCAATTGAACAGGCGTGGACGTGCCTGACCGCCTGCCGTTCATGCCACATTCATCTCGCTGAACAATGGTTAATAAAAACGTGAATATCCGTTAACATACGGAAAAATAAAGGTTATTTTCGCTTTTTTCGTTGCGGCATACGCCGTTCTGTGCCATCGTTGACAACGGTAAGGGGGGCGAAAGCCCAGGGAACGCAACAATTCGCGGAGCTAGAACTCAACCCTACCGTCGTTTCAACACCGAACAAGGACGCAAGCCATGGCGAAGAAGCCGAAGAAGAAGATGAATAAGAAATCGAAGTAACTGACGGTTGCGCACGCTTCATACTGAGGCAGCGCCGTCAACTTCGGATTTTGCGAGGTGCCTGCAGTGGTGCCTCGAGGGAACGGCCGGACCGATGTCCGGTCGTTTCCATTTTTTGCGACAAAGCCATTCGGCGGCCGAACGCAAGTTGGGCCGTTTTTGTTTGGCGAAGTTGTCGCGGACATGCTTGATTGTTAATTCACTTGGGCACGTTCAATATTCCGCACGGGCGACTTTGCGGCCAGGCTGAGCGGCGGGAGCGATCGCCGGGACCTCCAGCGTAGGGGGAATGGTTACGGTCATGCCGGACGAATCGGGAGACGCGCCACTATCAGTACAATCCGGTGATCACCTCGAATACGCTCGACTGCTCCGCCAAGTCGATCTGTTCTCCGGCCTCGATCGCGTCACACTGGCCAAGCTCTCGGCCCATCTACAACCGCGGTCCTACGCGGCGCACGCTGTCATTTTCCGTCAAGGGGACGCAGGCGACGCCTTTTATTTGGTGGCGAGCGGGTCGGTCGGCGTGTACGCCATCGATCGGACCGGCGCCATCGAGACACGGGTGAAGGTACTTCATTCAGGCGAGCCGTTCGGCGAAATGGCTCTGCTCAGCAACATCCCACGGACTGCCAGCATCAAGGTCGAGACCGACTGCGAGGTGCTGCGCCTCGATCGCAACAGCTTCATCGAACTGGTCCGTCAAGAACCGAGCGTGGCGCTGGCGATTGCGGCGACACTCAGCGGTCGTCTCGCGGCCATGCTTGATCAGCCTCGCGGCACGTCTGCCGACACCCTGGATGACGCGCAGCCTTCACAACCGAGCCCCGTCCGCGACGGCAGCCCGACCACCGACCAAGGCAAAGCAGCGGCAGCCGCGGCTGTAACCGCGGTCGCCCGGCGGCAATGGCCGCCCGGCCGCACCGTCATCGCACTTGCCGCCGCCGTTGCTATCTTTGCACTCGGCTGGACGGTGTCTCCGCCACATGGGCTGACCTCGGTCGCGTGGCACGGGCTCGTGGCACTTTTGGCGATTCTGCCGGCGTTGGTGCTCGACGCGCTGCTTGAAGGCATCCTGGGGCTCCTGCTCGCCTGCGCATGGGTACTCTCCGGGGTGACCAGTGCCAGCGAAGCGCTTTCCGGCTTTGCCACCGCCAGCTGGGTCCTGGTTGTCTGCGTCCTCATTATCGGTGCGGCGATCACGCAGACCGGCGTGCTCTACCGGCTGGCGTTGGAAACCATCACCCATATGCGCGGTGGATTCGTCGGCGAGGCGACCGCCTTGGCCTGCGCCGGGCAAATCTTGGGCCCAGCGGTGCCGAACGCTACCAGCCGCATCATCATCATTGCGCCAATGCTGCGCGAACTCGTCGATGCCTTGGGCTATGCGCCGAAATCCAAGGGTGCGGCAGGCCTCGCGATGGCGGTATTGATCGGCTTCGGCCAGATGGCCGCGACGACGCTGACCAGCGCCACCACATCCGTCCTCGTCGCCGCGGTGCTACCGGCGCAAGTGCGCGGCAGCATCAATTGGATCACCTGGACGATCTATGGCGCGCCGTTCAATCTCATCTTGTTCGTCGGCACCATGGGCACGATCCTATGGTGCTACCGCCCACCCTCCGGCCGGAGCCAGCCATCGAGCGAGCGAGCCAAATCGCTGGAGTTGCAGCGCGCGTTGCTCGGACCGATGTCGAGGGAGGAGAAAGTCGCGTTGTGGGTGGGCGTTGGGCTTCTGACTGGCTTCGTCACGCAGCCGCTGCACGGTATTAATCCGGGGTGGGTGGCCGCAATCGCGGTGGGGGTGCTTTCTGCGACCCGCGTCATAACCGCCAACACGCTACGCGCGGTCAATTGGAATTTTGCCCTGTTGTTCGGCATCCTCATTAGCCTGGCAACGGTATTCGGGCATAGTGGGCTCGATCGCTGGGTTGCGGGTCGCGTAGCCGGTGTCATGGGTGATTTAGCATCGTCGCGGGTCGCCTTCGTCGTGGTCCTGGCGCTGTTCTGCTTCGCCGTGAGTTTCGTTGTGCGCTGGCAAGCGGCTGCACCCCTCGTCACCATTGCGCTGGCGCCGGTCGCCTCGGCGTCGGGCATCCATCCTTTTATCGTCGGCCTAATCGCCGTGATTGCCTGCAACGGTTTCTTCCTGCCCTATCAAAGCACGACTTATCTGGCGCTCGACGCCGGCACCGGTCGAGCGCTATTCACCCATGCGCAGGCGACGGCCACCGCAATCGCGTTTGCCGTGTGGACCGTCATCGCGGCGGCGCTGAGCGTCCCGGTCTGGCACTTGATGGGGTTGATGTAGACCAAGCTACGAATAGCGCGCCAGCGTGCCGCCGGAGAACACATAGACGACGCCGTGCAAAATATCGGCATGCACAGCTTGCTCCTCGGACACGATATGAAAATTTGCCATCAGTGACCGTACGATACCGCCGTGTGCAACCACAACACTGTCGCGCGTGAGCGCAGCGTACCAGGCGCCAACGCGCTCGGCGACGTCGCGATAGGATTCGCCGCCAGGCGGCTCAAATCCCCATTTGTCGCGTTCGCGCCGCACCAGCGCCTCCGGGTCGCGGGCCTCGATCTCCGGCAGCGTCGAACCTTCCCATTCTCCATAGGAAATTTCCATCAGTCTGTTGTCGATCGCGTAGCCGAGCGGATCGAGACCAAGTGCCGCGCGTACCAATTCCATGGTTTCCCGTGCCCGTTTCAGCGGGCTCGACACATAGGCGAGATCGTCGGCACGGTGGCCCTCGCGCACAAACAAGTCGTTCAGCACGGTGGCGCAATCTCTCGCCTGTTCGCGGCCGCGCGCGTTGAGCATCGTTTCGTAACGGCCCTGCAGGCGTTGCGCGACGTTAAAGTCGGTCTCGCCGTGCCTGATCAAATAGATAACCGGCATCCGATTCGAATTTCCGCTCGCCCACGCGATCCAGCTTTCCTTCACCGCACGCAATACTGAATTGCTGCTGTCGAGAACAAGCTCAGATTAGCCCAGCTCACTCCTTGCGAACGACGATGTCCGGCGCGTCCGGATGCTTCATACCAACAATGTGGTAGCCGGCATCGACGTGATGCACCTCACCGGTCACGCCGCGCGACATGTCGGAAAGCAGGTACACCCCGGCCTCGCCCACTTCCTCGATGGTGACGCTGCGCCGTAACGGCGCGTTATGCTCGTTCCATTTGAGAATGTAACGGAAATCACCGATACCGGAGGCGGCGAGCGTTTTGATCGGCCCCGACGAGATTGCGTTGACGCGAATGTTCTTCACGCCGAGATCAGCGGCGAGGTATCGCACGGATGCCTCGAGCGCGGATTTGGCCACGCCCATGACGTTGTAATGCGGCATCCACTTCTCCGAGCCGTAATAGGTCAGCGTGAGCATGGCGCCGCCGGTCGCCATCAACTTCTCGGCGCGCTGGGCAATTGCCGTAAACGAATAGCAACTCACCAACATGGTCTTGGTAAAATTATCCTGCGTGGTATCGACATAACGGCCGTCGAGCTGATCGCGGTCGGAGAACGCGATGGCGTGGACCAGGAAGTCAATCCCTCCCCAAGCCGACTGCACGGCCGCGAACGCGGCATCGATGTTCGCTGGCACCGTCACGTCGCAATCGCCGACCACGAGCCCGCAAACCTCTTGAGCCAGCGGTTCAACGCGCTTTTTGAGCGCATCACCTTGATAGGTGAATGCGAGTTCAGCGCCGTGCGCCCGACACGCCTTGGCAATCCCCCAGGCCAGCGAACGATTGTTGGCGACCCCCATGATGAGGCCGCGCTTGCCGTGCAAGAGGCCCGAGATGCCCGACATTCTCCCGACCTCACACAGCAACTTCCACCCCTGGCCATCCTATGGCATAGGCCCGTAGGGTGCAGCAAGCGCGTGGCCCGCGCCGAATCCCCGCCAAAGTAGGGAATAGTCCGCGGGTGGTGGTGTTGGTCTGACCGAAAAGTCCCGCAAGACTCGAGCGGAGTGGCCGCTTGAACGAGTTTCGGCAGCGGATCGAGGCGGCTATTCCGGCGCTGCGGCGCTACGCGCGGGCGCTTACCCGCGATACGGAGATCGCCGACGATATCGTGCAAGACACAGTGGTGCGGGCGCTACGCTCCGAGCACTTGTTTCACGGTGGAGACGTGCGCGCATGGCTTTACACCATCTTGACCAACCTCAATCGCAATCGGCTACGGACGTTGTCGCGCCGTCCGGCGCTGACCTCGATCAAGGACAGCGACGTTATCACCAACGGACCGGAGTCCGGCAACCGTGATATCGGCCGAGCGCTCGACGACCTGGCCGAGGACCAACGCGCCACATTGCTGCTGGTCGTGCTAGAGGGCCTCACCTACCGCGAGGTCGCTGAGGTGCAGGGCGTGCCGATCGGCACGGTGATGTCCAGACTCGCGCGGGCCCGCATGCAGATTAAGGCCTATCTCGACGGCGAGCGTCCGTCACTGCGCCGCGTGAAGTGACAGAGAGACTACGATGACCGATCAAGACCAGACTATAACCGAAGACGAACTCCACGCCTATGTCGACGACGAATTGCCTGCCGAACGCCGCGCCGCGGTCGAAGCATGGCTCGCGGCGCATCTGGAGGATGCCGCCAAAGTCGCCGCCTGGCGTAACCACGCAGAGTTGCTGAGGGCGCGTTATGGCGGAGTGGCACGAGAGATACCACCTGAGCGGCTCAATGTCGCGCGACTGGCATGCCGGCGCCGCAATGGATGGATTGCCGTCGCTTCAGCAGCCGCGCTCGCGGCATTTGTAATCGGCGGTTTCATCGGTTGGACCGTGCGCGGCGTCGAGTCGTCGTCACCCTCTGACCTCACGCGCTTTACCGCCGACGCGCTCGAAGCGTACCGGCTCTATGTGGTCGAGGTCCGCCATCCGGTCGAGGTGCCTGGCGACCAGCGGCCGCATCTGGTGGAGTGGCTGTCAAAACGGCTCGGTTCGCCATTGCGCGCGCCCCAACTCGAGCGGTTGGGATTGAAGCTCGTCGGCGGCCGACTGCTGCCCGGCCCTACCGGGGCCACAGCATTCTTCATGTATGAAGCGCCGTCGGGCGAGCGGTTTACGCTGTACTGCGGACACACCAGCGCGCACGAGACAGCGCTGCGTTACACTGCAGGCGCGCAGAACGCGGCCTATTATTGGGTTGACCAAAATCTGGCTTACGTGCTGAGCGGCCCGGCGGAACGCGACACGCTCCTTAAGATCGCGCAAGCCGCCTACGATCAGATCGATCTGCGCTCTCCGCGACAGGGGGGGTGAGGAATTGTCGTTCCCCGGCCAAGCGCCGCGAGCGGCCCGCAATTTTAAGGCCTACACATCGATAAGGCCTACATATCCTTGCGCGGATCGTAGCGCTTGTCCCCCTGCCACTTCTTCATCAGTGCTTCGAGCTCGGCATCGCCGCGCTCCGGCAGCATGATGCGAATCGTGGCGAGAAGATCGCCACGTCCAGCTTTGGCGGGAAAGCCCTTGCCCTTAAGGCGGAAAGTGCGGCCGCTATTGGTCCACGGCGGGATCGTAAGCTCGACCGGCTTATCGAGTGTTGGCACGCGCACCTTGGCCCCGAGCGCAGCCTCGTAGAGCGTGATTGGTAAATCGACCCGCACGTCGGCGCCTTCGAGCGTAAAGATCGGATGAGGAGCAATGTTGACGGTAATCAGCAAGTCGCCGGCTCCGCCCTGCCCTGCCATACCCTGGCCCTTAAGCCGGATGTGTTGACCGTCGGATATTCCGGCCGGGACCTTGACGTCGACATCCTTGCCGTTAGGCAGATGCAAGCGCTGAGTGGATCCATTGGCTGCGTCCAGCAGCGATACCGACATTTCAGCCTGGACATCGGCTCCGACCCCAAAATCTTCGGGCTCGAATGTCGAGCTGCTACCGCGGCCGCCGCGCGCCCCGGTGCCTGCACCGCCGAAGGCTTGGCGCAAAATATCCTCGAAGCCGCTGCCGCCGAAATTGCCACCGCGGCCACCGCCACCTCGCCGCGTGGTGCGCGTAAAGCCTTCCGGGCCGAAGCTGAAGCTTTCGAAATGCGCGTCAGGGCCAAAGCCAGCGCCTGGCCTCGCGCCGCCGCTGAATCCCTCATAACCGTGGAAGCGCGGCTTGCCCTCGGCATCGATCTCGCCGCGATCGTAGGCCTTACGCTTGTCTTCTTCGGCCAGAATCTCATGGGCGGCGTTGAGCTCGGCAAAACGCGCCGCCGCCTTGGGATCGTTCTTGTTGGCGTCCGGATGCAGTTTTTTGGCAAGACGCCGGTAGGCGCTTTTGATGTCGGCTGCACCCGCTTTGCGATCGAGACCAAGGACCTCATAGGGGTCGCGCATCCCCAGGAACTCCGCTCTACGTTTTTCCGGCCGGCCCGCCGCCCACAGTCCAAATTGACAACGCTTAATGTGGGATGAAAGCGGCATCCCCGCAATGCAACGCCGAATCGGCACATCGCGATGATAGCCCGGTCAGGATTGGCTGAGTGGCTTTAGCTGCTTGACTTCCCATTTGCCGCCAGTGGTACGGCAGGCGGCGCCCTGAAGCCAATCTTGCGATGCGCCGTGCATATAGCTCGCCAAGAAACCACGGCACGGCAAGCCCGCTTCCGTATAGGACGTGGCGAGCGGAGTAATGTTGCCACTGGCGCCGGTCTGCGGATTCTGCCATGGCACGCTGTTGTCCTTACCGCCATGCGCCAAGGCATCTGCAGCGGCGGCCCGTGCATAGGCAAGGTCGCCCTCGGACGGCACCGAGGCATCGGCTGCATCGGCGCCGCGGTCAGTCGGCGTCGTAAAAGAGCCGGTCTCCACAATGTTGGTATCGTCCTTGGAATATAGCGACGATAGCGGGAAGGAGCAGCCGCCTGCGGTGAATCCCCACACCAGGGCCACCAGGGCGGTCGAGCACCGCAATAGGCGCAGCGCCCCTGTTCCACTATATAAGGACCGGCAGGTCGCGTACCGGGCACCCGGGGCGAGCACTTGGGTTATCCGCACAATGTCCGACACAGCGCCGATAGAACACCCGGCCTGGTTAACGGGCGGTGACTTCACCGAGGCTGATGAGCCGCTGCGCCTGTTCGCAGCCTGGTTTGCCGAGGCCCGGCGCACCGAAGCGGTTAATCCCGATGCCATGGCGCTCGCCACCGTCGATCGTGACGGGCTGCCCAACGCACGCATGGTGCTGTTGAAAGCCTTCGATGATCAGGGCTTCGTGTTCTATACCAACCTGGATAGTGTGAAGGGTCGCGAGCTCGCTGATGCACCGAAAGCTGCGCTGACGTTTTATTGGAAATCGCTGCAACGCCAAGTGCGCGCACGCGGCAGCGTCGAGCCGGTATCGAAGGAAGAAGCCGACGCCTATTTCGCTACGCGTTCGCGCATGGCACGGATCGGCGCCTGGGCCAGCAAACAATCGGCAGCCTTGGAAAGCCGTTTGGCTTTCGAGAAAGCGGTCGCGGTCCACGCCGCAAAATTCGCGATCGGCGACGTGCCGCGGCCGCCAAATTGGTCCGGTTACCGGGTAGTGCCGCAGGAAATCGAGTTTTGGCAGGAACGGCCGTTTCGATTGCACGACCGTATCGCTTTCACGCGGTCCACGGTAGGAGCGCCATGGCGCAAGACGCGCCTCTACCCTTGAGTTAGAGATATATCATGGCAACGACCAACCAGCCGCGCCGCACGCTCCTGCTCACCGGAGCCAGCCGCGGCATCGGCCATGCTACGGTCAAGCGATTCTCGGCCGCGGGATGGCGCGTTATCACCTGCTCACGGCATCCGTTTCCAGAAAACTGCCCGTGGGAAGCCGGACCGGAAGACCATATTCAGGTTGATCTGGCCAACCCCGAAAACACCGAGGAGGCGATCGCGGAAACCAGGCGCCGCGTGCACGGCGAACTGCACGCGCTGGTCAACAATGCCGCGATCTCGCCAAAAACCGATGGCGGCAAGCGACTCGGCTCGATCGAGACCTCGCGCGACGATTGGCATCACATTTTTCAGGTGAATTTTTTCGCACCGATCATGTTGGCGCGCGGGCTGCTCGACGAATTGAAAGCCGCCAAAGGCTCCGTCGTCAACGTCACCTCGATCGCCGGATCGCGCGTGCACCCCTTCGCCGGCGCCGCCTATGCGACATCGAAGGCGGCGCTGGCCGCGTTGACGCGCGAGATGGCGGCCGACTTCGGTCCGCTCGGCATCCGCGTCAACGCCATTGCGCCGGGAGAGATCGACACGGCGATGCTATCGCCTGGAACAGATAAGATCGTCGAGCACATTCCGATGCACCGCCTCGGGACGCCCGACGAGGTGGCGAAGATCATTTACGTGTTGTGCACCGAGACCTCTTCCTACGTCAACGGCGCCGAAATCCACATCAACGGCGGCCAGCACGTGTGAGGCGACAATCTCCGGGCTAACTGTGCAAGAAATCCAGCACCGCGGTTTCGGCGAGCACCGCTTCGGGAACGCTATGGCGCGCCGAGCGGGCGCGTTCCACCGCAGTCTGCGTCGCCTGCAGATAGGCGCCGAGGTGGCGCGCCCGCTCGATGATTTTCCGGTTTTCCGGCAGGCGTTGCGCCTCGAAGCGACGTAGTCCCGCCTCGACGTTGTCGCCGTCAAGGGCTTCAGCAAGTGCCGCCGCATCGTCGGCCGCCTTGGAAACGCCGGCGGCGACATGCGGCCGCGCCACGAAGGCCGCATCGCCGATAATGGCGACGCGGCCGAAGGCGAGGCGCGGGCTCTCGAGATCATAGATCGGCTGCAGGATGGGCTCGTCGATCAGCCGCACGATGGCGCGAAACTGCGGCGCCAACAGACGCTCGGCCGCATCGCGCATGGCGGCGATAGCCTCGCGGCGGATCAGAGGGGGCGGTATCGAGATGGAATGGGTGACGCCGCTCTCGTCGGTGAGCAGCCACGGCAACTCCGTATTCTCATCCGCCGGGCGGTACCAGACCACGTTGTAGCGGCGCTGCCCGACGCGCAGCTCGTTGTCGGGTCCAGCGACCGGATAGCCGAGGCATTGCTCCCCTGGCGGCAGGCAAAACGTCATCAGCTCGAAAAGCTCGTCGTGGATGGGCCCTGGGATTGAGCTTTCCGGCAACAGCGCCCGCCAAGCCGAATAGCCGGCATAGAGCGGGACAACATCGGGCAGGCATTGCTGGCGCACGGTCGAGCGCAAGCCGTCGGCGCCGACCAATACATCGGTTTGCACCGCGCTACCGTCGCGCAAATGCGCGACCACGCGCCGGCCGGTTTGTTCGAATGCCGTCACGCTGCAGCCGCGATGATAGCGCTGGGACGGGAACGCATCGCGCAACACACGGTAGACCCGTTCCCACGACGTGAGCACTTGCGGGCATTCAATGGTAGCTGCCGTGCGACCTGTCGCGTCGAGAATCTTTCGCGTCGTCATCGCCACCCCGAGATCGCGCGTATCGAGCCCGAGCGCATCGAGCCACGCGATCAGCTCAGCCTGGGCCACGATGCCGGCGCCGCGATCGGCAAGCTCGGTTTGCACGCGCTCGAAAATCTCGACATCCCAGCCGCGCCGCGTCAGCATGATGCCGGCCAGGAGCCCGCTCATCGAGCCACCGACGACCAGCGCCCGGCGTTGCCCCAGCATGCGAAATCCCACTATTTTCCGAGCTATTTGCCAGCCCGCGATGGTTTTCTATATTGTGCCAATAAACAGAGGAGGAATGCCATGGCTCTCACAATGCTCGATAAGACAACCGACCGCAGCGACAGCTCGGCTTGGCCAAGCGCCGTCGCGGCGGAATTCGAGCGCGAGCGCCAAAACAACAACGGTTGCGTGGGCACGACGCTGCTTTCGGAGAACGAGAAGGTGCGGGCGTGGATCATCCGTCTGGCGCCCGGCGAGCGGATCGGTTTTCACCGTCACGTGCTCGATTACTTCTGGACCTCGGTCTCGGGCGGCCACGGACGCCAACACGTCCACGACGGCACCACCGTTGAATACACCTACCGGCCCGGCGAGACCCGACATGAGACCTATGGGCCGGGCCAGTACAAGGTCCACGACCTCGAAAATATCGGCGACAAGGACATGGTCTTCATGACCATCGAATTCGTGAACAGCGCCAATAAGCCGCTGGCCATTCCCGATAAAGTGCGCGCCGCGGCGTAGTGTCCCGGCCGCCATTTCCCTCTGTCATACCCCGCAAAAGCAGGGCATCCAGTATTCCCAGTCTCGGAAGAAGTTGTCGCTGCAACGATTACCGATCATTCGCCTCTGCGGAGGATGACACTGTCGAAATCGTCTAGCCAAGCCGCAAGGCTTCCTGCACACTCGGGCAGGGCTGTTGAATGATCTTTTCCTTCGATCTCATCATCAATGCCATCGTATCGGGCATTTTGATCGGCGGATTCTACGCAGCAGTGACATGCGGCGTGTCGCTGGCGTTCGGCATCCTCGACATCGTCAATATCGCTCATCCCGCCTTTATCATCCTCGGCTCTTACGTCGCCTATATCGCCAACGTCGATCTCGGCTTGGATCCGGTCGTCACCGCCATCATCATGCTGCCGGCGTTCTACGCACTCGGCGTCGCCATCTATCAAATCTACTATGTCTCGTTCGAGAGGCGCGGCCAGGAATCGTTGCGCGGCCTCGCCTTCTTCTTCGGCCTCTTATTCATTACCGAAGTGACGCTGGTGCTGACTTTCGGCGTCGACTACCGCTACGTCAATGCGTCCTATATCGGTCCGACTTGGCATCTAGGCGACGTGGATATGCCGCTTCGGCTGTTCGTACCCTGCGTGATTTCGCTTGCCCTGATCGCGGTCCTGCAACTCCTCCTCACACGCACATTCATCGGACGCGCCATCATGGCAGTGGCGCAGGATCAGCTTGCGTTGCGCCTCATGGCGGTCGATCCGATCCGCATCAAGCGCATCGCGTTCGGTATTTCGATTGCGACGGCATCGCTGGCCGGCGCTTTCCTTATCATCATCCAGCCGGTGGAGCCCTCGGTTGGGCGTGAATATATCGGCCGTGTCTTCGCCATTTGCGTACTCGGTGGCATGGGCAGCCTGCCAGGCACCATAATCGCCGCGATTCTGATCGGTATCGTAGAAAGCTTCACGTCGACCTTCTACGGTCCGTCGTGGGCGCCCGCGGTATCGTTTGGATTTTTGCTGCTGACGCTCGCGGTGCGGCCAGCTGGCCTATTGGGGCGGTGAGCTGTGCGCACGCCCATTTTTCTCCTCATCAGCCTCCTCATCGCCGCTGCGGTGTTCGGCGCCGCAATCGCCGCCGGCAACGATTACATCTTCTTTGCCGGCTATGTTGTGATGCAATATGTTGTGCTCGCAACCGCCTGGAACATCCTCGGCGGCTATTGCGGTTACGTCAATTTCGGCACGGCGGCGTTTTTCGCGCTCGGCGCCTACTCGACCGTGGCAATCTACAAGTACACGACGAACAACGATACCTTTCCGATACCAATACCGGTTCTGATGCTGATCGGCGGCGTGGTATCGGGCATCGTCGGCTTCGGCATGGGATATTTGACGCTGCGGCTGCGTGGCGCATTCTTCGCCATCGCGACGCTAGCGCTCGCCGTCGTGCTGGAAACGCTGGTGGTCAATTGGGAGTACGTCGGCGGCTCGCGTGGCGCCTACATCCTGCGCCCCGAGACAGTCCCGATAGTAGGCAACTATGTCAGATATTTATTCCTCATCATGCTGCTGCTCGCCGTGGCCGCGCTGACCGTTGCACGGTTGATCGAGCATTCTCGCCTCGGCTATGGCCTAGCCACCATTCGCGACGATGAACTTGCAGCGGAGGCATCCGGCGTGCCGACGCTGCGATTGAAACTGATCGCAACTACGATTTCCGGCGCGCTGATGGGAATGGCAGGCGCGCCATTCCCCTACTACATCAGCTATCTGCAACCGGACTCGACGTTCGGATTCGATTACGCCGTGAACTCGATCGCGATGGCATTGATCGGAGGTACGACGAACTGGATCGGTCCGCTGATCGGCGCGGTCGTGCTGGGCACGCTGCAGCAGATCGCCACCGTCACGATCTCATCCGCGGTCAATCTCTTGATCGTCGGGCTTCTCCTGGTCTTCTTCGTCATCGTCGCGCCAAATGGTATTCTCGGTTTGGTGCACAAATATTTGCGGCGCAAGCCGGACGACTTCGTCGGTCGCCGCCGCATCGGGATCGATGCGCCGGAAGCCGCACCGCAATCAGTGCCGGGCACCGCGCCGGGACCTTCGCTATGAGCGACCTGCTCGCGGTTGACAATCTCGGCAAACGCTTCGGCGGTTTCGTTGCGCTGGAAGACATTTCGCTTTCGATTGCGGCGGGCGAACGACTGGGCCTGATCGGCCCAAACGGCTCGGGCAAGAGCACGCTGGTCAATTGCATCTGCGGCACGCTGCGCAACGAGCGGGGCTCCGTGCGGTTTGCCGGCCAGGCGATTGACCGCCTTGCCGCACATCAGCGAACACACCTCGGGCTGGCCCGCAGCTTCCAATTACCCCGGCCGTTCGTGAGCCTCACGCTGCTCGACAATATCCGCATCCCGCTCCTTTATACGGTGGAGGCCCGCGGCACCCGCCATTCCGCGCAATCCGTCGTGGCGCGATCCGAGCAGTTGTTGAGCGAGGTCGGACTGCAGGACAAGGCACACAAGCTGCCGCGCGACCTGACCCAAGTCGAGATGCGCAAGCTCGAATTGGCGCGCGCCATGGCGGCGGAGCCAAAACTCCTGATCGCCGATGAATCGATGGCGGGACTGACCCATTCGGAGGTCGAGGATATCCTGACTCTTCTGGTGCGGCTGAACGAGCAAGGCGTTTCGATCATCCTCATCGAGCACATCATGCGCGCCGTGATGAGTTTCTCGCGACGCCTGGTCGTGCTGGTGTCGGGACGAAAAATCGCCGATGGCGAGCCCAACGAAGTCATGCGCGATCCCGAAGTGGAAAGGGCTTACCTTGGCCAGTAGCCTCACGATTGCCGGCATCCATGCCGCCTACGGCGCAGTGCGCGTGATCGATGATGTTTCGCTGAAGGTCGGCTCTGGCGAAACAGTGGTGTTGCTGGGCACCAACGGCAACGGTAAATCGACGCTGATGAAGTGCATTATGGGCATGGTGCGGCCGAGCGAAGGGACGATCGTCGCTGAAATCGAAGGCATCCATCACGATCTCATCGGTCGCACCACCCAAGAGATTGTCGATCTGGGTATCGCCTTGGTGCCCGAGGGCCGCCGGCTGTTCCCGAAGCTCACAGTGGAAGAAAATCTCCTGCTCGGCGCGTTCCGCCGCGCGGCGCGGGCCGAGCTTGCGCGCAATCTCGAGGTTTGCTTTGCGACCTTCCCGCGCCTTGCCGAACGCCGTGCGCAATTTGCCGGCAGTCTGTCGGGCGGCGAGCAACAGATGCTCGCGCTCGGCCGTGCCCTGATGCTGGCCCCCAAGATCCTGCTCGTCGACGAGCCCTCGGTGGGCTTGGCCCCGATCCTGGTCAGCCGCACCATCGAAGCGATCAACGAAATGAAGCAGCGCTATCAACTCACCGTGCTGATGGCCGAACAAAACTTTACCCAGGCGATCCGCATCGCCGATCGCGGCTACGTCATAGTTCACGGCAAAATCGCGTTCGAGGGCCGCTCGGCCGACGAGCTCAACAACAATGATCTGATCAAAAAGTTTTATCTGGGGCTGTGAAACCCTGCCCTTCCCTTTTCCGGGGCAGGAATTGACGGACGATCACTTCACCGGAAAATTGAAGTAAGTGCCCGGAAACGGCTCGCCCCGCAACGTGAAGTGCCACCATTCCCGGTCATAACCGCGAAAGCCGCGTCGGCGCATCGCCGCAGTCAGCAACATGCGGTTGGCATGGGCCGTGGCGGACACCTTCGGGCTGGCGGTCCAAGATTTCGGGCTGAAGAAGTCGAAATGAGTGCCCATGTCGAGCTCGGTGCCGTCGGCCTGCGCCAGCGTCAGATCGAGCGTCGAGCCGCGGGAATGGCCGGAATACGAGGCGATATAGCCGTCGCGGAACAAGGCACGCTTGTCGACATCTGGATAGAACTCGGCTTTACCGGCAGTGTCATTAAGGTTGCGCGCCCAGCGTACGAAATTAGCCACTGCGCGTGTCGGGCGATAGCAGTCGAACACCTTGATATGCAGGCCGCGCTGAGCAAGATCGCGCGCCACGGCGGCAAGCGCATTGGCCGCCGCCCGCGTCAGCAAGCAGTGCGGTGCCTCATAGCCATCGATCGACCGGCCGACGAAATTATGCGAGCCGGCATAGCGCATCTCGACGATTAGCCCCGGCACGACCGTTGCAGCATCGACGAATGCGGCAGGCCGCTCTTGCGCCAGCGCAGCAGTTGTGCCGCACACAACCATCAGCGCAAGGAAAAGTCTCGGCATCATTCATCTCGCTTCGCATCATTCGAGACGTTTGGCAGTGTCGATGTGCTCTCACCGTCGCCAAACATTGGCGCAAGCGATCCGCAGTTTCTCCACATCGGCTTCCCGGCAGTCCGAATAGTTGATCATTTTCATATAGGTCGGCAATGCCGCGGTTCGCAGATAGATCGGGAACAGGACGTTTGCATCGCTTTCTCTTGCGCGGAATAGCGCGATGTTAAACTCCTCCTTGCACACCTTGGATTCCAGATAGTCGGGCGAGATCAAAGGTATGATCCGCGCCGAGGCATCAAGTACGTCATAGATCGCCTGCTGCCACGACTCTCCGGGATTGAGCGCCAGCTCGTCAACAAAGATCCGAGCGTGTCCGTTGTCTTGACGAAGCACGTTCGCGACAAAGCGCGCGTGCTCGCGATCCTTCCGCGAATAGCTGATGAATGCGTCGTAGCGGATGGCCGACTGCGATGCCAATAGATCGCGGTGCGTCTGAAACTCGGAACCGCCGAAGACATTACGCAATCTTTCGACTTTATCGGGCATGCATTCGACGATCTTGAGACACTTCAGTGGCAAACCTTGCGAAAGCCAATGCACCGCGGCTCGCAATATTTGCAGCAGCATATCCTCGCCCTGCCAATTCTGCTCGCCGCTTGCAACAATCGGCATAGCGACCGTCGCCTCCGGATATTCGCCGAGGAGAAACGGGGCGAGGCAGCGGAAGATATCGCCGACGACTTCCGGAGGCTTGCCGCGAACCGCAGGCTCAAAGCACAAAATGCGCTTGAATCTGATGTCCGCGGACACGTCCGTCAGATCCGACGACAGCCAGCACGAGAATGTACTACGCAGATCGAACCGCTTGCTCTTCGCAAGTTCGGCGACCGAGATGCCGTTGCGGTGCAGCGCGCCGACCAATGATGCAGGAGTTGGATCATAGGAATCCGGGAATGCGGAGACGATGAGAATGTCGATCTGTTCGGATTGTTGCAAGTGAGCGAGATCGCCCCGGCAAAGCTCAATTCGACGCTTCTTGTCGCCATGCAGCACAGTAAGGTTGTCGATCACTTCCATGGTTCGAGACCCCAGCCCGCCGACACGGCTTTCCGTCATCAAACAACAGTGCACCGGCGCAGTACGCTCTGCAAGAGTGCGAACGCGCAATAAGCTATTGCTATCGCGCTTCGACCCGGACACAATTGCCATGCTGGGTGGCGAAGACATTCCAATTTTTCAGCCTGTTGTTCGGGGGGCCGACCGATGATTGCTTCCGCGTCAATATTGCTGTCGATCGACGGCGATTCAAAACCGCCTCGGTAACCATGCTGACCACGCAGCAGTGGCAAAACTTGGCAGCCAGCATCCGTGCCGGCGCCTGCACGCCGTTTCTCGGCGCCGGCGCCTGCGCTCCGACGCTGCCGACGGGTACCGAGCTGGCGCGCATGCTTGCCCGCGATTTTGATTATCCGCTGGACAACAGCACCGATCTTGCGCACGTCACGCAATTCCTCGCCATCAAGTCGCGCGACAGCATTCATCCCAAGCAGGAAATTCTTAAGCGCATTGCGGCCTGCGGCTATCCGCGATTCGAGGGCGCCGAACCGCATCACGTGCTCGCTTCCTGGCCGGTGCCGGTGTATTTGACGACGAACTACGACGACTTCATGGTCAAGGCGCTGCAAGCGAACAAGCGCCAAGCGCACCGCGACTTTTGCCGCTGGAACAGGGAGCTCGCCGATCATCCCGGGGTTTGGCAACGCGAGCCGAACTATCAACCAACCGCAGAAACGCCGATCGTCTATCACATGCATGGCAACAGTGATCTCGCCAAGTCGCTGGTTGCCACCGAGGACGATTATCTGGAATTCGTCTACAACATCGCCAAGAGCGGCTCGATGACGAAAACCGTCGACCGTTCGTGGGAAATGCTGCCAACCTGGATCATGAGAGCGATCTCAAATCATTGTCTGATGTTCCTCGGCTATAGCTTGCTCGATTGGAGCTTTCGGGTCATCTTTCGTTGGTTGGTATTGTCATTGCGGCAGACCCAAACGCGCCTCAAGGTCGCGGTGCAGCTTTCGCCCTTCGCCGATGAGGCGACCAACGAGAGGGCGCAAACCTATTTGCGCGAATACTTCCACCATGTCTTTGACGTGACGGTGTTCTGGGGCGACGCGCGGCAGTTCATTTCCGAGGTGCAACGCCACGTTGTCGATTTGCAAGCGGCGGAAGTGCGGGACCAAGCCGTCGAGGCGCAGGGTCAAATCGCGCGAAATCAAATCACCGCAGTGCAAGATCAGGTCTGACAATGGCTGCGCGATCGACCCAGGCCTATGTCGGACCGCGACCGTTCGAGACCACCGATCGCGGCCTGTTTTTCGGCCGCGACCGCGAGGCCGACGACATTCTATCGTTGATCATGTTTCATCGCACCGTGCTGCTTTACGCGCAGTCAGGTGCCGGCAAAAGCTCGCTCATCAATACTTTGATTATTCCCGGCTTGCAGGCCGACGGCTTCGTGACGCCTCCGGTGATCCGCATCCGTGGCGCGCCGCCAGCGTGGCTGCAGAACGCCGCCAACATCTATATCGCGAGCATCCGTTACGCGCTGACGCGAGACCCACCGGAAACGCCACCTGCCGACGCGGCCGAACTCACGTTGCTCGATATCCTACGCGCAGCCGGAACGCCGCCAGGCGGCCAAGGACCCGTCTTGGTGTTCGATCAATTTGAGGAGCTATTCACCACCCATCAAGACCGTTGGCAGGAGCGCGAGAGCGTTTTCGTTCAGATCGCCCAAGCGCTCGACGGTATTCCTACGCTACGGGTCCTGTTCTCAATGCGCGAGGATTCGATCGCCGAACTCGATCCGCTGATGTGGCGCATCCCACAAGGCGTCGACGTCCGCTACCGTCTTGAATTGTTGCGTCGCGACGCAGCGATCTCCGCTATCATCGGACCTTCGGAGCGCACCGGCGTGACGTTCAACCCCGCCGCTGCCAATAGATTGGTCGGCAACCTGCAACAGATCAACATCGAAGGGCAGGACGGCCACCTGCAGCAGGCCGCCGGCGAATATATCGAACCGGTGCAGTTGCAGATCGTATGCCGACGCCTGTGGGATCGGCTTCCAGAAGGTATCGAAGCCATCAACGAAAGCGACCTCGAGCAGTTCGGAGACGTCGGCGAGGCAATTCGCGAGTTCTATCTGGCCGCGGTCCGGCGGGTGTCGGAACTGCGCAACTATCCGGAAAAGCTGATCCACATGGGTTGCACGCAATTCGTAACTTCGAACGGCACCCGAAGCATGGTTCACCTTGCCGGAGAAAATGTCGGAATGCTGCCGATCGGGGTGGTCAGTTCGCTGGTCGACGAGCATTTCCTGCGCGCGGAGAGCCGCGCCGCCAGCCGCTGGTACGAGATCAGCCATGACAGACTGATCGCGCCCGTGCTCGAACGCAAGCTCAACGACGAGGAACTCAAGACGCTGCTGCGCACACGCGAATTGCTGCAGGCAAACCTGGAAAATTGGAGGGCACGACGGGAATTCGAAGAACACCGTGAAATCCTCACCGCACTGTCGCGTGTCGAAGGCGAACTGATCTTGTCGAACGAAGAGCTCGAATTTCTCTGCATGAGCAGCATCGGCACCGGTCTGGAAATCGCGGCCTGGGTCGGCCGGTTGAAAGCGCAAGTACCGCAAATTCTCGAAACGATGTTGTTGAGCGCAAGCCGCCATCAGGACGTCGCGATCCGGCGCAATGCCGCGGTTGCGCTCGCGCACGCCGACTTGGCCGCATTGGACGCGGAATTGGTTCGCATGGTGCTTGAGGACACCGACACCGAGGTGCGAAAGCAGGCCGCCAGTGCCATAGCGCACGCCAATCGCATCAGTCTCACGACACCGGTGATCGCGCAGCTTATCGGCCCGCTGCGGCGGCGCGCGCTTATGGCGGTCGCCCGCATACGCGACGAAGATGTCGCCGATGCCGCCGCTGCCCGCCTTGCGCAGGCGTGGCAAACCATCGGCCTATCGGATTGGGTACTTGCGACACTAGCGCTTGGCGGGGTGCGCTTGCGTCAGCGTTGGCCCATGATTCTTTACATTGGAACCTTGGGCGGTGTGCTGGCGGGTTTTTATTGTGCACTTTCGCGCGTGCCGGCTGCCATTTCATCTTTGACCATCACAAATCAAGGCGACACTCTCAGTAAAGCCGCCGGCAGCGCGCTGTTTCAGGGCATGGCAGGCGGTATCGTCTGGGGCGGATTCGCATCGGCCTGGATTGCGCTCGGCTGGATTCTGTTGCGGCGGCAGGCAGGCCGCATGAACAGCCGCTACGCCGTCAATCTGCTGTTCGGGATTGTCGGCGGAACGTTGGGTGGCATCGGTGTCTTTTCCGAAATATTTTTCGTTTTCGAGCCGTCCGCACTCTACAAGCTGCATTGGATATCGACCGAGACTGAATCGCTCAGGGATTGCATCTCGACCGGCTATTGTCTGTTTCATCCCGCGCTCGGTCCGGCTTACGGGGCCGGTATCGGTCTCGGCCTTGCCGCCCTGCATGCGTCCGCCCGCTGGCAGGACTTTCTGGCTCCGCACATAGCCGCCGGGAAAATCGTACAATGGCAGAGGACGGCTGGCCGCATTGCCGTGCTGAGCGTCGTCTATTCGATTGCATCCGGGCCGCTGCTATTTCTTTCCGGTCTCGTGTTCGTCGCGTTCAAGGGCTTTCCGCTCTATGTCGTACTCGGCGAGACGGCGACGATTTATGTCGGCAATATCGGCACTGTGGCAGGAATACTTCTGGGACAGCTCATCATGCGGGTCGGCTTCGTGATTCCGCCGTTTGCTGAATGACGATGGCGAGAGAGCTCTTCGGCACCAGACCCGAGGCCGCAATTGCGAACATATGCGCGCGCTTCGGTAAGAGCGCACGCCATACCGCCGATGGCCGCAAGCTTGCGCTCATCGTCGAGGGCGGAGCGATGCGCGGGGTATTTTCGTGCGGTGGCGGAATTGCACTGGAGGCGCTCGGCCTGACTCATGCCTTCGACGAAGTCTATGCCTGCTCCTCCGGTGCGATCAACGCGGCCTACTTCCTGGCCGGCCAGGCCGCCTACAGCGCGACAATCTATTATGACGATGTCAATAATCGGCAGTTCATCAATCCGCTGCGCATAAAAAATATCCTAAATCTCGATTTCTTGTTCGGTGAAGTCATCGGCAAACGCAAGCCGCTCGACATCGCGCGCGTGTTGTCGTCGCCCTCCCGGCTTCGCATCTCCATCACCGACGCCCATACCGGCGCCGGCTTCCTGGTCGACGGCCAGGACAGCCGATATGCCCTGCTCGATAGCCTGCGGGCGTCAGCAACACACCCGCTGATGAGCGAGCGCACCAGGCGTTTAGGCGACCGGGACTGCTTCGACGGCGGCTTCGCCAATCCGCTTCCCGTCAAGGACGCAATCGACAACGGCTGTACCGACCTGTTGGTTCTCTTCACCCGCCCCTCGACTTACGTTGATGCGCGCCCGGGCTTTCTGTTGCGGGCGCTGTTTACCTGGCTCTGCGCGCGCGGCAATGCTGCGCTGCTCGAAGCCGGCGAGGATATTCATGTGCGTGAAAACCAATCACGCGACTTGGCACTCGGCCGGCGCGCGCTACCCCCGGGGGTGAATATCGTTACCATCTGCCCGGACGAGTCCCTAAGCCGGACAATGAAGAATCGTGCGGTGCTTAAAGCCGCTGCGGCCGATGGCGCACGCAAGGTGCTGCAAGCGTTCGATGCCGAACCCGACCGTTTGGTCGAGGTGTGGCGGTACTTTCCTAGCGGGCTACAGCGGCACCACTGACCTTATGCCCCCTGAGCGTACACTGACCGAACATCGGACTGTTGTATGGTCCGCTCAATTTGCGATTGGAGTCGAATAAGTCTGCCGACAGGTGCTGCTCGATCAAACCATAGGTTCGATCGAAACTGATGTTCTTGCCGCGTAGTACGCCATTCGAAATCGTTCCTTTGTCCCAGAAATTCGTCTCCATAAAGCGGCCGGTAAATGTGTCGCCTTTCTGGACGAATTCCATCACGCCATGAAATGATCCGCGCTCGCAGGTGGCTTGCCATGCCCATTGCCCGCTCAGGATGTCGTTCGCGCTTGCGGCGGAGCTCCACAGCGGCGATAGGCCGTAGCTGCCCGCGACCAACGTCAACAACGCCAAAAGTTGCTTTGCTTGTCTCATTTGATCTCCCCCCATTCGCTCTACTGCCATGATAGCACACAGCATCTGCCGGTCACTCGTGAAGAGTGGTCCAAGAGCTCATGTCACCTATCACCTCACTGTGGACAGTCCGACACCCACTTTGCTTCGAGCGTGTCTTTAGAATTGATCATCACCATGCCCGCCATGGCCGCCTTGGTCTGCACTGTTCCCGTATAATGGTGCGCGCTGTCGAAGTTGAATTCGCCGGTCAGCTCCATGTCGAGTTGGCCTTTGCAGACCAGGTGCCAGGACAGCTTGCCGCCTGAAAAACTTCGATCAATGGGCGCGCAGACCGAATTGACAGTGCGTCCGACCGGCGTGAACGTCGTGGGCAGATCGCTCGCTTCTTTGGCTGTGAGGCATTTCGAGCTTTGGCGTGGCGGCCCGATGACGCCACCGGTCTCGGTCCGGCTGATGATTTGCCATAGACCCGGCGCGATGCCGTCAGCCAGGACAGCCGCTGGCACAAGGCCAAGCATGACCCCAACGAGCGCAGCACAGTAAATTGCGACCATTTCACCCTCACAACTGCGTGGCAGCGAAGCTTTTTCGGATGCTCCGTTACAAGGCTCGAAGCGAACACCTCACCTTACGTTAACTCCCCGGTAACCATATACCCGGCACATTTTGCCTGGGAGGCATAACCGTTTCCACCGCACTCTTCGGGGGCAGCCTTGGACGCGAGCGCGGCTCAATCGATCCGTGCCGGCGGCCCTCCCGCCGCCGCGCAAAGCTTTGAACCACGCGATCGCAACCGACGGGGTCGACCGACCGGCATGACCGACACGACTTCGGCGCAGACAGAGACGGCGCTGTCGCGGCTCGCCGACCTCGGCACCATGCTGAGGCGAAGCGACATCGGCCTTGCAGTGGGCATGATGGCGATCCTCGTGGTCCTCATCCTGCCGTTGCCACCGCTATTGCTGGATTTCTCGCTTGCCATCTCGATCACGTTTTCCGTATTAATCCTGATGACGTCGCTGTTCATCCAGGCGCCGCTCGAATTCTCTGCGTTCCCAACCGTGCTGTTGATCGCGACCATGCTGCGGCTTGCGCTCAATCTCGCCTCGGCGCGGCTGATCCTGGCACACGGTCATGAGGGAACGGCCGCCGCGGGCCACGTCATCCAGGCGTTCGGCAATTTCGTCATGGGCGGCAATTTCGTCATCGGCATTATCGTCTTCACCATCCTGGTGATCGTCAATTTCGTGGTCATCACCAAGGGCTCCGGACGCATCGCCGAAGTGGCAGCGCGCTTTCACCTCGACGCTATGCCGGGCAAACAGATGGCGATCGACGCCGACCTCAACGCCGGTCTCATCGACGAGAAGGAGGCGCGGCGGCGGCGCAAGAACCTGGAAGACGAATCCGGTTTCTTCGGCGCCATGGACGGCGCCTCAAAATTCGTGCGTGGCGATGCCATCGCCGGCCTTCTCGTTGTGATGATCAACGTCATTGGCGGCATGGTGATCGGCATCGTGCAGCAGGGCCTCAGCTTTGCCGATGCGGCGCACACTTACACGCTGTTGACGGTCGGAGACGGCCTGGTCACGCAAATTCCGGCATTGATCGTATCAACCGCCGCCGGGCTCCTGGTATCGAAAGCCGGTGTCGCCGGTGCAGCCGACAAAGCATTGCTCAGCCAGCTATCCGGCTACCCCAAGGCGCTGGCCATGTCGGGGGCGGTCATGCTGGTGATGGGGCTGCTCCCCGGCATCCCGATGATACCGTTCTTCACTCTTGGCGGAGGCGCAGCCAGCCTTGCCTACATGATCGATCGCCGCAACAAGCAGGCCGCCGCGGCGGAAGCAAAGAAGGCGGACAGCGCCAAGGCTGTGCCGGCGGAGGAGCCGGTGGCAGCGGCCTTGAAAATGGACGACCTCAAGATCGAGCTCGGCTACGCATTGTTGCCGCTCGTCAACGCGCCCGACGGTTCCGATCGATTGACCGAGCAGATCAAGGCGCTGCGCCGTTCGCTCGCAATCGAGATGGGCTTTGTCATGCCGGCGGTGCGTATCCTCGACAACGTGCAGCTCGACGCCAACACCTACATCATCAAGATCAAGGAGGTCGAAGCCGGCACCGGGAAGGTGTGGCACGGCCAATACATGGTCATGGATCCGGTCGGCAATCAGGTGACGCTGCCCGGCGTGCACACAACCGAACCGACATTCGGCCTGCCTGCAACCTGGATCGACGCGACGCTCAAGGAGGAAGCATCCGTCAAGGGCTATACCGTGGTCGACGCCGCCACAGTGCTGGCCACCCATCTCACCGAACTGATCAAGGCCAACATGTCCGAACTGTTGTCCTACGGCGATGTGCAGAAGCTGATTAAAGACCTGCCAAAAGAGCAAGGCGAGCTGATCAAGGATATTGTGCCCTCGCTGATCACCATTTCGGGCATTCAGCGTGTATTGCAGATTCTACTCGCCGAGCGGGTATCGATCCGCGACCTCGCGACCATCCTCGAAGGTATCGCAGATGGGCTTGCCGGCACGCGCAATCCGATGATGCTGGCCGAGCACGTCCGCGCGCGGCTCGCCCGTCAACTTTGCGCCCAGCATACCAGCGCTGCTGGCCACCTACCGATCATCGCGCTCACCGCCAAATGGGAGCAGGCCTTTGCCGAATCCATCGTCGGCCAGGGCGACGATCGCAGCCTTGCCATGCAGCCGTCGAAACTTACCGAATTCATCAATCTGGTTCGTGAGAAATTCGAGCAGGCGGCGCGCGACGGTGAAGCGCCCGTACTGGTGACCTCGCCTGCCGTCCGTCCGTTTGTGCGCGGCATTGTCGAGCGCTTCCGCGCTCAGACCAGTGTGCTGGCACAAACGGAGATTCATCCGCGGGTGCGGCTCAAGACGGTGGCGAGTATCTAAAATCAGGCCGCGACTGAAAGCCCGACGACGCGATGCTTCTCGATCAGCCGCGCCACCAATCCCGAACGCTTTGCCTCGGCAACAAAGTCGCGAAGATAGGCTGCTCCCGCCGCGTTGCTTTTCGCCGTGCCGATGGCCTGCTGGACTGAGGTGAAGTTCCCCGGAAGAATTTTCGAGCCGGGAAGTTTTTTGACATCTTCCAACAATTGCGGCCGCAACGCGGCCAAAGCTTCAAGCCTTTCAGCGACGAATTGATTGAACGGTCCATCCGCGGCTTCCGAGCGCAGCAGGGTCGCATGCTTGATGTTGCGTTCGAGCCAAAGATCGTAGGCGCTGCCGCGCCGAACCGCGATTCGCGATCCAGGTCGATCGACGTCGGTCACGGTGCGGAATTGCGAATTTGCGGGGACGAGATAGGTCGCTTCGATCTCGCAGTAGGCGGGCGTGAATGCGATCTTCTCCGCCCGCGCCGGTTCGGCTCCTATCAAACCGATGTCCCAAGCGTTGGTGCCGGCCGCGTCCGCCAGCTTCGATGGACGATCGAACTTTACATAGACCACAGGCACATTCAGACGCCTGGCGATTTCGGCGGCCATGTCGGGCGCGACGCCTTCGGGATCGCCCGATGCCGTCCTTCCGGTTACCAAAAGTCCATTGCCCATATTGATGGCCGCCCGCAAAACGCCCGTGGGGGCAAGCTCAGAGACAAGTTGGCTCACGATCTGATACTCCCTTAAATCGCTGGAATAGCGTGATTTTCTTCATCCGGCGGGTTGCCACCGCCGCGCCGGAACCAAGGCGCGGATCAACCGTTATCACGCATCATCACCGTTCGGTGAAGACGCGTTTTACAAACAATACTCAGTCCCTAGTTCTTTGCGTTGAACAGAGTTTTCTGGCCCGGCTGCCCGATAAAGGGCGGAAAACCGGGAGGATGCGATGAATCATTCATTATACAGCGCCGACCGCCGTACCCATTTGAAGATCGTCGTCATCGGGCTTTTGTGCGCGACCCTGGTCGCGTTTATCGGCATTTTCGCGCACGTGAGCGCCATCGACTTGGGCACCGCACCGCTCGTCAAAGCCGGCCAGCCTGTGGCCTTGAGCGGCCGCTTCCCCACCATCCGATAATTGTCCTCGAGTAGCGCCTCGGATTGCGCGGGCTGGTGCAACCCTCGCAAGCTTACGTGTGTGGTGCCGGCGACGGCGAGGCCGGCACTGATTCGACCAATTTGCCGGTGAACAAAACTGGCCCGGTCGGCACTCCGCTTGGCGAGCCGCCAGCGGGCTCAAGTGAAACAGCGTAACGCGCCCCCTTCATGGTATCGACATCAAAGCCGCTGGGGATTGTACGCTGCGTGAATTCGTCTTTGCCGACGAGGCCAAGCGAGCGCGGTTTGGAAAACCGGCTTGAGAGCAGCCACAGCTCGTAGCTGCGGCTGGGGTCAGGCGTGGCCGAGACTCGGCGCACAATCAGCGTTCGGCTGTGCGGGTCGATGGTAAGCAGAAAAGCGGGCGACATCGGCTCCTGCTGCAGCACGGCGACTAGCTGCACTTGGCGCGCGGCGGACTCCGACGGCTGCGCCGGCACGAAACGGACCAGCGCGTCGAGACCGGGCGCAAACAGCCTGCCCACAATGAATATCGCAAGCAGCGCGGCAATCGCACCTGCCACCACCGTCATGCGGCGCCAGTGGCTGACGCGGCGCGCAAGCGTGACGAGCTCGGCGCTGCGCTCGATTTTGGTCGCCGGCGACGATGGAGGCGTCGCAGCAGGTTCGCCAAGCATCTTCGTGAGTGGCGCGCTTGGCGGCTCAACCGGTTTCCACGCAGGTTGGTCAGGGGGCACCGGCAACGGACTTGTGGCACTCGCGGTACCTTGCGCCGCAGGCTCGGGGCGGCCTGTCGTCTCTGCCTGCGATTCCGGCGACGGAGCCTCGCTGGCGGACGATGAAATTTCGCCGGCCGGGGCACCATCGCCGAGCTCAGCCCTGATCTTGTCCCACACTTGCGGCGGTGGCTCGATGGCTTCGACCATGACGTTGAGCTCACCGAGTCGGCGCTCCCACGTTCGCACCGCTTCGGCAAAGCCCGGATCGATCGCAAGTAGCGCTTCGGCGTGCTCGCGCTCGTCGGCCGACAATGTTCCGAGCACATATTCCGCGGCAACTGCGTCTTGAGCGTCGTCGTACATCACAGTCTCAACGTCCCTTTCATTTCAGCATGATATTGCGCCGCCGGCGCCCACTTTGCTCATTATGCTCTAGCGTCCCATACACTCACGAATTTCGAGCAGACTACGGCGCAACCATGTCTTGATCGTGTTCACGGGAATGTCGAGCTTCTTTGACAGTTGTTCGCGACTCCAACCGCTGTAATAGGCCAAAAGCACGATGCGCTGCTTCTCGGCATCGAGCTTGCCGAGGCAGGTCAGCAGATGTTTGAGTTCCTCGGTCATCTCACGGCGGGCGAGCGGCGGCGTTGCTTCATCCGCGATGGCCATAGCCTCCGGCTCGTCCTCGATCGAGACCTCGCCGCGCTTTCGAACGATGTCGATGGCGCGGTTGCGTGCGATCGCCACCATCCAGGTGATCGGGCTCGCCACCAACGGGTCGAACTGATCCGCCGTTTTCCAGATTTTGAGATAGGTTTCCTGCATGACTTCTTCGGCCAGATCGATCCTGCCCAAGATACGCAACAGGACGCCGTAAAGTTTCGCGCGTGTGGCGGCATAAAGCCGTTCAAACGCGGCGACGTCACGCTTGCCGATCGCCCCAAGCAGCGAGACGAGTTCGTCCTGTATCAACATGAAAGACCACGGCCCCTGGGGACAAAGCCCCACCCGATTATCGCCGCGGAGGCCGGCACTCGTCGAGAGCCAAAGGTGGGGCAGAACGACCAAAATCGACAATTCCAGCGTCACATTTTGGCACAGATCCGTCGCTCATTGCCGCAACGCCGACGCTGCCGAGCGCAGGGGCAAGAGAGCATAAGCAGCGCCCGACGGCGTATGGGAACCGGCGGATATGACGGGAATGCTAGGCCGGCGCGGTGCCGCGAATGCGCATAAGCGCGATGTCATCGAGTTCGGCCTGCTCGGCCGCGTTTTCCGCCCCACGTTCGCGTATCTGGTCGCGTTCGTCGAGCAGTTCGACTTTCTTCAGGTCCTCGAAGGCCTCGGCGAGACCGAGCTTCGCATCCTCTAGCTGGGTCCGCAGTTCGTCGACGGAGCGCTTGAGGTTCTCGCGGCGTGCAATCGCGGCCTTGGCATAGGTCGGATAAGCAAAATGCCCTGGATCGTGGATGCCGGCGCGATCCTGCTCAACCCGGATTTCGCGCTCTAGATCGGCCGCCATGCGTTCGAACTCGGCGATCATGGTCTCGATCTGCGCGACCTTGCGCCGCTGCTCGTCGACGTGAAATTTCTTCAGCCGAATGAGGGTCTCTCGGGACTTCATCGACTCATACTCCCCCGAAGCCACGGAATCTCACGGAAGGGGGTGCGCGGCACCCCATTCCCACCGATTGTGGCACGATAACGTTAGCGTTCGGTTTCCGAGCCGGCCACGATCTCGGCAAGACGGCAGTAACCTTCCGCCAAGCTGGTTGCTTCTTCCTTACCTTGAGCAAGGAAATCCTCGAGCGGCTTATGCAGCCGGATCGCCTCGTCGACTTCCGAACTGGTTCCGCCACGATAGGCCCCCAACCGAATGAGTTCTTCCATATCCGCATAGGTCGCCATGATCTGGCGCGCCCGCGTCAGCACCGGGAGGTAGGCCGGGTCGGCCGCCCGTGGCATGGTGCGCGACACTGATTTCAGGACATTGATGGCAGGATAGCGGCCGCGCTCGGCAATGGCTCGCTCCATAACGATATGGCCGTCGAGAATGCCGCGGACGGCATCGGCGATCGGTTCATTGTAATCGTCGCCATCGACTAGAACGGTGAATATGCCGGTGATGGTGCCCTGCTCGGTTCCGGGGCCTGCCCGTTCGAGGAGACGCGGCAGTTCGGTGAAGACCGTCGGGGTATAGCCCTTGGCCGTTGGCGGCTCGCCGGCCGACAGCCCGATTTCCCGCTGGGCCATGGCGAAGCGGGTCACCGAATCCATCAGCACAAGCACGTCCTTGCCTTCGTCGCGGAAATATTCCGCGATGGCGAGTGTCACGTGGCCGGCCTGGCGACGCATCAAGGCCGGCTCGTCTGAGGTCGACACGACGACCACCG
>JASHQI010000001.1 GCA_030037645.1 Xanthobacteraceae bacterium
GAAGACGATCGCCGACGATATTCGCGATGTCTATGCCGAAGCCAAGGGCAATGGCTTTGACGTCAAGACATTGCGGATCGTGGTGCGGCTGCGCAAGCAGGACATTAATGAGCGCAAGGAGCAGGAAGCCATTCTGGAGACTTACCTGAACGCGCTCGGGATGCTGGGATAATTCTTCGTTACGAAGAGCGACCGACAGAGCCGTCCACGAATTCGCGCTAGGAATTGGATTGCTTGGCGGCGCCCGGCATTCGGCCGGCCGCGGTCGGGCCGACTCTTTAACCTCGCAACGGCGGCGGTTACTGCAACGATGCCGTCTGCACCGGGTAAGTGACCGTCGACACGAAAACGATTGCGCTGCCGCTGAAGTGGTCCGATGACAAGCCGAGGCTCGGATCGGATGAGAATGTCATCATGACAGAGCTCGATGGCTTCACCATCAATGCCGCCAGAGCGGCGTAGTCCTCCGGGCCGAGCGCGACGGTGGTCAGGTCGCGCCGGACGCTCGGCGATAGCACGATGGCGCGCAGCCACGGATCATCGAAATGCGTCTTGACCTTGAGGTCACTGGAGGCGAGCCGGATAGCCGTCTGGTATGCGGTTTTCGCCCGCTCGATCAAGCCCTTCGCCGCGATCGTCATGCCGTTCTCAGCGATGAGGTGGCCTGCCGGCCGGTTAGGTGCCGCCGCGTGCCCGATGGCCGGAATCTCCTGTGGTGTCGCGTCGCGGTCAGGTTGTTCCGCATAAGCGAGTGCGAGTCCGAGCGGAACGCGATCATCGGCTGCGGCCGGCCATGGGCCTGACGAACCGGTCGTGACGGGATCGGCGTCCGCAACTTCGGTTGCTTGTACGCTCAAGGCCGCGTGTTGCAGCTTGGCGCTATCCGTAGCGCGCTGCTCTGCGCCCGTTCCGGCCGCAGGGCCTTCCCAGTAGCCGCGCTCGATAATGACCTGGTTTGGCGTGAGTGCGGCAAAGCGGCTTGTGGTCTGATCCGGATGCGCTGCCGCAGGATCGGTCGCCGCTTCGGCGTGTGTCACCGATGCCGCGGCATGGAGCAGCTTCGGCGCCAAGGACGCGCTTGCGCGCGCCACAGCCACGGTCTTGGCAGCCGCATGCTCAAGCTTTGCGAAAACGCGAGGCTTCGCGTGTGTCGTGGCCGGCGTCGTTGATGTTGTGGCATCATCCTCGGCCAAATCGGCGTCTTCCTCATCGTTCTTCGCCAGCCCCAACAGCTTGGCAAACGGATTGACTGCCCGGGCGTTGCTGGCGACCGCCGCGCTTACGTCAATTCCAGCGTTGCGCGCGACTTCGAGGGAGTTGGCGGAGGGCGTGCCGCCACGCTTTTTGATGTCGGCCAGCGCCAGTGCATAGCCTCGCAGCGGGCGCCCATCGGTTGGAATCTGGACGGTGCGACCATCAGGGAACACTCGCGCCAGTTCTTCGTGTGTCATGCGCGGCCACATCCGCACGCCGCCCGTATCCATGTGCACGAACGGCGAGCCGGAATGCGGATAGAAGCCGACGCCGCCGCGCGCCAGGCGCAGCCCTATGACCCGAAGCTCTTCGAGCGGCACGCCGGGAATGTAGAAGTCCATGGCCTTGCCGAGCATGTGCTGGCTGAACCGCGCGACGCCTTCGCTACGATGGCGCAGCATGGCGTTGGTTTGCGGCGAACGATAGCCGCACACGACCTGAATGGGATCCTTCGATCCGGTCTCCCGTTGCACCTCCCAGACCAGATCGATCAGATGCGGATCCATCCGGATCTCTTGGCCGCGGCGCCAGTCTCGTAAGAACCAATTGAGCTTCTCCAGCGCCGCTTCGTCGTAGATCCCATCGCGCATGTAGGTGATGGTGATGTCTTCGCCGGTATGAAGGTGATGCATCGAAATGGTGCGCGTCTCGCCGTCGGCGACGGCATTTTGCAGTGCTCTCGATGCAAAGAAGAACAGGAGAATGGCAAGACCGCACGAATAGGCGACGTGCGCCGCCGCCGAACCAAAAAACTTCAAGCGCGCCCTACCAACCGGCACTGGCGATCTCGCGTTGACGCGTTACGCACGACCGCCCGGGCTCGTCGCTCCAGCGGTGCACGCTAACGCAATGTTAAATTGGGAAGGGCCAACGCAGACTTACGGCCACCCCACCCCCGACTCTCCTAGGGCTAGCCTCGCAGTGTGGCAAAAAATGGCCTTCCGCCACAAAGTCCCGGCTATCCCCACTGAGACATCAATGGGGATAACATGGTTAATGGACCGTTTTAAAGGGGAGTTATGTCGGGTATCAGACTTATTGTGTTGCGGTGGTCACCCTTGAGCGGGTTATTTTCCGGCGCTGCGGCACCGGTTTGCGGGGTATCACGGGCTGGGGAGCCATAAACCCACCGAAGAGCCGTGCGAAGAAGCCGCCTGGGCTGTTCTGGCCGGGGTAGTAGCGCCCGCCGCTACCCCATAGGGAAGGCTGGTCGGGTATGGCCAGGACCTCTCGGCGCTCGGCGTCCACTTTGTGTTCGACGGGGATATCCGCGACCCTGCGTTCTTCACCGGTGGATTTCAGTAACGCCAGCACAGCTCGGTCGCGACCATAGATATCGTCGCGGAATTCCAGCTTGCCCTCATCGTCGACGAACGCAGTCTGATAGGTCAGGTGGACCGGAACGAACTTCGGGAAGTCGATGTTCACCTCGCTCGGGCCATACATTTTGTGGATGCGCTCCTCGGTGTAACCGTCGCCCGGGCGCACGAGCGAGAGCAGCACCTCGGCGTATTTCAGCGGGTCCTGGACCCGCATGCAGCCATGACTAAACGCGCGTTTGGCATAGGCGAACATATATTTGTCCGGTGTGTCGTGCTGATACACCAAAAACTTATTGGGAAAGTTGAAGCGGATTCGGCCGAGCGCGTTATTGTCGCCGGGCGGCTGAGAGATATGAATACTGCCGTCGGGATTGTGGGTGACCACGAGTCCCATCCGTTGCAGCACTGTGGGATCCTGCTGCAGTGCTGGCAGATATTCGTTGTTGACGATCGAGGGCGGTACATTCCAGGTCGGATTGACCGTGATGAACTTCATCTCCGCCGTCATGATCGGCGTCGCCATGGCTGGCTTGCCGATCACGATCTTGGTCTTCCACACCTGTTTGCCGTCGTACATCACGCGCAAGGTGTAGTCGGGGAGATTGA
The DNA here is from genome assembly GCA_030037645.1 of Xanthobacteraceae bacterium. Taxonomy (GTDB): domain Bacteria; phylum Pseudomonadota; class Alphaproteobacteria; order Rhizobiales; family Xanthobacteraceae; genus BOG-931. The sequence continues at coordinate 3,183 of JASHQI010000001.1, forward strand.
CGATCACATAGGGATTGCCGAGATCGTGCGGCATCCACCGCCAGCGTTCCATGTTGGCCAGGATGATGTCCTCAGGACGGTCAGGCCGGCGACCGTTGAGTGCTTCGATGGTTGCCGGCGTCAATGTGCCGGTGACCTTCAGCTCGTGTTCCTTTTGGTACTTCCTCACCGCCGCCGCGAGGGCTTTGTCATAGATCGTGCTGCCATCGCCGGGAACGCCGAGGCGATCGCGTAATGCCGGCACCCGGTCGTCTTGCGCGCCGATCTTGGGCGCTGGTCCATTGGCAATCGGCGGCTTCGTCGCATCGGCCTTTCCGGCGCGGATCTCGGCAAGCTTGGCTTTGAGCGCAAGGTAGCCCGGAGCATGCGGCTCAAACGCGTCAAGCGCCGCCGCTACGTCCTTGGCATCGACCATGTTGGCAAGGACGTCTGCTGGTTCCGGCGGCTTCGTGAAGTATTCGATGTCTGGGCTCACGCGCGACCAGGCAACGCGCCCCACTGAGGCATGGTGCGCGTAGGTGATGACCGACATATCCAGGCGCAGTTCGGCCTCGGCCAGCGCGGCCGGGTCCGTCAGGGCCTTGAAATCCGGCACCGGGTAGTCGGCGGGGTCGAGGCCGTCGGCGTCGACGTGGCCGAGGTAGTCGATCGCCGATTTGGCGCGATCGTTGGCCTTGCCGTCAGTAATCCATACCGGTTTATAGTTGCGGCCGGAATAAAACGCATCGATAAGACTGCGCTCCTTTCTGTCGCCGACGATGTCGTCGAATTTGCCGTGCGCGAGTTCGCGGAGCTGGTCGGCGATGGTGGCGTCAACATCGCTGGCAGCGGGCGTTGCCGCCGGTGTGGTGGCCGCGGGGGTCGCAGTCGATTGCTCGGACGCGGCCGGTTGCGCCTGTGCAGCCGGCGATGTTGTTGTGGTGGCCGCGGGGGTCGCAGTCGATTGTTCGGACGCGGCCGGTTGTGACTGTGCGGCCGGCGATGTTGCTGGGGCCGCCGCAGGGGTGCCGGTTGCTTGCTCGGGTGCAGCCGGTTGTGTCGTCGTGGCGGCGGGAGTCTCGTCCGTCGATGAGGTTCCACTGGCGGGACGGGCGTTGGCGGCCGGCAATGTCGGCGGCACATTCGTGCTGTCCGGTGTGGGAGTGGTCGCCGCCTTGGCGCCTGCGTTCGCCAACGGCTCGGCGATGGCCCCGGCAGGGGCGGCAGCCAATAGCAGAGCGAGGGCAACAAGGCTCAAAAACCGGTCGATACGGACGCCGGGCATTGCGAGTTCTCCTTTGGAAATGTGCGAGATAGGACGACAGCCTCGCACCGCTTGGAGAGTGGTATTCCCCAACCTTGTTGTTATTGCGGTCAGACTCCGCATCCAGTTCACCTTACGAGAGGCAGCCAAATCTGTCTCGCATGCAAGGCAATATTCGACCTATTCACGCAATTTTCCGAGGCTGTCGCTCTGCGGCCACGGCCTCCCTATCTGCCTCTGAGCGCTCACTATTCAGCCCCAAAGCGTCCAACCTTCGATAAAGCGTGGAACGCCCAATTCGTAACCGGCGGGCGACTTCCGACATTTGCCCCCGGTAATGGCTGATTGCGTAGCGAATAAGATCGGCTTCGAGTTCTTCCAGCGGCCGCACCTCGCCGTCATCATCCAGCAACGGCAGCGCATCGGCGGGCGCCGGCGATGCCGTCGTAGTGGCGGCAGGCGAAATGTCTTCCGGCGCGGCAGGCACGGAAAGACCCTGATCGAAGCCGGGGTCGAGCGGTGGGGCGTATTGCTCCGGCGCAGCACCGTAAGTCGAGGCTTGGATTGCGCCTTCAGCTGTGACCTGATGCGTAACCTGCGCCGTGATCTGCGGAAATTCCGCGACCCCGACAATATCGCCCTCGGCGAGCACGACGGCGCGAAAGAGTGCGTTCTCGAGTTGGCGGATGTTGCCGGGCCAGGGGAAGGCGGCGAGCATGCGCAATGAATCGCCCGTGATGAGACGGACGCGTTTACCCTCTTCGGCGGCAAAGCGGGCCAGGAAATGCCGGGCCAGGGCTGGGATATCGGCGGGCCGCTCCCGCAGCGGCGGTACCGTGATTGGGAACACGTGCAGGCGGTAGAACAGGTCTTCGCGAAAGCGCCCTTGTTTCACGTCCGCGATCAGGTCGCGATTGGTCGCCGAAATGATCCGCACATCGACTTTGACAGGCTTGCGCGCGCCGACCGGTTCGACCTCGCCCTCCTGGATGGCGCGCAAGAGCTTGACCTGCGCCGCGGCCGGCAACTCCCCGACTTCGTCGAGGAACAGCGTTCCCGACGAGGCCTCGACGAATTTTCCGACATGACGCTCGGTGGCGCCGGTGAACGACCCTTTCTCGTGGCCGAATAGAATGGACTCGATCAGATTTTCCGGCATGGCGCCGCAGTTCACAGCGATAAATTGCTTTGTCCGCCGCTCTCCGGAGCCGTGGATTGCGCGCGCAATCAGCTCCTTGCCAACGCCGGATTCACCGGCGATGAGCACGGGGATGGTGGAGGCCGCTGCCTTCTCGGCCATCCGCAATACGACGTGCATGCATGGGCTTTTCGTGATGATGTCGCCAAATCCGAGCGTGCCGGAGCGGCTGTGCTTGATGCGGGCCAATTCGCCCTCGAGCGCGCTGGTATTGAGCGCGTTCCGCAAGCTGACGTGCAGACGTTCGGCACCGATCGGCTTGACGACAAAATCGATAGCGCCGGCGCGCATGGCCGACACGACGTTATCGATGCCTCCGTGTGCGGTTTGCACGATCACCGGCACTTTAATCGAGGCTTGGCGCATGCGCGCCAGGACGCCGAGGCCGTCGAGATTTGGCATCACCAGGTCGAGGATGACGCAATCGATCCGTCCGCCGTCGGCCCCATTGAGCAACTCCAAGGCGTTGTCGCCGCTGTTGGCAGTCACAGTCTCGTAGCCGAACTTGTGCAGTATGCCCTCCAGCAGCCGGCACTGCACCGGATCGTCATCGACGATGAGAATGGCCATCGAAACCTCGGCGGCTAGTTCAGGGCATAGTGTGTCGTTTCGGTGCAATGTGTCGGAGGAGGCTTAAGAGGGTATTAACCGGGCCGTCTCGGTGTTAGATCAAATCGCCTCACGCAGCGCGTGCATCCCCTGCAACGTCAGACTACGCCGCCGCCTTGCGAGAAGGTCGACCCTTCGCCACATGATGGCCCGGTGAGGACCCCAACTTGCATCTTCGTTCCCCAATGATGTCCAAGAAGGCTGCTGCCAAAATCGCCCGGAAACGAGCGGCCAAACACGCCGAGAGAGGTCGCAACGCCCCGCTTGGTGCCTTGCCAGAATGGAATCTCGGCGACCTTTATTCCGGCCTCGACGATCCGGCGATCAAACGCGATCTCGATCGCGCCGATGCCGAGTGCCTCGCGTTCGAGAAGGCATACAAGGGCAAGCTTGCGGATATGGCGCACTCGGCCGAGGCCGGCGCCGTGCTTGGCGGGGCAGTGCGGCGTTTCGAAGCAATCGACGACCTCATCGGCAAAATTGCCTCCTATGCGTCGCTCGTGCACGCGGGAAATACTGTCGATCCGACGCGCACCAAGTTCTATGGCGACGTCCAGGAGCGCATGACGGCGGCTTCCACCCATTTGTTGTTTTTCACGCTCGAGCTCAATCGTATCGACGATCCGCTCCTTGAGGCGGCGATGGCCGATCCTGCCCTTGGCCATTATCGGCCGTGGCTCGAAGATGTGCGCCGCTATCGGCCGTATCAGCTTGAGGATCGCGTCGAGCAGCTTTTTCACGAGAAGTCGGTAACGACTTATTCGGCCTGGAACCGGCTGTTTGACGCGACCATTTCCAACCTGCGCTTCAAGGTTCTGGGGAAAACGCTGCCCATCGAGCCGACACTGAACCTGTTGCAGGATCGTTCCAGTGCAAAGCGCAAGGCCGCGGCGCAGGCGCTCGCTGCGACGTTCAAGGAAAATGTGCAGCAGTTCGCGCTCATCACCAATACGCTTGCCAAGGACAAGGAAATCTCCGACCGCTGGCGCGGTTTTGCCGACATTGCCGACGCGCGCCATCTCGACAATCGGGTCGAGCGTGAAGTCGTCGATGCGCTGGTTTCGGCCGTGCGTGCCGCTTATCCACGGCTGTCGCATCGCTATTATGTGCTCAAAGCGCACTGGTTCGGTAAAAAGCGACTGCCGCACTGGGACCGCAATGCGCCGTTGCCGCAGGTGGCGATGCGCACCGTCGGCTGGGTCGAGGCCAGGGACACGGTGCTGACGGCTTACGGGGCGTTTTCGCCGAGAATGGCCGCGATCGCCGAACGGTTTTTCGCCGAGCATTGGATCGACGCGCCAGTGCGTCCGGGCAAGGCGCCGGGCGCCTTCGCGCACCCGACCACACCGTCGGCACATCCGTATGTGCTGCTCAATTACCAAGGCAAGCCACGCGACGTGATGACGCTCGCGCATGAGCTTGGCCATGGCGTGCATCAGGTGCTCGCGGCGCCGAATGGCGCTTTGATGGCGCCGACGCCGCTCACTCTGGCCGAAACCGCGAGCGTGTTCGGTGAAATGCTGACATTCAAGAAGCTATTGGCCGCCACGCGCGACAACAAAGAGCGCAAGGCCATGCTCGCCGCCAAAGTCGAAGACATGATCAATACCGTGGTGCGGCAGATCGCGTTCTATACGTTCGAGCGCGCCGTCCACACCGAACGCAAAAGCGGTGAATTGACCGCTGAGCGTATCGGCGAACTATGGCTCGACGTGCAGCGCGAGAGCCTCGGACGGGCGATCGAGTTGAAATCGGGCTACGAGACGTTCTGGGCCTATATTCCGCACTTCGTGCACTCGCCGTTTTACGTCTACGCCTATGCGTTCGGCGATTGCCTGGTCAACTCGCTCTACGCGGTCTACGAGCATGCCGCAGGCGGTTTCGCCGAGCGTTACCTCGCCATGCTTTCGGCCGGCGGCACCAAGCATTATTCCGAGCTGCTGGCCCCGTTCGGTCTCGACGCCCGCGATCCTGGATTCTGGCAGGGCGGTCTTGCGGTCATCGAACGGATGATTTCTGAGCTTGAGGGCTTAAGTTGACGGGAGCGAATTTTTCGTCTGCCGTGACATTATGCCAAACCGAGAAAGTCCTGATCGCGAAAAGAACCGATTCTCTGCCCGCGCCGCTCGCTATGCCCGCGTCGGTGCCAATGTTGGCGGCGTGGCGGCGCGCTACGCCGGACGACGGCTGATCGGCGGCGAGCCTGACCGAGCCGGCGAGGCGAGCGCGCTGTCCTCGGCCCTCGGCCGGCTCAAAGGCCCGCTGATGAAGGTCGCGCAATTGATGGCGACCATTCCCGACCTGTTGCCGGCCGAATACGCCGCCGAATTGCAAAAGCTGCAGAGCGAAGCGCCGCCCATGGGCTGGGCTTTCGTCAGGCGCCGCATGATGGCGGAGCTCGGTCCCGGCTGGGAGAGCAAGTTTCAGAGTTTTGAGCATCACCCCGCGGCGGCCGCTTCGCTGGGTCAGGTGCATCGCGCGCGTTCGCTCGACGGCCTGGAGCTCGCCTGCAAGCTGCAATATCCCGACATGCAGTCTGCCGTCGAAGCCGACTTGCAGCAGTTGCAATGGCTGCTCGCCATCCGCCGCCGGCTCGATTCTGCGATCGACACCAGCGAGGTCGGCAAGGAAATCGGCGCACGCGTGCGCGAGGAGCTGGACTACAAACGCGAGGCCAAGCACGTCGCGCTCTATCGTCAAATGCTCGACGGCGTCGACATCGTGCGCGTGCCGCGCGCATGGCCGGAGCTGTCGACCGGACGGCTGCTCACGCTCGATTGGCTCGGCGGCAGCCGCATGCTCGCGCACAAGGACGATCCGCTCGCCGCACGCAACAGGCTCGGCACAGCCATGTTCACTGCATGGTGGTTTCCGTTCAGCCGTTACGGCGTCATCCATGGCGATCCGCATCTCGGCAACTACACAGTCTTTGCTGAAGGCGCGGGCGGTTCGCGCGGAAACGCGTCGGAGCCAGCCGGCATTAACCTGCTCGATTACGGCTGCATTCGCATTTTTCCGCCCAAATTCGTCCAAGGTGTCGTCGATCTTTACCATGGCCTGCTCCACGGCGAGGATGATCTCATCGTGCGCGCCTATGAATCCTGGGGTTTTCGCCGGCTGTCGCGCGATCTGATCGATACGCTCAACATCTGGGCGCGCTTTATTTATGCGCCGTTGCTTGACGACCGCGTGCGCACGATCGCCGATGGAGTCAAGCCGTCGGACTATGGCCGGCGTGAAGCCTTCCGCGTGCACCAGGCACTCAAACAGAAAGGTCCGGTGACGGTGCCGCGCGAATTCGTGTTCATGGATCGCGCAGCGATCGGCTTGGGCGCCGTCTTCCTGCACCTGCGCGCGGAACTTAACTTTTATCGCCTCTTCAACGAGGCGATCGAGCGGTTTTCGATCGATCGCGTCGCCAAGCGGCAGGCTGCGGTGCTGGCGGCGGCGGGTCTTCAGGAAGCATAGCTCGCCGATCCGGCCCGGCGCTGCGCGCGTTGACGGTTCGCGTCGCAGGGGTGATGCTGCCTGCCAAACTCACGGGAGAACGCCATGACCACATCGCGACGCAATCTCATCCAGGCAGTCGCCGTCGGCGGCGCTGCGCTCGCCGCTACCCAAGACGCGACGAAGGCTATCGCGCAAGCAAATGCGCCGATGCCGGCGGTCGACATGCCGGGCCCCAGCACGCAGGAACGCGCGCTAAAGATCGTCAGCATCGAGGCGCTCGAAGACGAAGCGCGCAAAATCCTGCCGCCGGGCCGATTTGCCTTCATGGGACCGGCTGGCGACGGCTGGACCTATCGCGAGAACCGGCGCGCGTTCAACGAGCTTCCGATCATGCCGCGCCGCTTGCAGGGGGTGGATGAGAAAGACATCGACCTGCGCACCACGCTGCTCGGTCATGAACTGCCGCTGCCGGTATTCACCTGTCCAACCGGCGGCCAAGGCATGATCCACGCCAAGGCGGAGCTTCCCAACGCCTCCGGCACCGGCATGGCCGGCACTTTGTTTGTCGCTTCGGGCGCCTCGACCAAGCCGATGGAGGTCATTGCCAAGGCGACCAGCGGACCGAAATGGTTTCAAATCTATATGAACCGCGACATGGGCGTTAATCGCACGCTGGTCCAGCGCGCCAAGGCTGCCGGTTTCTCAGCAATCGTATTGACCGCCGACGCGCTCGGTCCCGGTCAGAGCGATGAGTTCATCCGGCTCGGTCGGCCATTCCCGCCCGATCTTGCCCCGGGCAACTACGATCCAGCCTACGGCGGCCACGGCAATCCGCACGACCAGAAGCGCGATCTGAGTTTCTCCGACATCACCTTTCTGCGCGAGGAATCCGGTCTGCCGGTGCTGGTCAAAGGCGTCGATCAGCCCGACGACATCCGCCAGAGTCTCGCCGCGGGTGCGGCCGCCATCTGGGTGTCAAATCATGGCGGGCGCCAGATGGACGGCGTGCCCGCCTCGATGCACATGTTGCGCGGCGCGGTCGATGTGGTCGCCGGCCGCGTGCCGGTTTTGCTGGACAGTGGCGTGCGCCGCGGCATCGACGTGTTCCGTGCGCTCGCGTTCGGCGCAACGGCGGTCGGCATTGGGCGTCCTGCGCTGTGGGGCTTGGCGGCAGGCGGCTCGCTGGGCGTGAAAAGTGTTTACGCGCAGCTCACCGCCGAAATGCGGACAGCAATGCTGTTGTCCGGGGTCGCCAAAGTCACAGATCTCAATCGCGATTATCTCGCGAAGGTGTGACGGGACATTCGCATCAACAGCAGTCGCAATCGATACCTTCGAGCGCGACCAGCGCGTTCTTCAGAAACGGGGGTGGCAAATCGTCCTCGATCACGTCTGCGAGCGGTTTGAACACTTTGAAATGGTGCCGTCCGGCATCGGTCCAGAACACCACATGCGTTTCGATGGGAGGGCAACCAGGAACGGCGCACGCGATCTCCGAGACCATGATCGTTTGATCTTCGCCGAGCCTAAACCGCCTGCGCGTCCAATCGCGCACGCGCTCGTGCGCCACGCCGTCGGCGAACTCTTTCTTCGTAAAGCCTAGCATGGCCACTTGCACCGTCATGGCCGGGCTCGTTCCGGCCATCCACGTCTTTGAATTTGCCAGCTTAAAGTATTAAGTCGTGTATGCCCGGCACAAGTCCGGGCATGACGACAGAGAGGGCTTGAAGTGGCAGAGCAAGTATTGGCGGCGGTGCGAACCGGGCCGAGCAAGACCGAAATACGCGAATACCCGATGCCCGATATTCCCGAAGATTCGGCGCTCATGAAAATGGAGGTAGGCGGCATTTGCGGCACTGACGTCAAGCTCTACAAGCATCCGCCCAATAACGCGCCCACGATCATGGGCCATGAGAACATCGGCATTATCGCCAAGGCGGGCCGCGAGTTCACCCGCCGCAAGGGCTTCAAGGAGGGCGATCTCGTCTTTGTCGAGCACTATGTGATGTGCGGCAAATGCGAGTGGTGCCACGCCGGCCAATATCGGCATTGCGAGAACACCAATTGGCGCACCAATCCCGATGCAATTCGTTACGGTTACACCTCGGCCGAGAAGGCGCCGCATCTGTGGGGCGGCTTCGCGCAATACGTTTATCTGCCTTGGAACGCCGTCGTGCACCATGTGCCCAAGGGGGTGACAGCCGAACTCGCCGGTCTGGTGACGCCGATGGCGAACGGGGTGGAATGGTCGCTGTTCGACGGCGGCGTCGGCTACGACTCCACCGTGCTGATCCAGGGGCCGGGACAGCAAGGCCTGTCGCAGACCGTGATCTGCAAGCAGGCCGGCGCTTCGCTGATCATCGTTACCGGTACCTCCAAGGACGGCGCGCGGCTCAAGGTCGCCAAGGAACTGGGCGC
>JASHQI010000227.1 GCA_030037645.1 Xanthobacteraceae bacterium
TGGAATACGGTGAAGGACTGGGCGCTGAAGACCGCGTTCGGCCCCGGCGACGGCTCGGTCGTGGTCGACACACCCGAGGGCTATCTGCCGCATCACAACCCGTTCCAGTATCTGCCGACCTGGTCACGCAATGTACAGGCCGGCCGGATGCGCGACATCACCGATTTTCTCCAAGACGCCAGAAACGGCAAGCTGCCCTCGGTGTCGTTCCTCAAAGGCACAGGCAGCAGCGACGAACACCCTGCCAACTCCGCGCCGCGCTGGGGCGAGCAATGGGTCATGCGCCTGTTGCGGGCGCTCGGCGACAGCAAACTCTGGGAAAAGACGGCGGTCGTCATCACCTATGACGAAGGCGGCGGGTTTTGGGATCATGTGGCGCCGCCGCGGCCCGATGCCTATGGCTGCGGCACGCGCGTGCCGGCGCTGTTGATCAGCCCATGGGCGCGCCGCGGCTATGTCGATCACCGCGTTGCCGATACCACGTCGGTCTTGGCGCTGATCGAGGCGCGGTTTGGCCTGCAACCGCTGCAGGCGCGTGACACGGCGGCATACAATCTGCTCGACGGTTTCGATTTTACGCAGAGGCCGCGCGCGCCGTCCTTCGGCTGACGTCAACGCCGGCGAACACGCCGAACCGGGCAACTAATCGCTGCCCCGACCGAAAAAAATCAAAGACGAAGTCAAAAGATCGCTCGCACGCGCTTTTCAAAAGGCAAGCGCCGTAGCGGCACGACGGATTTGCGCTTGGCAAACGCGCGGCATAATCGTTTAGTGCGCCGGAGCGTGCCGACCACGCGACACGGGAGAGGACAAACATGGACCTGAAATCCACCCGCCGGATCGTCACCGGCCACGACGCGCGCGGCAAGGCGGTTGCGCTGTTCGACGGCCTGCTCCAGGCCAAGCAGCGCAGCGCCGGCGGTAACGGCATGACATTGTTGTGGGTCACGAGCGAGTTTCCCGTGGACATGGCCTCCTCGGCCGACCGCGCGCAGACGCAGGTCGGCGTTCCCCCGCCCACGAACGGCACCGTCTTCCGCATTGTCGATTTCGCGCCGGCGACGACGGGCCACGCGGAGCCCGTCGATCATCATCAAATCCTGCGCTCCATGGGAATCGATCCGGCGACGCAAGGCTATGCGCGGCACGCCAACACGCATCGCACCAGGACCATCGATTACGCGCTCGTGCTCGACGGCGAGATCGATATGCTCCTCGACGACAGCGAAGTTCACGTCAAGGCCGGCGACGTGCTGGTGCAGCAGGGCACCAATCACGCCTGGGTCAACAACGGGACCAAGCCGTGCCGCATTGCTTTCATCCTCATCGACGGCAAGACACCGACGGCGTGGGCAAAGGGGTGGAAGAAGTAGCAGACATTCGATTTTCCGAATTGCTGCTGGGCAAAATAATCGTTGAACCCCATTTCGCCGGTCACAAATCCCTGCTGTAATCACCCATCCTCGGCGTAGTCCTGAGCCTTGGGGCGGCAATGCGACGACGCGATTTCATTACCGGAATTGCCGGTTCGGCAATCGCATGGCCGCTCGCGGCGGGCGCGCAGCAGCCCGAGCGCGCAAAGCGCGTTGGCGTGCTCATGGACTTCGAGGCAGGTAAACCCGTGGGCCAGGCGCGCCAATTGGCGTTTGTGCAGGGGCTACAACATCTCGGCTGGACCGACGGCAATAACGTTCAGATCGATACACGTTGGGCCGGCGATGATGCCGATCGCGAGCGCCGCTACGCGGCTGAATTGGTGGCGCTGGCGCCGGATGTCATTCTCGCCTCTACCAGTTCCAGTGTTGCAGCGTTACAGCGTTTCACTCACACCGTGCCAATCGTGTTCGCGGACGTCATCGATCCGGTTGGAGCTGGTTTTGTTGCCAGTTTGGCTCGACCGGGTGGCAACACCACCGGTTTTAGCACATTCGAATACGATCTCAGCGGAAAATGGCTCGAACTTCTCAAACAGCTCGCACCCAACGTGGCGCGAGTCGCCGTCCTTCGCGATCCCACGCTAGCTGCCGGTATCGGCCAGTTCGCCGCGATCCAGGCGATGGCGCCGCCATCCCTTGGGGTCGAACTTCATCCAATTGACGTGCGCGATCCCGTCGAGATCGAGCGCGGCATCACTGCACTTGCGACTGAGCCGAACGGCGGCCTGATCGTGACGGCGAGCCTGCAAGCGGTGACGCATCAAGACCTGATCATTTCGCTGGCGACGCGCTTTCGTCTACCGAACATTTACCCGTTCCCCTATTGGCCGACATATGGTGGCCTCGCCTCGTATGGGCCAAATCCCATCGACGGTTTCGCACGTGCCGCAGATTACGTCGATCGCGTCCTCAAGGGTGCAAACCCTGCCGACCTGCCGGTACAGGCGCCGACCAAATACGACCTTGTGATCAATCTCAAAACTGCCAAGGCGCTTGGCCTTACAATTCCACCCTCTTTGCTTGCCACCGCCGACAAGGTGATCGAATAGAACGCGATTTGCTGCGCATGCTCACCTCCGTTGTTGGCCATTGGCGGCCTGCTTGGCCAGAGATCAGTATGCCCCTCCCCGCGATCGCAGGCGCGGAAAGGACTTCACTCCGCCGCTTCCTGATGGCGCGCAAACAACGGCACGATGCGCGCGCGCTCGCCAGCCAGCGCGACCAGCACATGGCTCTCGGGAACGCAGACCCAGGTTTTTTGATCGTCGTCCAGCGGCTCGGAGACGACCACGATGGCATTGCCAGATTCCCGGTAATAAAGCGTGTTGGCCTTGTCGTTCACCGCATAGCGGAACGCATAGAGGTCGCGCCCGTTCGACAGCGCCGCGGTGATGCGCAAACGGTCCGGCGGCGTGTTGCGATTGACGAAATCGGTGAGCGTCGCGAACGTCTTCTCCGCCGCCGCGACCGGCCGGTCCATTCCCGCGCCCATGATGGCGAGGAAGATCGCCTCCGAGTCGGTCGTGCCGGCGCGCGCGGGATAAAGCTCATCGGGAATGAGCGCCTCGACGCGACGGCGCAGGCGGCTCCAATTGCCGATGAAGCCGTTGTGCATGAACAGCCACGCACCGCAGCCGAACGGGTGGCAATTCGCCCGTGTGATCGCGGTGCCGGTCGCGGCGCGGACATGGGCGAAGAACAGCTTCGATTGCAAATGCCGGCACAGATACCGAAGATTCTCGTCCGACCAGGCCGGCCTGATCTCGCGATACAGCCCCGGCTCCGGATGAGTGCCATACCAACCAAGCCCAAAGCCGTCGCCATTGACGCTCGCCGTCGACTCCAGTGCATGAATGCTCTGCGAAATCAGCGAATGCGCCGGCTCGGTCACGTAGCGCTCGAGCGCCGTCGTTTCCCCGCGATATGCGATCCAGCGGCACATGTCATGGCCTCAGCTTTTGGCCGCAACGGTCAAGCCACCAACGGTTATGCCGCGAATGTGGCATCCCGAATCCAGCGAGTCACCTTCTGCAGGGCAATATCGGCGCCTTCGTGTTCATTTTCAGTAAAAATCCTAATCTTAGGAACTTCAAATCCACCACACTAGTGTCACTTGAGGTTGCTGAAGCTGCCGCAAGCCCTTGCGCGCTTTGGAATCGGAACACCGGAAAGGCACGGTCATGGCTGTTCGCGACGGCAAAAGCTATGTGACGCGGCTCAAAGCCCATCCCGGAGATGTTTGGATCGCCGGCCGCAAGGTCGCCGACGTCACAACGGACCCGACGCTTCGGCGTCCGGTGGCGGCGATGGCCATGCTGTACGATTGCCAATTCGACAAGGACTTGCGCGCCAAGATGACCTATCGCACCGACGACGGCGATGAGGCCGGCCTTTCCTTCATCATTCCGCGCTCGCACGACGATCTGGTCCGCCGCCGCGGTGCCATGCGGATTTGGGCCGACGCGACGTTCGGCACCATGGGTCGCTCGCCCGACTTTTTGAATACGGCGCTGGCATCCATGGCCGACGCGCCGGAGGTTTTTGCCGAATGCAGCGCCAAGTATGCCGACAACGTCCGGCGCTACTATCACTATTGCCGCGACAACGATCTGTTTCTCACGCACACGCTGGTCAACCCGCCGGTGGACCGCAGCAAATCCGCTTCGCAGCAAGCGGATGAATACGCCTATTTGGGCGTCGTCGAAGAAACGCAGGACGGCCTCATCGTCCGCGGCGCAAAAATGCTGGCCACCCACGGCCCGACTGCCGACGAACTCGTGGTTTATCCGCTGCCGTTTTCGCTGCATCAGGGCGAGGAGAAATACGCGCTCGCCTTCGCCATTGCGACCGACACGCCAGGACTGCGCTTCATTTGCCGCGAGCCGTTCGATTCCGGCAATCAATCGCACTGGGATCATCCGCTCGGCTCTCGCTTCGAGGAGCCCGACGCGTTCGCCGTTTTCAACAATGTCCTGGTGCCATGGGACCGCGTATTCCTGCACGGCAATGTGGGCTTGGCCAACATCATGTTCGCGCGAACGCGGATGCAGTGCCACACCGGCCATCAAACCGCAGTCCGAGGACTGGCCAAATGCGAATTCATGACCGCGCTCGCGGTCGCGCTGGCGCGCAGCGTCAAGACCGACGTCTATCTGCACGTGCAGGAGAAATTGGGCGAATGCCTCGGCTATTTGCAGCTCATCGAGGGCGCAATCCTGCTGGCGGAGCACAAAGCCGAGGTCACCGCGCAAGGCACTTGGCGGCCGGCGCTCGAGCCGTTGCAGGCCTTGCGCTATCACATTCCGCGCTTCTACGAGCGCATGGTGCAGGTGACGCAGTTGCTCGGCGCTGGCGGCCTTTTGAGCAATCCGACCGAAGCCGATCTTGAATCGGACATCGGCGCCGATATCCGCCGTTACTATCGCGGCGCCGACCGTGATGCCGGGGCCAAGATTCGGCTGTCGAAACTGGCCTGGGACGCCACCGGAACGCAATTCGGGCAGCGGCAATTGCAATACGAACGATATTACGCCGGCGATCCGGTGCAGATGGGCGCTTCAATTTACACGGTGCAGAATCACGCGGCGCTGCTGGCGCTAGTCGACCGCGCGCTGCGACTATGATGTGCTGCGCGTTCGCCCGACCTGGTCGACGTGATAGCCGGCGATCTTTTGATAGCGCTCAAAGATGGCGCGAAGCTCGCCCTCGCTGATGATGTCTTCCAGCCGTTCGAAGCGCTTGCCGCCGGTGCGTTGCTCGACCGCGTCGACGATGGCGTTGGGCGGCGCGGAGCGATTTTGCAGGACGATGCGGCTGGTCGCCGGGATGCGCGCGGCCTGGTAGGCATTCAATGCCGCCACCGGGTCGGGCTCGCTTTTCAGCAATCGGGCCAAGGTCGCGGCGTCGATGATGGCCTGGGCGCCGCCGTTACCGCCTTGCGGATACATCGGATGCGCCGCATCGCCGAGCAGCGTGACGCGGCCGAACGTCCAGCGCGTAAGCGGGTCGCGGTCGACCATCGGATAGGACAAATTGAAATCCGCATTGCGGATCAGCGCCGCCGCATCGAGCCAATCGAACGTCCAGTCCCGATAAGTCGGATAAAAATCTTCCAGGCGGCCCGGCTTGTTCCAGTCGACCGGTACGGCCACCGGCTGCTCGATCTCGGCGGTCCAATTAACCAGCTGGTTTCCCGCCGCGTCGATCTTGTCACGTATGGGATAGATGATGAGCGTCGCGCGCCGCGCGCCGATGCGGGCGATGCTGCGTCCGGTGAGAAACGGCTGCCGCCGCGTAACGCCGCGCCATAAATTGGTGCCGCGATAGCAAAACGGGCCTTCGTTCGGATAGAATTGAGCGCGAACCACGGAATGAATGCCGTCGCAAGCCACCACAATATCGCTGCGCACCGGCTCGAGAGCGTCGCCATGCGGGCCGGCAAAGTGCGCCGTGACCTGCTCGCCATCCTGCTCGACGGCGACGCAACGATGACCGGTGCGGAAATTTTGCTTGCCGATCCGTTTGCGCACCGCATCGAGCAGCACTTGATGCAGATCGCCACGATGGATCGACAAATGCGGCCATTGGTGCCCGGCCGCGCGGCCCCAGGGCTCGCGATAGACGAGCTGGCCGTGCTGCGTGAAGAAAGCGTAATCCTGCGGCTGGCATGCAACCGCGACCAGCGCATCCTCGAGCCCGACAGCGCTCAGCTCCTTCACCGCATGCGGGCCGAGATTGATGCCGGCGCCAAGTGGATGTATCTCGGGCGCTGCCTCAAAAATTTCAATCCGGTCCGCGGCGCCGGCGTGGTGAACCGCCAGCGCCAGCGTCAGCCCGCCGATCCCTCCGCCAATAATCGCGATATCCATAGACGAGTCCCACCCCAAGTCGTTCAACGCGGCCGAGCGACATTACTTTAATGTCTGGCCGTTACGGCACCAAAACGGCCGCACCTTGCAGCTTTCCCGTTCTCAAGTCCGACAATGCGTCATTGGCGCGCTCGAGCGGATAAGCAACGGTCTGGGTCACGATCCTGGCCTGCGGCACGACGCTGAAAAACTCGTCGCCATCCGTTCTGGTCAGATTGGCGACCGAAAGCAAATCCCGCTCTTGCCAAAGCAGGCTGTAAGGAAAGCTCGGGATGTCGCTCATATGGATTCCGGCGCAGACCACGCGTCCCCCCTTGCGGACCGCGGCGAGTGCCGCCGGCACGAGAGCGCCGACCGGCGCATAGATGATGGCGCAATCGAGCTCTTCGGGCGGCCTTTGATCCGAACTGCCGGCCCAGCAAGCGCCAAGCTTGCGCGCGAAAGCCTGGGCGGCCGCGTCGCCGGCTCTGGTGAACGCGAACACGTCGCGGCCTTGCCAGCGCGCGACTTGCGCCATGATGTGAGCCGCGGCGCCGAAGCCGTAGAGGCCGATCCGCTTGCCATCGCCCGCCATCTTGAGAGAGCGCCAGCCGATCAAGCCCGCGCACAACAAGGGCGCTGTCGCCACATCGTCGCCGCTCTCGGGCAGCCGAAAACCATAACGCGCATCGGCGACGACATGCGTGGCGTAGCCGCCGTCGCGCGTATAGCCGGTAAATAGCGGACGATCGCACAGGTTCTCGCGGCCGCTGCGGCAGTATTGGCAGACGCCGCAGGTGCGACCCAGCCAAGGAATGCCGACCCGCATGCCGACGCTGAGCGTGTCGACGTGTTTGCCGACGGCCTCGACTCGACCGACGATCTCGTGGCCGGGAACGATCGGAAGTTTCGGATTGGGCAATTCGCCGTCGACCACATGGAGGTCGGTCCGGCAGACGCCGCACGCGGCGACGCGCACCATGACCTCACCCTGGGCCGGCTGAAGCTCCGCGCGCTCCACGAGCTTGAGCGGCTCGCCGGGTCGTTCCAGCACCATCGCCCGCATGCAAGACCTCGCGCTCGATTGCGACGTTTCATCGCCTATTTATGGGTCGGGTTCGGCAGTTTCATCAAGGCACCCATGGCGCAGCTTGCGACGGCAACCGGTTCCGGAGTAATTTTTTGCCGCGATCTGCGTGGCTTGTCCGCGGGCGCACAAAAGCAAGCAGCGACGTGGAGGAAAAGACGATGGGCTCGTCAAGCAGGCTTGCGCTAAACGGCTCGCCGTCCGCTGATTACGTGCCGAGCAGCGAAGCCCTGGCGATCTTGGATGTCAAACCGCAAACGCTCTATTCTTACGTGAGCCGCGGTCTTATTCGCCGCATTTCGCCAAACGGCCGGGCGAGTTTTTATAATCGCGAGGACATCCAGCGGTTGAGAGCCCGCAGCGAAGCGCGATCGGGTCATGGCGCAGTCGCCGAGAGCGCCATGCATTGGGGCGAGCCGATCCTCGTCACCAGCATCACCGAAATCACGGTTTTCGGACCGCGCTATCGGCAACATTTTGCGCTCGATCTCGCGCGCGAGGACTATCCGTTCGAATCGATCGCTGAATATCTTTGGACCGCAAATGAACCGGAGAAGGCGGCAAACTGGCCGATCGACAAGTCGGTCATGCGCATCGCGCCGCATCTTGCCGGGTTACTCGATCATTATCCCGACGTGCACATTCGACAACTGCTGACCGAGACAGTGCTCCTATTATCCATGGCGCGCACCGTCGAGGCCGATGATCCGGCGGGGGCGTTCTCGATATCGACGGCGCGGACGCTGATTCAAGCCATGTGCTGCGCCAGCGGGCTGCTTGGGCCACGCAAGAGCTTCGTCCGTCCGGCACCGGGCGAAAGCATTGCCGGAATTTTCGCCCGTGCCTTCGGCATTGATGCAAGTCACAGGCAGCTTCGCGCCATCAATGCGGCGTTCGTGTTGCTGGCCGACCATGAGTTCACGCCGGCAACTTTCAGCGCGCGCATCGCCGCCTCCGCCGGGGTGGATTTGCATTCCTGCATCGGCGCGGCGCTGCAGGTGCATTTCGGCTCCGCGCTCGGCTTGCGTTGCGACCGCATCGAGAAGGCATTGCCGCCGCGAGAGAAATCGCCGCACGGCGCGGAACTCTCCGAGACCGGGCCGGGGCATCGCCTCTTCCAGGTCGGCTTCAGGCACCCGCTTTATGCGAATGGCGACCCCCGCGCGCAAAGGATATTGCAGCTCGCGATGGAGCTCGAAGAGCATAGGCAAAGCGCCCACGCCACTCTCGACAGGCTCAGGCAAATCGATGATGGCGACGGCCGCCTCAGCCTCGACGCGGCGCTCGTCGTATTTTGCCGCGCATTGGGCATCGACAAGCCGGTGGCGGGAGGATTGCTGGCGCTGAGCCGAGCCGCGGGCTGGATTGCCCACGTCGCCGAGCAGCGTCAGCAGGATTTTATGATCCGGCCGCGCGGAAAATTCACCGGCCGTTCGTCGACGGCCGATGTCCAAGCGGCGTGATCAGCGGCGCGTGCTGTCGCGGCCGCCAAGGCCGGGCTTGTATTCGCCGGCGACGAAATCGCCGATGCCCTCGCGCCGCCAGGCGTCGCCCTGCTTGATTGTCATCTCCGCTTCCTTGGCCACGATGAAATTGAGCGCGGCGTCGAGCGGCATTTCCAGCGAATGGCGGTAGGCGTCTTTCGTCATCTGCAAGGCGACCGGGTCCTTGCCGGCAATCTCGGCGGCGATCTTCATGGTCTCGTGCTCGAGCTCGGCCAGCGGGAAGGCCTTGTTGACGAAGCCGATGCGCTCGGCTTCGGCGCCGTCGAACGGCCGGCCGGTCATGGCATAGAACAGCGCGTCGCGCGGACGAAACAGATTGGCCAGTGACTTGCTCACGCTGCCGCCCGGAAAGCCCTTGAAGTTGATCTCGGAGAGACCGAACTTCGCCTCCCTCGCGGCGAAGGCAAGGTCGCAACTTTCCACGATCGAGAACGCGCCGCCGAAGCAGAAGCCGTTCACCATCGCGATGGTCGGCTTCGGATAATAGCGCAGCGTGCGCGATCGCCATTCGGTCGCCAGCCGCAGGATCCGGTCGTACTCCTTCGGCTGGTCTTTGAGGTCGTGAAAGAATTCCTTCAAGTCCATGCCGGCGCTGAACGCATCCCCCGCGCCGGTGACGATGAGAACGCGCACGGCGTCGTCATAACGCAGCCGTTCGAGGACATCCGTGATGTCGCGGTGCAACTGCGGATTCATCGCATTCTTCTTCTTGGGACGGTTGAAGAGAATTTTGGCGATGCCATCGTTGATTGCGACCTTGATGGTTTCGGTGTCCATGATGCGTCTCGTCGTTACAGTCGATGATCCGTCACGCTGACCTCGTGAAACGTCGCTTCACAAGCCATCGCGGCCGTTCACTTACCCTCGAATAGCGGCGATTTTGGCCAGAATTTCCGGCTGTAGTGCAGCTTCAGGCTCACCAGCATGGCGGCCAACCGGATCGGCGCACCGATGCCTTCGACCACCGGGACGCCAAGCTCATTCATCAGCCAGTCGGGCTTGATATGCACCGGGCATTGGGTGATGCCCATCGGCAGAATGACGTCGGCTCCAAGCTCGACCAGTTCGCGCGCGCTTTTGACGAAAGTGTCGACGACGGCATCGCGATTGGCAACGATGTCCGGCAATTCGAAGCCGCAGGTTCGCCAGCCGATCACTTTGTCGCGCATATTGTAGCGGTCGACCATGCGATAGCCGAGCGGCAGAACGAAATCGTGGTACATGAGCACGCCGAAGCGCCGGCCCAGCATCGAGGCGATGTGCAGCATCGACTCGCTCGGTCCAACCACCGGTATATCAACCACGGATCGGCCGGCATCGACACCGAGATCGAGCGTGCCGAGCGGCACGACGGCGTCGTAGCCCTGCTTCTCCGCTTCGCGAAACGCATCGATGAATGGCGGCACCGCAAGCCCGAGCAGATCGGGTGCATTGCCGATATAGTGCGGGCTGGCCTTGACGGAAACGATCCCGACCTCGACCTCGGGGGACGAATAAGCCAGCGCGGTGTCTTCGCGGCGTTTGCGCTCCGCTGGCGGATAGTCGCCGACCACAAACGCAACGCGAATTCTTCGATCTACCAACGACATGACTCCTCCGATAAATCGTTATGGATGTTGCCGCAACGCCCTGATCTTGCCTGGCGCCGACTGCAATCTTTCAGTCGACACGCCGCCCGCGCATGCGCAGCCGCACGCGCACTTCATCGCGTTGCCCCGGCAACGACAAGATAGATTGCAGAATCAATATCCATGGCTGACCGAGTGGCCGCTCCATCGCACATGCGGTTATCGATGCCGCGGCAGATTCCGTTATTGAGCGCCCGATGATTGCGCCTCGAGCGCGGCGCGCTCCCGCTTGAAGCTTTTGCGGAACGTCCACGCCAGCACGATCG
The DNA here is from genome assembly GCA_030037645.1 of Xanthobacteraceae bacterium. Taxonomy (GTDB): domain Bacteria; phylum Pseudomonadota; class Alphaproteobacteria; order Rhizobiales; family Xanthobacteraceae; genus BOG-931. The sequence goes on from JASHQI010000227.1 coordinate 10,770, forward strand.
CGGAAACGACCAGGATGGAGCCGCTGATCGGGCGCTCGAAAAAGACCAGCGGATCGCCATGTGAGACGATCATCGAGCGCCGCAGATAGGCTTCGAGCAATGGTCCGAGCACCAGACCGATGAGCAACGGCGCCGGCTCGAAGCGAAGCAGCCGCATGCCGTAGCCGACGCAGCCGAAGAGCAGCACCAGGAAGATATCCAGCACCGAGCTGTGGATTGTGTAAACGCCGATGCAGATGAACACCAGCACGACCGGATAAAGGACGTCGAATGGCACGGTCAGAAGCTTGACCCAGAGCCGGATGAAGGGAATGTGCCAGATCACCAGAAGGACATTGCCGATGACGAAGCTCACCAATAGTCCCCAGAAAATATCGGGGTGCGCTCCAATGAATTCCGGACCGGGGGAAATGCCCTTGATCATCAACGCGCCCAACATCACCGCGGTGATCGGGTCGGTGGGAATGCCCAAGGTCAAGGTCGGCACGAACGACGTCTGGCACGCGGCATTGGCGGCGGCTTCCGGCGCCACCACCCCTTCGATCGCCCCCTTGCCGAAGCGCGACGGATCCGCGGCAAGCTGCTTCTCGACCGTATAACCCATGATCGACGCCAGCACGGCCCCGGCGCCGGGCAGCACGCCGAACAGCGCACCGATGAAGGTGCCGCGGGCGATCGCCGGCCATGCCGCACGGATATCGGATCGCGTCGGCAGCAGTGAGCGCCAAGTGATGTCGCTGGCGCGGACTTGAGAGGTCCGGACCCAACCGGCATTGGCGATCAGCTCGGCAACACCGAACAATCCCATTGCGATGACGCCGATGGATATACCGTCCATGAATTGCGTGACGCCGAACGTGAAGCGCGGCTGCGCCGAAGTGACGTCCATGCCGACCAGACCGATCAACATTCCGACAAGAATCATGATGAACGAGCGCAGCGGAGAGCCTCGCGCCAGCGCCACCGCGCCGGTCATGCCAAGGATCACCAACGCGAAATAATCGGGCGATTCGAATGTCAACGCGACGGCGGCAACCGGCGGGGCAAATATCGCGATGATGATGATGCCGACGACGCTGCCACACAGCGAGGCGATGGTCGTCATGAATAGCGCGACCCCTGCCCGGCCCTGCCGTGCCATCGGATAGCCGTCGAGACATTCGACCGCCGACACGGTGTGCGGAATGTTGAGCAGGATGGCGCCGGTCACTGCGCCGTAGATGGCGCCATAATAGAGGCCGGCCAGCATGATGAGACCGGCGGACGGCGGAATGTAATAGGTGACCGGCAAAAGGATCGACACCGCCGCAACCGCGCCGACGCCTGGAATGACCCCCATGAGATTGCCGAGCGTCACGCCGAGAAAGCAGTAGAGAAGATTCTGCGCCGTGAACGCAACATCGATGCCGAGAGCCAGATGTTGCAGGAACTTCATCGTCACACCGATTCTCGTCACCAGTTCATGACGGTAAGCGGCATTTGCAAAACGACAATGAAAATGACGTAGACGGCGCCCGTCATGACGACGGCAAGAATGAGCGAGCGCCATAACCTCAAGCGCGACGCCGCAAGCGAGCTAATCAGGACCAGCGCAATGGTGGCCGGTACAATGCCGAAGCGTTCGAGCATGAGCGCGAATGCCGCCACCGCGATAGCGATCGTGACGACGGGCCGCAGCCTTACCTCGATCGCCTGCCGGGCCATCCGCCGCTGCAACGCGTGAAGAGCCAGCGCGACGCCGAGCACGATGATCAGACACGACAGAATGGCCGGGAAAAATCCCGGGCCCATGCGCAGCGCCGAGCCCATCGGATAGCTGAGCGCCTTGCTCAGCGCGAAGCCACCGAAAGCGATCGTCAACAGACCGCCAACAAGATCCTGGCCTGCAGATGGGGTCGCGTCGGCGTCCCTGTCACGGGTCATCGAGGTCCGCTGCTCTTCCCCGATTTTGATCTGCTCAGAAGACGACATTGTCAGCGACCATCAGTCCGGCCCGGCTTCCGACGATGCCCCGATCCGCGGGCTTCGGGGGCCTTACACGGCTCGATCGCGCCCGGCCCATAACGGAGCGCGCAATTTGAACTTTTCGACCTTGCCGTTAGGCAGCTTGGGCAGAGCATCGACGAACTTCACCGCACGCGGCCGTTTGTAGGACGCGATCTTGGCGCGACAATGGGCAATCACCTCGTCGGCCGCGATCTCGCTGCCGGCCCGCTTGACGACAAACGCGGTGACGATTTCCCCCCAGCGCTCGTCCGGCGCGCCGACGACGGCGGCTTCGGCGATCGCCGGATGACTCATCAAGGCATTTTCCACTTCGCGCGAATAGATGTTCTCGCCGCCTGATACAATCATGTCCTTGACGCGGTCGATGACGAAAATAAAGCCCTCGCTGTCGGCTTCTCCCAGATCGCCGGTGCGCAACCAACCGTCGCCCATGGCCTCGATCGTGGCCGCGTGATTGTTCCAGTAGCCGGCCATCAGCGCTTCGCTGCGAATAATGATTTCGCCGGGCTCGCCGATCGCACAAGCGTGGCCGTCGCGCCCGATTACGCGGACCTCGCATCCGGTCATCGGCTGGCCTGCCGAGCGCAGGCGGCGCACGATCTCCGGCGATCCGTCGAGGACATGCTGGTGGGCGTGCAGGCAACAACCCGGGCCGCCGGACTCGGTCATCCCGTAAATTTGAGCGAAGATCGAGCCGAAGGCGGCCATGCCTCGTCGCAATAATTGCTCGGACATCGGCGCCGCCGAATAAAACAGCTTTTGCAACGACGGCAGCGCCGCGTGATCGCAGCCGAGATCGAGAACATCGTTGATCATGGTGGGCGCCAGCAGCGTCACGGTTGCGGCCTGGTCGCGCAGACTGGCCACGAACGGCTCCGGACGGAATGCCCGATGCAGGACGATCGGACAGCCATAGAGCGAATGGCTCAGCCACTGGTTCTTGGCGCCGATATGGTAGAGCGGCATGGCAATCGCGAGACGATCGGTCGGGCGGACAAGTGCCTCGAATGCGGAAATCAACGCCGAGCGCATCTGCCCGCCATGAGTGAGCATGACGCCTTTGGGTCGTCCGGTGGTGCCGCTGGTATAGATGAAGAACGCAACGTCTTCGGGGTGAACCGGCGCGTCAGGCGGCGTCGGTTGCGCGGCCGTCAAGATGTCTTCGTAGGCAAGATCGGGACCGACGCCATGAAACGTGACGACGTGATCGAGAGGCTGCAGAGCCGCATCATCGAGACGATCGGCAAATTCCGCTTCGACGATGAGCAGTTTCGGCCGGCTATCGGCAAGGATATAGGCGATTTCCGGCGCCGCCAGCCGGTAATTGATCGTCACCGTGGTCCAGCCGCCAAGCTCGCCGGCGGCATAGACTTCCATATATTCGGGGCAATTCTGCGCCAGGATGGCGACACGATCGCCGCGCTGCAGCCCGAGCCGGATCAACGCGTTGGCGAGCCGGAACGCCCGTTCCGCGAACTCGCGATGAGTGATGACGCGGCCTTCGAAAATGATGGCCGGAGCCTGCGGCCTCAGCTTGAGATTGCGCAGCGTCAGGCTGCCGAGCGTGTTCTGCACCCGCGTCACTCGTTTTGCTCCGCCGTGCGGCGCAATTCACTCGACTTTGAGGCCGGCGTCGATGGCGCGCTGTCGCCAAACGGGAATCTGCGCGGCGAGATATTTGCCGAAAGCCTGCTGCGTATCGCCGATCGGATCAATGCCGATCTTGGTGATGTATTGTCGGAAGTCCGGTTGCTTCAGGATTTCATTGATTTTCGCATTCAGCTTGTCGACGACATCGGCCGGCGTCCCCTTCGGCGCGACCATGCCGATCCACGCCGTGACATCAAAGCCCTTGAGGCCCGATTCATCGAGCGTAGGAACATCCGGCGTCACCCCCGAGCGTGACAATCCCGTTGTCGCCAGCGCGCGCAGCCGCCCATCGCTGATCATCGGCAGTGCCGGCACGATGTCGCTGAACACCAATTGCGCTTCCCCGGAAATAACCGCGGTCAGGCTCGGCACGCCGCCGCGATAAGGAACGTGCGTGATCTTGACGCCGGCCCTTTTGTTGAACTCAGTCAGCGACAGATGCGACGTGGTGCCGTTGCCGGACGAGGCGCCGATCAGCTTGCCGGGTTCTTTTTTTGCCAGCGCAATCAGCTCCGGAACCGTTTTGGCGGGCAGATTGAGATTGACGGCCAGCACCAGCGCGTTCTGTCCGGCGAGTATGACCGGAACGAAATCACGCAGCGGATCGTATTTGATCGATTTGAACAGGATGACATTTGTCGTGAGCGGCGAGTTGGTCGAAAGAAGGAGCGTATAGCCGTCTCCGGGCGCTTGCGCCACGTATTCGGCGCCGACGCTGCCGCCAGCGCCGGGCCGGTTCTCGACCACAATTTGCTGTCCCCAGGCCTTGTTCAGGAGCGGCGCCATGGCCCGCGCCAAAAGGTCGACCGTCCCACCGGGCGTATATGGCACGATGATATGAATAGGCTTGTCCGGATAGGCGGCAGCGGCGGCCGATAGACCGCTCGTCAACACGAGCGCCAGTGTCGCCAGCCATGCAAAGCTCTTTTTCATGTTGTCCTCCGGGCTACGATGTCTGCCCTGTCGTCCGATTTTTTTCCAGCCAGGCGTGTGCTTCATCGAGAAGCCCTTTTACGGCGTGTTCCGGCACGCTTTCGCCGGCGAGCTTTTTTGCCGCGGCTTCCGCCTTTTTCCGGTAGAACGCCAGCACGTCGCGCAACAAAGGCTGATCGAACGTGGTTGGCGACAGCCGCTTGCCGAGTACGATATCCATGATTTCGTCCTGGTCGATATCGAACTTGCGACCGAGTTCCTGCTCCAACAATGCGTTGAGGTCGATTGGCGCTTCACCGAGATAGTGGCTGCGGACCATCGCGCCGAGCATCCGGTGGCCGGTTCGAAACGGCACATGAAAATCATACACGAGCCGGTCGTGCGCTTCGCTCGAGCCGGCATAGTCGAACGTCGACTTGCGCCGCATCTCATCGAGATTGAACTGGCCCTTGTCGATCACATCCGCCATGTAGCGGGTGAACGCCACGATGTCCTCGGCCATGCCGTAGAGCGTCGCCGATTGATAGATCGGCTCCGACCCTTCCGACGGATTGCTCGAAGCGACCATTTCGCCGGCAAGGCGCGTCGACGCCATCATCGCCCCGCCGATCACCGCCTGCAGGCCGAACGGCACCTTGGCGTGCGGCAGGGCGCTGCTGCCGCCGGCGTGTTCGTCGGCCAATTGGAAAAAGTTGAATTCCGGCGTCATCCACAGGCGCAAATCCTGCGCCAGCCGCGCCAGATCAACCGCGAGCAAAGACAGCGCGAAGAACGGCTCGGTGAACTGGTCATGCACCCAGATGCCGTCGCGGCGCAGCCGCGCGCGCGTGGAAAAGCCGAGCCGGCGGCTCACCTTGTCATAGAGGTCATTAAGAATCTTGCGGCCGCCGAATGGCGGCGGCGCCTTATCAAGCCGGTGGTCGACTTGCTCGAACCGCTCGAAATGGCGCTCCACCACCGCCGCCCACGACAGCAGATATTCGCCCAGGGTCGTGAAGCCGGAATGCTGCAGGTGGTGATAATTCGGCGAGACGGCTTCGAGCACGGCTTCGGACCGTTTCACAAGATTACTCAGCAACTGGGCGTTGGCTTGGCCGGCGGCGTGCAACGTCTCGCGAAAAAACATGCGCGGCAGAATGCTGCGCAAACTTTCGCCGCGATTGCGGCCGAGATGCAGCCAGGCGGTGTTCTCTCGTCCGGCGCGCTCGGTGACCCAGGCTTCGCGCTGCGAAACGACATCGCCGTGCGGCCGATGCTTGTCAATGTCGTCCACTTCGGAAAGGAGCGCCAAAAGCGCTTCCAGGAGCTTGGTCGCGGGCTGTGGCGGCGTGGCGCCAAGCTCGACCGCGCTCAGCACATAGGCGAC
>JASHQI010000228.1 GCA_030037645.1 Xanthobacteraceae bacterium
CCGTTGCCGGCATAAAGCGTGTAGCGGCCGGTCTCGGAATCGTAGACGGCGAGTGCCGCGCGCGGCTCCATCGGCACGCCGGTGACGCGCCGCACCCAGGTTTCCAAGCGCGTCACATGCGCCGCGCGCGCGAACGCGGCTTCCGTCGCTGTGGCGTCGCCGAGCCCGGCATCGAAGCAGACATTCGAGCGCGCCGCTTCGTGGATGCGCGGCGCATCCTGCCGCGCCGCCGCAACGGTCTCGACCACCGCCGGCAAGACCTCGAAATCGATCTCGACGGCCTCGGCGCCGTCTTTGGCGGCATTGACCGTTTCGCCGACGATCATCGCCACGGCTTCACCGACGAAGCGCGCCTTGTCGGTCGGCAGCGGATAATGCGGCGCGGTGAAGACGTCGGGCGGATGAAGCTGGACTTCCGCCGGATGCTGCGACCACACCTTGTGCGGAATGGGATTGAGGCGGTCGGCGATGAAGTCGGCGCCGGTGAGCACCGCGAGCACGCCGGGCGTCGCTGCGGCCTTGTCGGTCGCGATGCTGCGGATGCGTGCATGTGCGTGCGGCGAGCGCAGCATGACGGCATAGACCTGGCCCGGCAGGTTTTCGTCGGCAGTGTAGCGACCGGCGCCGCGCACCAGGCGTAAATCTTCGCGCCGCCGCACGGGCTGGCCGATGCCGGTACCGTTCGCGGGCAAGCCCATTAAGTCCTCATTGATTGGCCGGAAAGTCGGTGTACGCCGATCGGCCGAAAGCTCTCGATTTCGCTGCAACTCTATCAATCAAGCGTGGCAATTGGGAGCGCCACCGGTCCGAAGCCGTCACCGTGAAATTTAATGGCGCCGCGCGAAACGGTCGCGGTCATGCGCGCGCGAATAGTCGATGGTGGGACCGGCGGGGACGATCCCGTTGGCGCCGACCGGGCCGGACTTGCTGAACACGCCGCGCTTCATGCCGTCAATGTCGCAGACGGCCGCTATGCCCGGCGTCTGATATAGCTCGCGAAGATAATTCGCCAGGTTGTGGTACTCGTCGAGACGGCGCAGATTGCACTTGTAGCCGACGTAATAGCATGGATCGAAACGCACCAGGCTGGGAAACAGCCGCCAGTCGGCTTCGGTCTCGACGTCGCCACACAAATAGCGTTGCTGCGACAGCCGTTCCTCCAGGCCGTCCAGGGTCTCGAACAAAAGCTTGACCGAACCGTCGTAGGCAGCCTGCGAGATCGAATAGCCGCAGCCATTGACGGCGTTATTCACGCCTTTGAGCACCAGCGTATTCGTGGCGTCGATCTCGGGACGCAGTGGCTCCGGATAATAGTCGGGCGTTGGTTCGGCAATGCCGCAAAATGCCGTGTTGAACATGCGGATGATTTCCGAGGACTCATTGTTGACGACGCGGCGCGTCTTGGCATCCCACAGCGTTGGAACGGTCACGCGGGTCGTGCAGGTCGCATCGGCAATCGTATAAAGCTCATGCAGCCATCGCACGCGCCGGTCGGTCCCCGGCACGACGTGGGCTTGTTCGCCGAACGACCATCCCTGGCCGCCGGGCTCCTGGAAGGTGTTGGTCAGCGTGACGAACGGCTCGAGCTTTTTCAGCGTGCGCATCAGCGTGGCGCGATGCGCCCACGGGCAGGCGACCGCGCAGTAAAGGTGATAGCGGCCGGGCTCGGCGCGAAACGCGGAGCCGGCGCCGTTGCCGATGCGATCACGGAAAATGGAATCGCGCTTGAAGTACAGCCCTTTGGCGTCGTGATTGAAGAGAATGTTCTCGGTGCTCCATTTGCCGTCGACGAGCTGTCCCATTCAAATTCCCCTGAACGATTTCACGCGCCTGCGCTCGCGTGAGCGCTTCTGGCATGTCAAATCGATGGTAGACGGCAGACGCCGAGATTGGCCAGCCCCGATCGAGGCAGGATAGCCGGAAGCGGTGTCGCCCCGTCCGTTATTCCCGCAATTGGTCTAACCCTTGTTCGGCGACCAACGATAGGCTTTGGCGCACGAGCCACTCATCAGCGTCGCTCGGTCGCTATCGCTCAGGCGGTCGGTCTTGAAGAACGGCTCGACGGCCTGCTCGTAGTTGACGACCGCGTAGGCGCGCGTCCAGTCCGTGCCCCACAGGCAGCGCTCCAAACCCCAGGCATCGAACACGCGCGCGAGCGGATCCCAGATGTCCGGGAACGGATATGGCTTTTGCGACAGCGTGCAGGCGCCGCTGACCTTGATCACGACGTTCTTCCGTTTGGCAAGCTCCAGCACCTTCGGTAGATCGGCCCATGGTTGCGGCGGGGCCGGCGGCGTGCGCGGTTGCAGGATGCCGAGATGGTCGACGATGAAGCGCGTGTCGGGGTGGCGATCGATCAATGCCGTGCCCGCATCCACGTTGCCCCAGCACAGGATGTTGACCGGCAGGTCGTACTTGACGGCGGCGCGCGCGATGCGGTCGAAGCCCGGGTCAGCCGGGTCGCGGTCGCGCCCCGGCTCCTTGGTCAACATGATGCGGATGCCGACTGCGCCCGGTGTCCGCTTCCAGTCGGCGATGACATCGCCTACGGCGGAGTCGTCCGGGTCGACCGGCTTGACGATGGCAAACCGATCGGGATGCGCGCGTTGCACTTCGACCGCATAACTCGCGTCATAGCGATACATGGAGAAGGCGGAGATGAAGATCGCGCCGTCGACGCCGACCTTGTCCATCGCCGCCACCATCTCGTCACCGGTCACGTGAGCGGGCCAGTTCGGCACGCTGTGCCAGGGCCGCTTCGGTGTGTTCGCCTCATAAGCGTGGACCTGGGAATCGATGATCGTCATCGGGGAAGCTCCTCGACTGCCAAGAGAGTTCACTATCGCAGCAGAGCGCGCCGGCCCTGTCCAGGACCTTGCCCCTGCTGCGGCCGTTGAACCGTCGTTCTGCCCACTCGCAACAGCGATTACCGCCTCTGGAAGCCTGGGCGGTGCGGGGCTTGAGCGCCGAAGCAATGTTTTCGGCATTGAACCGGTCCGAGTCACCTGCCTTTCATCACGGCTATACCCGGGGTGCCGGCACCCTTCATACAATTGTTGCGGAGCCACCTAAGCGACGCATCCTGATCGGAATAGGAGGAGATGCAGCTGCTCTGGAGGAGGACATGCTGGACGTCAATTTTGCGCAATGGCTCAATGGCGAGGATTTGCCGGTCGCCTATCTTGACGGTCAGCTCGGTGGAAGCTCAAAGCCCTTCGAATGGCCGATACCGCGTCGGCGTCGGCAAGCCACAGAATTGGAGCCAGCCGCCGAATGAAAAAGCGGTTGGCGCTCCTTTAGCTGTACTCGGTCCGATTTGTGTCAGCCTTTGCCAACGTCACACGCCGGAGCTACGTCCCCGGCAACGTCAAGGCCGACCTGCAGACGTTCGCCTGGGCCGGCGGACGGCTCGCACTTTCCCGCTGGTTTCGCCGCCACAGAAGAACCGATCGCCACCATCCGACTCCAGTCCCGACACACCTACTCCCGGCGGCATATCGAGTCTTTCCAAAACCTCGCCGGTTTGCGGATCGACGCGCCGCAAATCGCTCTCGTCGCCTTCCCAGGTCGCGTGCCAGAGCTCGCCGTCCACCCAGGTCACTCCGGTGACGAAACGGTTGGATTCGATGGTGCGAAGAACCACTCCCGTGTCGGGATCGATTTGATGCATCTTCCGGTTCCGATATTGCCCCATCCAGAGCGTCCCTTCGGCCCACGCAAGCCCCGATCCCGCGCCGCCAGGCGCGGGTATGGTGCTGAGCACGCGGCCCGTTTTCGGATCGATCTTTTGGATGCGCTCGCCGGATAGCTGAAACAGGTAGCGACCGTCGAACGCGGTTCCTGCGTGCGCGGCGACGTCGATCGCGCGGACTTTTTGCCCGCTATCCGGATCGAGCGCATTCAGCCGGTCTCCCGACGCAAACCAGACGTGGTGGCCATCGTAGCTGACCCCAGCGACGTGTTCGACGTCGGGAAAAGGGCCGTATTCGCGAATGATTTCGGCCTGAGATCGTTTCATGTTTTGATCCTGGAGCATGATCTGGAACGTAGAGCCCGATTTACGAAAGGATGATTTAGCCCCTCGGGAGCGGGCCGGGGAGTAACAAGGTTGTCGTGAATCGTGGCACCGGCTGCGTCATCCAGCGGCGAGCGCGTGCGCGCCCGAAGGATCGCACCTTGCCGGAAGCCTCAAGCGAGTCGAGAGCCCGCTGCACGTTGCGCTGGCTCTCGCCCAGCGCCAGCGACAGTGCTGAACTCGACCACGATTCTCCGTCCGCAAGAAAGGCGAGCACGGATTCATGCCGATCTTCCACCGGCGGCGCCAGCACGATCACTTTGCGCGCACGACGCGGCGCCAGTGCAAAGCCCAGCGTCGTCGCGCTGACGTCCGCGAGGGTTCCAAGCTTGACGCGAAGCCGCGCGACCTCGACGCGCAATCGGGCGCGATGCGATTCATCGGCATGCTTTGCGCGGAAA
>JASHQI010000229.1 GCA_030037645.1 Xanthobacteraceae bacterium
TCCGGATAAAGCGGCTCGTCGAGCGAATGAATGACGTCCGGCAGATGGACTTTGCCGCCGGCGATGTTCTCGCCGATCGTGCGGCCGGTGACGGTCATGCAGGACAGGTCGAGCAAGCCCTTCATCTCCGCCATGAGCGCGCGCAATCCGCCGGCGTAAAAGAAATCCTCCATCAGATATTTGCCGGACGGCGTGATGTTGGCGATCACCGGCACTTCCCGCGAGATCGCATCGAACCGCTGCATGTCGAGCGCGATGCCGGCGCGGCGGGCCATGGCGATGACGTGAATGATGGCATTGGTCGAGCCGCCGAGCGCCATGTGCACGCGGATGGCATTGTCGAACGCCGCTGGGGTAAGGATGCGATCCGGCGTCAAATCCTCCCACACCATGTCGACGGCGCGGCGGCCGGCGGCAGCGCACATGCGCGGATGATTGGCGTCCGGCGCCGGGATCGACGAAGCGCCCGGCAGAGCCAAACCCAGCGCCTCGGTGATCGCCATCATGGTGGCGGCGGTGCCCATCACCATGCAAGTGCCGAATGACCGCGCGATGCCGCCTTCGATTTCGTTCCATTCGTCGTCGCCGATGCGGCCGGCGCGTTTTTCGTCCCAGTATTTCCACGCGTCGGAGCCGGACCCAAGCACGTGGCCGCGCCAGTTGCCGCGCAGCATCGGGCCCGCCGGCACATAGATCGCCGGCACGCCCATGCTGATCGCGCCCATAATCAGGCCGGGCGTGGTCTTGTCGCAGCCGCCCATCAGCACCGCGCCATCGATCGGATGGCTGCGCAGCAGTTCCTCGCACTCCATGGCGAGAAAGTTGCGATAGAGCATGGTCGAGGGCTTGACGAGCGGCTCGGCGAGCGACATCGCCGGCAACTCGATGGGAAACCCGCCGGCCTGATAGACGCCGCGTTTGACGTCCTCGGCGCGGGCGCGCAAATGGCCGTGGCAGGCGTTGATGTCGCTCCAGGTATTGATGATGCCGATCACCGGCTTGCCGACCCAATCGGGGCGGTCATAACCGAGTTGCTGAAGCCGCGAGCGATGACCGAACGAGCGCAGTTCATCACGGCCGAGCCAACGATAGCTACGCAGTTGGTCGGGGGATTTCTTCGGTGTCATCACGAACTCGCCTTTCGTCCTGGTGCAGCGGGGCAAGTGTGCACGGCCTGCAACGCCATTCGCAAGTCGGAATCCATCATGCCGGCGTCGCTCGGGGCGGCGGTCCATCGTCGTGGCGGCTTGCGTCCTGGTGGCTTGGCGCGTTGCGAGCCGCTTGATACCGTTCGCGTGGTGGGCGGCATCGTTTGACTTGGAAAGACTCGATCATCATTGGGAGGACATTCATGAGGTTGCCATTTCTTGTCGCAGCGCTGTTCGGCGTTGCGTTTGCCGCCGGTTCGGCTCAGGCCGCGGTCAAAGTGCAGACGGTCGATTACAAGCAAGGCGACACGGTGCTGGAGGGCTGGCTGGTCTACGACACGGCGATGCACGGCAAGCGGCCCGGCGTCGTGATCTATCCGGCCTATTGGGGACCGTCGCAGCACGAGAAGGACGTCGCGGAAAAACTCGCCAAAATGGGCTACGTCGCCTTTGTCGCCGACATTTACGGCAAAGGAATACGCCCCAACACGCCGCAAGCGGCGGGCGCGGAATCGGCCAAGTACGCCAAGGACAACCGTCCGCTGATGCTCGAGCGCGCGCAGGCGGCGTTCGACCAACTTCGCAACAACAAGATGGTCGACACCAAGAAGCTCGCCGCCATTGGTTATTGCTTCGGCGGCGCGCCAGCGCTCGATCTGGCGCGCAGCGGCGCACCGCTGGTCGATACCGTGACCTTCCACGGCTCGCTCACGACGCCAAATCCGGGAGCCGATAAGATCAAAGGTCACGTGCTGGCGCTCCATGGCGCGGCCGATCCGATCGTGAACGCGCAGGCCGTCGCCGCTTTCGAGAAGGAAATGACCGACGGGCACGTCGACTGGCAGGTCGATCTCTATGGCGGCGTGATGCACGCCTTCACCGACAACGTGCACCCGTCGAGCCCGGCGCACGGCACGCAGTACAATGCCGAGGCGGATCGGGCCTCCTGGCAGGCGATGACCGATCTGTTCAAGCGCACGCTGTAGGCAGCAAATTGGGTTGGCGCGGTACCGCGCGGTACCGCGCTGACCCATTCAATGCTCCACCAAAAAGAAGCTAGCGCGCCAAATCGATTCATTTTGAAACGATTGCGCTCTGAGCCTGCTCTTCACCTCTCCCCGGCGGGGAGAGGTCGGCGAGCATCGAAGATGCGAGCCGGGTGAGGGGGTTCTGAGCAAAATCGATAGCGCGGCACCCCCTCACCCCAACCCTCTCCCCGCCGGGGAGAGGCAGTGCGCCGCGCAAGCTCAATCGTCTCGCATTAATCGACTTACGCCGCCGCTTGCAGATCGAGCTTCACGAGCTTCGCCGCATTGCGCCAGAATATCTTTTCGCGATCCTCGCTGCTCACCTTCAAACCTTCCACGAGCTTGATCGCCCGCGGCTTGAGCACGGTCAACGGCGGCGCGTCGCTGCCGTAGAGCACGTGGTCCGGGCCGACGGTATCGACGACAAGCTGTGCGGCCGGCGGGTGATAGGTGACAGTGTCGAAATACATGCGCTTGAGATAATGCCCGGGCTCATGCTTGATCTTCATCGGACTGTACGAGCCGAGAAAATAGGCCTCGTCCTGCAGCTCATAGGCATAGTTGAGACGGCCGATAACTTCGCAGATGCCGCCGCCGCCATGCGATGAGACGATCGTGGCGCGGGGAAAATCTTCGAGAATGCCGCGGACGATCAGCCGCGACAGCGCAAGGCACAGATCGGCCGGCCGGCCGACGCTCGATGCCAGCCGGTATTCCTTGAGCCGCTCCTCGCCGAAGCCGACATGCGGCGGATGAATGAAGACCGGGACGCCCAAATCTTCCACAAGTTCCCAGAACGGCCGCGCTTCGTCGTCGTCCGGATAATGGCCCTTGTGGCTCGACTGGATCAGAATGCCCTTCAATCCGAGCTGACGAATGGCGCGTTCGGTCTCCTTGACGAAGGCCGGACCGCCGCACGGCAGCATGGTGGCAAAGCCGTAGAGCACGCCCTTGTGCTTTGCTTGAATCTCCGCCGCGTAATCGCTCCAGCGCTGGATCGCCTTGAGCTCTTCGGCGGCAGGCTTGCCGCGCATGTAATGCGCCGCATTGCTGAAGATCGTCACGTCGATGCCGCAGCGATGATGGGCGGCGAGCACGTTTTCCAGCGTCATCGGGCAGCCTTTGGCCCATGCCGGGCCGGTCTTGCCGTCCCAGGCGCCCTCGGCTGTCGTTTCTTCAGGCGGATAAATGTGTGTGTGCCATTCGACGATCATTGCAACTCCATGCCGGTTCCTTGACTGCGCAGCGCAGCTTCGCGTGACTATTCCGCTGTTGCACCAGTGGCCTTGACCACCTTGGCCCATTTCGCCGTTTCATCGGCGATGAGTTTGCCGAAATCCTCCGGCGTGCCGGGGATAGGGGTGCCGCCAAGCTTGGCAAGTTTCGCTTTGACCCCCGGATCGGCAAGCGCCGCGTTCACAGCGCGATTGAGTTTCTCGATGATTTCGCGCGGAGTGCCGCGCGGCACCGCCATGCCGAAGAATGCACTGGCTTCGTAGCCGGGCACCGTCTGCGCGACGGTGGGCACGTTCGGCAGCGCCGGCGAGGGGGTCGCCGTCGTCACTGCAAGCGCGCGCAGCTTGCCGGCCTTGATGTAAGCGATCGAAGACACCAGGTTGTCGAACATCACCTGCACCTGACCGCCCATCAGGTCCGTCAGCGCCGGCGCCGAACCGCGATACGGCACATGCACGAGCTTGGTGCCGGTCATCATCATGAACAATACGCCCGACAAATGGACCGACGTGCCGACGCCGCCGGAGGCCATGTTGATCTTCCCCGGATTGGCTTTGGCGTAGGAAATGAACTCGGCGACCGTGTGCGCCGGCACGTTCGGGTTCACCTCCATCACGTTCGGTATGCGTATGAACCCGGCGACCGGAGCCATGTCGCGGATGAAGTCGAACGACAGATTCTTATAGAGCGTAGCATTGATGGCGTTGGCGGGATTGACGAGAAACAGCGTGTAGCCGTCCGGAGCGGATCTGACCGCCATTTCGGTCGCGAGATTATTGCCGGCGCCCGGCTTGTTCTCGATGACGAACTGCTGATGCAGATGTTCCGACAAATATTGCCCGATCAATCGGGCGCATATGTCGGTCGATCCACCTGGAGGATAGCCGACGAGCCAGTGCACGGCGCGGTTCGGATAGTCGTCCGCCGCGCGTGCACCGCCCGCAGCACAAGCGAAGACCGCGAATACGACAGCCAACGCCGCAAGCCGTGGAAATTGGCGCTCCATGCATCCCTCCCCGATCGCTTTGCGTCTCGGCCCGTTGCGTGACGCCGAGCCCGGAATGACCATGAAGAAGCCTATGCGGCCTTGATGATCCTGCACAAGGGTTCGAAAAGGTCTTGGCCAAGGGCCTATCGCCGCCTTGCCGGACCGTGCGGCGGCCGATAATTTCGTGGTCTTTTCCAGGACATCGAGGACCTTGCCATGATCGACCTTTATGCGTTGACCAGCCCGAATGTGCAGAAAATCTACATCATGCTTGAGGAGACGAAGCTGCCTTACAAGGAGCATTTCGTCGATGTGTGGAAAGGCGAACAGTACAATCCGGATTTCATCAAGATCAATCCGAATTCGAAAATCCCCGTCATCGTCGATCACGAGGGTCCGGGCGGCAAACCCGTCACGATCTTCGAGTCCGGCGCCATCCTGATGTATCTCGCAGAGAAGTCGGGCAAATTCCTGCCGAAAGATACGGCGAAGAAGTACGACGTGTTGCAGTGGCTGTTTTTTCAGGTCTCCGGCGTCGGCCCGATGTTCGGCCAATTCACTCACTTCAAGATGTTCGCGCCGAAAGACAAGGACAATTCCTATTCGATGACGCGCTATCAGACCGAGCTGAAGCGGCTTTACGAAGTCTTGGAAAAGCGCCTTGCGCGTTCGCCCTATCTCGGCGGCGATGACTATACCGTGGCCGACATCGCCACGTTCCCGTGGACCCGCAATCACGATGCCCAGGGCGTGAGGTGGGAGGACAATCCCAACCTCGCCCGCTGGTTCAACTCCATCAACGAGCGCCCTGCGGTGAAGGCCGCGCTGGCTAAGGTCGGCGCCATCAAGTCGAACCGCGACACGGCGAGCGACGACCAGAAGGATCGGTTCTTCAATCGCGGCAGATACGCGCGGGCGTAGTCGCCTCATCCTCCCCCGCTATCGCGGGGGACCGCCCGCAACAGGGGTTCGGAGTCCGGACGCAGTACCAGCCGGGAATAGCCTGGTGTAGGTTTTTTCTCCGTGCCAATTTTTTGGGATCTGTTGCAGGACAACCACAGCCAAGCGTCGAGGATTGCCGCTATAAGAGGGCTCTCCATCGGAGGCTGCGCATGAAGAAGGTCATCGGCATTGCCGCAATCGCTATTCTGGCCGCCACGCCCGCTTTGGCGGCCGACATGGCGCTCAAGGCTCC
>JASHQI010000035.1 GCA_030037645.1 Xanthobacteraceae bacterium
TGCCCGTAATATGGCTTACCGTCTTACGGCTTACTAGACCTTGATCCAATTCAACTGAATCGGATCAAGGTCTAAATTACTCGTTCGAGCATGATCTTATCCGAAAACCGGCTTCCACTTTTCGGGATCATGCTCTAGCTCGCCCGGGCCGGCGAGGTCACCGGTCTATTGACAATCGTCCCCATATCGGTTACATACCCCGCAGCCTGCCCATCAGGGACGTCAACTGGTGACGGCCGACGGGCGGGGCTCGTAACGCCATCGCCGCGTCAGCCCAAAAATCCCCGCAGCCTCTGCCCCACCATCCGAGCGGCGGCCTTGTCGAGCGCGCCGATGCGGCGGTCGATCCACTCCGGATCGATGCAGGCGATCTTCGCCGGCCGCACCACGGACGGGGCGGGCAGCCCGGCGCGCGCAAGATCGGCGATCGCAACATCGCTCGACCATGATTCATTGTCCGCGCTGGTGATCATCGCCACCCAGACGACGCCGTGGATTGCGAGCCTGCGGCTGGAAACGACGAGGGCGGGGCGGCGCTTTTCGGCGAGACGATCCGCGCAGGGAAACGGCACGGCGACGATGTCGAAAGCGTCATAACGTGGCGTCACGCGCGATCTAGTGCCTTTCCCGATCAAGCTGGATCAGCACCGTCATTGCGAGGAGCCCCAAAGGGGCGACGAAGCAATCCACAAATCGGAATTTTCGGCACTGGATTGCTTCCCACTCGCTGCGCTCGCGGTCGCAATGACGATTCAAATTGACTGGGATACACTCTAGAGACTGCCATAGGCCTTTTCGTCGGCCTCGCTCGACCATTCCGAAAAAGCGGCAAAGGGATCGTCGCCCTCCGTCATCCGCGCTTTGTCGAGCAACACGCCGTCCTCGGTCACGCGATAGCGCAAGGTGTCTCCCGGCTTGAGGCCAAGCCGTTCGCGCACCTCGCGCGGAATCACGGTCTGGCATTTCACCGAGACCTTGGAAAAGGCGGGAGGGCGGATTTGGCGGTTCATGCCCGTAATATGGCTTACCGTCTTACGGCTTACTAGACCTTGATCCAATTCAACTGAATCG
The DNA here is from genome assembly GCA_030037645.1 of Xanthobacteraceae bacterium. Lineage (GTDB taxonomy): Bacteria > Pseudomonadota > Alphaproteobacteria > Rhizobiales > Xanthobacteraceae > BOG-931. Next base: position 1,072 of record JASHQI010000035.1, read on the forward strand.
GATCAAGGTCTAAATTACTCGTTCGAGCATGATCTTATCCGAAAACCGGCTTCCACTTTTCGGGATCATGCTCTAGCTCGCCCGAGCCGGCGAGGTCACCGGTCTATTGACAATCGTCCCCATATCGGTTACATTCCCCCGCAGCCTGCCCATCAGGGACGTCACCGGTGACGGCCGTCTGGCGGGGCAGGCGCGGCGCCCGCGGGCGGGGCTCGTAACTCCGCTCCCGGGCGGCTCCGGACACCGCTCGGCCGGTATCGATGACCGGCCTGCGAGGAGCTCGCTGGACTGGGACAGGGGAAGATGCGGGTGACGCCCGATGACGCCGAGTCCTTTGCTTGCGGGACCGTTCGTCTTCCGCAAGCATAAGGTTTCCTTCGCTCGCGAGAGTGTTCTTTCCGCAAGCGCAAGGTTGCCCAGGAAGCGCGGTCGGAGCTGAGCCGAGGCGTTCATTCGCCGAAGCGAGCCCGCGGTGGAGCGCCGAGAGGCGGGCGGCTCCCGCTGAGCCGCTGCCGCGCCCCGCATTTTCAGGCGGCAACGCCTGATCGTGCGGCGCGGCCAATGGATGGTTGCGCCTGTCGGCGCTCCGCCTCCCTCTTTTCGTGGCGCATGATCTTGGTCCGAAAACCGGACGCCACTTTTCGGGATCATGCGCGGGGAGGCTGAAATGCAAGCCTCCCGTCCGTTCGAGGCCCGGTTGTTTCCGTCCGTGACGATGACTCGGATGCAAATCGCGTCGCGAGAATGCTTTGCCTTACCTCTCCCCGCGGGCGGGGAGAGGTCGCGAGCCGTAAGAGCGTTCACGCGTCTCTTCGACGCGCTATGGCGAGCGGGTGAGGGGGCGTACCGCGCTTCTGAGCGTGCGGCCGTGCCCCCTCATCCCGACCTTCTCCCCGCACGCGGGGAGAAGGAGCGCGCATGGGCTGCGAGAACGCGATTGCACGCCCGCACCCTCCCCTGGAGAGGGAGGGTCGCGAACGAAGTGAGCGGGGTGGGGTGAACGGCGGTGACGCGAGCGAATGACGACGAAGCAATACACTGCTTGACGCTGCCACCCCCTCCCGATTGCGCTGCGCGCGATCGACCTCCCCCCTCCAGGGGGAGGTGAAGAGAGGCGCATCGCGAGAACGCGAATCATTTTCCCTCCCCCCGCGAGCCGTCGCGAGCGGTGGGGAGGGATCAAGGGTGGGGGGCTCTTTTGCTTCGTCCCCCCACCCCGCCGCTCATTGCATTCGCGGCGACCCTCCCCGCCGCAAGCGGGGGGAGGGAAGAAAGAAGGAGACGACCAATGCCGATTTTGTCGGCGCGCGTGAACCTCCACAAACGCCACAGCCCGGCGCAGCAGACCGCGCGCCGTAACGCCGCGATCGCCGCACTGTGCCGCATCTATTGCGATGTCATCGGGTCGTGGCGCACGTGCCGCAAGAAAAACTGCAAGCGCCATCGGCACTGCGACGGCGACGCGTGGCCGTGCCTGCAACGCGGCTTGCCGGACGTGCCGCGTGGCCGCTATCCGCGCATCCTGGCGCAAGCGCGCGCCGGCGGCCCGCGGCGCGTCGCGCCGGTCAACGACATCGAGCAGCAGATGCGGACGCATCCGCCAGGGTTGCTGAAATGACGAGGCGCGAATTCATCTCGCCGCTGCGCGGGAGAGGTCGCGAGCCATCAACCCGCCGTGCGTGTGTCTGCGACGCGCTATGGCGAGCGGGTCGTGATACCTCTCCCCAGCGGGGAGAGGTCGGCGAGCAGCGTTTGCTGCGAGCCGGGTGAGGGGGGACAGCCCGTGAGGTTCGATCCCCCTCACCCGACTTGCTCGCCACGCTCGCAAGTCGACCTCTCCCCACCGGGGAGAGGTGAGAGAGGCACGAATCGAGAGCGCCCCGGATGACCGGGGCGCTCCCTTTCAATCCACTCGCCTGAGTGTCACTGAACTTATGCGGCCTTCTTGTTTTCGATGATCTTGCTGTTGCCGATCGGGATCGAACGGGGCTTCTTCGCCTCGGGGATCTCGCGAATGAGGTCGACGTGCAAGAGACCGTTCTCAAGGCTCGCGCCCTTAACCTGGACAAAGTCGGCAAGCTGGAACACGCGCTCGAACGTGCGGGCTGCGATGCCCTGATACAGCACGTCGCCGCGCTTCTCTTCCTCCTTGGCGTTCTTCTCGCCGCGGATGGTGAGTGTGTTCTCCTTTGCTACGACCGAGAGTTCGGGCTCGTTGAAGCCGGCGACCGCGACAGTGACGCGGTAGTCGTTATCACCCGTCCGCTCGATATTGTACGGCGGGTAACCGGGCGCGGCGCCATCCATGCCCTGATCGAGCAGCGAAAACAGCCGGTCGAAGCCAACGGTGGAACGATAAAGGGGTGCTAGGTCGAAAGTTCGCATGGCATATCCTCCTTGTTGAAGCGACATGCGGATGGCTCGCCCATGAGGGGCCAAGCCTATGAATCGCGCAGCTTTTTTGATTGGCCTGCGCGAACCGCATATGGCAACGCGCCCGGTGTCGCGCAAGGGGCGTCAGGCTGCTGTTTCGTGGGAAAAATCCGCGCTTTTTTTCCCGGCGACGCGAGATGTGGTAAGCGAACATGTTGGGCGCGACTTCGTCATGAAACTCATCTCGATCCCCGCCAATCCCGTCCCCGAAGGCGTTGTGACCGGCACGATCAAAACACCGGACGGCGTCACGCTGCGCTTTGCGCGCTGGCCGCCGCCCGCGGGCCGGCGCGGCACCGTCTGCCTGTTCCAGGGCCGCGGCGAGTGGATCGAAAAATATTTCGAGACCGTGCGCGATTTGCGTGCGCGCGGTTTCGCGGTGGCGACGCTCGATTGGCGCGGCCAGGGCTTTTCCGATCGCGCGTTGCGCGACCGGTACAAGGGTTATGTCCGCAATTTCTCCGAATACGACACCGATCTGGAGACCTTCATTCGCGAGATCGTGCTACCGGATTGTCCGCCGCCGCTGTTTGCGCTTGGACATTCCACCGGCGCGACGGTGTTGATCCGCGCCGCTCATCGGGGTCGCCGCTGGTTCGACCGCATGGTGCTGATAGCGCCGCTGATCGGCCTCGCCAGAATCGGCGCGACCCCGTTCGCGCCTTTTTTAGTACGGGCTATGCGAATGGCCGGCTTGGGCCGCATGTATGTCCCCGGCGGCGAAGCCGTTGTCATGGAATCACGTCCCTTCATCGGCAATATCCTGACGTCCGATCCGGTGCGCTACGCCCGTAACGCCGCTGTTCTGGAGGCGGAGCCGGCACTTGGACTTGGCCGGCCGACCGTCGCTTGGACTGACGCCGCTTTCCGTGCCATGCGCGTGCTTCAGGAGCGCAGCTATCCGGCGCATATCCGCCAGCCGATTTTGATCATCGCGGCCGGCAGTGACGCCATCGTTTCGAATGCGGCAATCGAAGGCTTCGCCACGTTGTTGCGCGCCGGATCGCATCTCGTTGTCGTCGGCTCGCAGCACGAGCTTTTGATGGAGCAGGATCGCTATCGTGCTCAGTTCTGGGCCGCGTTCGACGCTTTCGTTCCAGGCACGGCGCTGTTTTGACGGAGGCCGCGCTCCGCTCATTCCCGCGAAGGCGGCAAGCCAGTGCGGGATTCCCGCTTGCGCGACCACCAACGGACGGTGAAGCCGTCAACCGTTCAACAGCGCCATCGCTTGCGCGTGTATGCGGCGGTCCCCGGCGGCGACGATGCGTCCGCCGCCATGCGGGCGGCCGTTATCCCAGGTCGTCATGATGCCTCCCGCGCCCTCGATGATCGGAATGAGTGCGAGCACGTCATGCGGCTTGAGCTCGGTTTCGATAACGAGATCGACGTGGCCGGCGGCAAGCACGCAATAAGCGTAGCAATCGCCGCCGTAGCGCGATAACTGAACTGCCTGCTCGACACGGCTGAAGCAGCGCCGGTCCGCATCGCTCATGAGCAGCGGACTGGTCGTCAGCAGCACCGCGTCCTTGAGCGTCGCGCAGGCGCGTGCACGCAAGGCTCGATTGCCGGCCGGCCCTCGGTAGCGCGCGTCGCTGCCGTCGCCGGAAAAATGCTCGCGCGTGAACGGTTGATGCATCAGGCCGTAGATCGGCTCGCCGCGGCGCGTGAGCGCGATGAGGGTGCCCCAGGCCGGCAAGCCGCAGATGAACGATTTGGTACCGTCGATCGGGTCGAGCACCCAGACATATTCCGCGTCCGGGTGCTCGGCTTCGAATTCTTCGCCGATGACGCCGTGTTCGGGAAAGGTCCGCTTGATCAATGCCCGCATTGCGGCTTCCGCGGCGCGGTCCGCAGCGGTCACCGGATCAAAGCCGCCGGAGCGGCTCTTGTTCTCGATTCCAAGCGCACTCCGGAAGAATGGCCGAATGGTCTCGCCTGAAACAGCCGCAAGCTCGTCGACGAAGGCTGCAAAATCGATCGCCGTCATTGGAACTCCATCAGGGATCGAGTATCGGAGCGCAGCCGTAACGGCAATCGGGCTGTTACCCGGTTCGCCATTCACTGGGGGTCGCGGTAGTGGCCAAGACGGAATCGGCTTCAAACCCCATGAAACCACGACAATTTTGGCAGCTGTGGCGCGTCGCTGACACGCCCCACCCAATTGCTTGACCGAAAATGGTTTTTTCGTTCCCGCCGGGGAGATGGGCAATGCGGTAAGGCTGGTCTGCGCAAATTGCAGGAAATACGGGGACAATCCGCCCATTAATTAGGTCAATAGGACTTGCGTTTTGTGCGACGCGGTGTATGTTGTTGCAGTGCGGTAGCGCGAGGTTCCCTCGCACTACCGTTGCCCTCCTTGGGCGTTTCCTCCCTAGACTTGGGCCGCTCCAGCAATGTGAGCGGCCCTTTTTCATGGCGACTTGCGCTGGGTGGCTTTGCCGATGGAACTTCCGCCCTTTACGGCCTGATTACTCGGCCGCCGCACGGTAGGGCCGCAGCTCCTCGAGCGGGATCGCGGCAAGGCGATCGGCGAGCAGTTCGAATTCGCCGGCGAGCCGCGCGAATGATGCCGAGCGCTCATAGCGACGCTCGTCCATGTAGAGCGCGCGGTTGATCTCGAGCTGGATGGCGTGCAAGCCGGTCGTTGGATTGCCGTAGTGCTCGGTGATGAACCCGCCGGCATAGGGTTTGTTGCGGCTGACGGCGTAACCGAAGCCGCGCATGGTTGCTTCAATCGTCTCGGCTACGGCCGGAACACAGCTTGTGCCGTAACGGTCGCCGAGCACGAGATCAGCGCGTGGGCGTTCCTCTCGGCCTCCGGTCGCCGACGGCATTGAATGGCAGTCGATCAGGACAGCGGCGCCAAAATCGTGGTGCAATCGCATGAACAGGCGGCGCAGCGCCCGGTGGTATGGCTTGTAAAGGCCGTCGATGCGGCGCAGCGCCTCAGCGACAGACATCCGTTGGTCGTAGATTTCCTGCGCATCGCCGACCACACGCGCCACCGTGCCAAGGCCGCCGGCAACGCGCATGGAACGGGTATTGGCGAATGACGGCAACCGACCTTCAAACATCCGTGGGTCGAGCTCGTAAGGCTCGCGGTTAACGTCGACATAGCAACGCGGGAAGTGCACACGCATCAGCGGATGCCCGCGCGTCACCACACCGGCGATCAGGTCGTCGACGAAGGAGTCTTCGGAACGGCGCAAGGTCGCCAGATCAAGCCGCGACGCCAGCAAGAACTCGCGCGGGTAGACGCGTCCGCTGTGCGGCGAGTTGAACAGGACCGGACCACGGCACTGTTCCGGTTCGATCGCCTCGAAAGGGGGCTCGAATTCGTCCTGGATTTCCAACATGACGCTTGGCGGCCCTTCCAAGACTCGCTGCACCCCGGCACCGTTCCCTAGCGTGCGCTGGAGGCTATTGTCCATAGGCGTTCCGACCGTCGCCGGGCTGCTTATGGTGCGACCTTCACTCCATGTTTACCGACCATCCGGCTTATGGAATGAAGGGGGCCGGCGGGAGCCGGGTTCGAGTAACCATGTCCAAAATTCTGCTCGCTGAAGACGATGTCGATATGCGGCGGTTCCTGGTGAAAGCGCTGCAGAATGCAGGTTTCGATGTAATTTCCTATGACAATGGCCTATCCGCTTACCAACGGTTGCGCGAGGAGCCCTTCGAGCTGTTGCTGACCGATATTGTCATGCCGGAGATGGATGGCATCGAGCTTGCCCGCCGCGCCGCCGAGCTCGATCCGGACATCAAGATCATGTTCATCACCGGTTTTGCGGCCGTGGCGTTGAACTCCGATTCGGCGGCGCCGAGGAACGCCAAGGTGCTGTCCAAGCCCATCCACCTGCGCGAATTGGTCAACGAAGTGCAAAAACTGCTTGCCGCGTGATGCGGCGGTTGCGCCGGCCAGACCTCGGCGGCGCGTCAGTTTTGCTTCGGCAGAAACCGATCGGTGACATATTGCGACAGATCAATGTCGTGATCGAGCAACTTCATCTCCACGAAACTTTTGCTCATCGCTCTCAAGACCGTTGAGTCAAATCGTCCATTCTTTGAGAAAAAGCCGGTGGGCATGAGCGCATCATAGACTCGGGTTGCCACGCCCGGCGTGACCCCCAGCGATTGCTGGGCGAAAGCGACAGTTTCGGCCTTGTGCGTGCGCGCATAGTCCAGGGTCTGGAACCAGGCGCGAAGGAAGCTGCGCACGGCGTCTGGATTGCCCTGGATCAACTTATCGGACGCATAGATGATCTGGTTCTGAAAATTCGTGATCAGGTCACCGAAATTGATCAGGATCCGGGCTTCGCCGCGCTGCTCGAGATCGAGTGCCGCGGCGATATCTACGACTGCGGCGTCGGCGGCGCCCGTCTTGAGGGTCGCAATTCGCGCCGGCGTGTCGCCGACCGAAACGCGCTTGATCTCGGACGGTGCCCATTTCTCGTGCAGGGCAATCTGCGATACCGCCCAGTCGGTGAGCGAGCCGATGTTGGTGACGGCGATCGTGCGGCCGCGCAACTGATCGATGGATTTGATCGAGCTGCCCGGAGCAACCACGAGCGCAAGGATTGATAGTGGACCTGACAAGGCGGCGACGCCCGTCAGCGGCGCGCCTTTGGGCACGTAGGCAAGCGTGGCTCCAGAGGCGAGCGCCATGTCGATGCTACCGGCGACGACCGCCTGAATCATCTTGGCTTGCGTGATGAGACTGACTTGGACGTCGAGCCCATTTTTCTGAAATGTACCGAGCTTGTTGCCGAAATCGACCATCATCAGCGCAAAATCGTTGGCCACCTTCGCGACCGCGAGCTTGGTCGGCGCGGCAGCGGCCGGCACTGTCACGATTGCGGCAAACGCAAGTCCCGCACAAAGCAACCACGCTTTGCGTGACATGCGATCCTCCCACGAAATGGTGTCTTGCCGGTCTCGCGCGTGTGGCTAGGCGTTGATGTGTTCGCGCCCCAGCACGGGATGCCGAACGCCCGGGCTCCGTCTGGCGGCGGCAAGGTCCGCCAGCATCGGCAGCGTAATGACGAAAAAGGTCGCACCCTGTGCCGATTGCAGATCCGCGACAGCAGCCCCATTGGGCAGGAACATGTAGGTTCCTTCGCGCCAGGTTTTGCCATCATAGGTGCACGAGCCTTCGAGCAGGTAGCGCAGCTCCGCGTCGTCCTGTGTTCCGCCTTTGAGTTCGGCACCAGGGGTGAAACGCAGGAAGCCGATGCCGGTGCGGGCCTCGCTGAACGTGCCGAGGTGCTTGACCTCGATTCCCGGCCGCTTGCGATCGGGCCAAAAGTGATAATTTTTCGCCAGCATCATCACCGGCTCGCGATAGCGCGGCGGCGGAAAGACGAGATCGCGACCCTCGTGCTCCTCCCAGATCGCTTCGTAGGAATCCTTGTTCTTCGGCGTGCCGTCCGGTTTGAAGCCCTTGTAGACCCCGTTCTCGAACTTGCCGCCCGATTTGAGCAGCTTTTCATAGGTCGCGTTCATCTCTTCGTTGGACAGGAGATGTTCGCCGCTGGCGCCCTGGAATTGCAGCACCAGGCACTCGCATTCGCCCGCTTGCTTCTGTGGCCCGTAATAGGAGCCTTCAGGGAAATACCCGCATTCGCCGGCCGCAAGATCGCCCAGACCCGTGCTCTGGATCCCCGAAAGCGTGTAGCGAATCTGATCGAAATTATGCCGGTGGCGCGGCGTGAAATAGCCGTCAGGCACGACCGACAACGAATACTCCATGGTGACCCCGGGGATGCCGGTCTCGAGCGGCAGCCGCTTGCGGCGGATCATGTGAACGCGACCGCGGCGGACCTCCTCGAAGTCCATGGCTTTGGTGTCGGTGATGATGACCTGGGACATATGGCGGCTCCGGCTTCTCTGGTGTCTCGGCACGACGCTAGCCGTCCATGCCGCATGCATCAAGTCGGCGGTGCCGTCGTAGGTGCAATTATCAGTTGCGCTTTTTGCGATCTTTTTTGCTAACATGGGAACATTGAGGAACGGCGCATCTGGGGGCTCCATGCCGTCGCTGGACTCATTTTATTCGTCCGACCTTGTAGGATTTTTCAGCTATTCACGCGATGACGACAAGGGCTCGAAGGGGGCGTTGTCGGCGTTGCGCGACGCCATCCAATGGGAGTTGAGCGGGCAGCTTGGCCGTTCGCAGGCGACATTCCGGATTTGGCAGGACAAAGCTGCCATCCCCCTCGGTACCTATTGGGAAAACGAGATCACCAAAGGCATCAGCCAGTCGGCTTTCTTTATTCCAATCATCACGCCGCGCGTGTTCAAAAGCGAAAACTGCGCGTTCGAATTCAAGGCGTTCCTGGCGCGTGAACAGGAACTCGGCCGCGCCGATCTGGTTTTCCCGCTGCTCTACATACCCGTTCCGGAACTGGATGATGAAAGAATTTGGCGCAACGATCCCGTTCTCAAGATCGTGGCGACCCGCCAATACTTCGATTGGCGAGACTATCGCCCGCGCGATCTTGGCGAGACCGAAGTCCGGATAAAGCTTATCCATTTTTGCCGAGGCATATCGAACGCGTTGCGCCAGCCGTGGCAGCCACCCGAGGGGCGGCCGCAACGGCAGCAAGACGAGTCAAAGCCCGTCGTCGAGCGAGATCGGCAGCGCCAGACGGCCGCAATGGACAGTGCGCGGAGCGCTGAGGAGCAAAAGCGGCGTGACGAGCCGGAAGCCGGGCGTGGCGCTGAAGACGCGGAGCGGCGAAAGGCCGCGCGAGCCAAGGCCCGACGCGCGGAGGAACGGCGCGAGAAGGCGGCAGCGGCGCGACTCGCGGAGGAAGAGCTCAAGAAAGCGGCAGCGGCGCGACTCGCGGAAGAAGAGCTCAAGAAGGCGGCAGCAGCGCGGCTCGCGGAAGAAGAGCTCAAGAAGGCGGTGGGAGCGGCACAGCTTGCGGAGGAGGAACGCAAGACGGTCGCGGAGACCGACGCGGTACGACTCGCGGACGACAGGCGTGTGAACGCCGCGGCCGCGGAACCCATGCGATTGCCGAAACGGCCTTCATCGCGGGCGGCAATGAGGGCCGGAGGCGCGCTTGCTGCAGCGCTGCTTATCGGAGCGTTGGTGTGGCTCGAAAGCGAGCCGTCCCCGCCGTCGCCCAGCCAGGCAACAATTACGGTCGCAACGTCGTCGGTCGCGCCGCCTGGATCGGCCGCCGCATCAAATCACGCTCCCGCGCTGCCGGCCGCGCTCGGCGGCGCGCCGTCATTGAACCTCGACAAATGGGCCGCATGCCGTCCTGCGTCCACGCAAAAGCCGGAGCTCATCGGCGGCCCGCTGCAACCGGTCACGCTCAAGCTCACCGTGACGCCCAAGCAGTTGCGCAGCATCGCCATCTCGCCGGACAACACGCGCATCGTCACCGCCGGCGACGACGGCGTCATCCGCGTCTGGGACGCGGCAAGCTTGAAATGGATTCGCGAGATACACGGGCATACCAAGCCGGTTTACTCGGTCGCGTTTTCCGCCGACGGCACCATGCTCGCTTCGGCGAGCCTCGACGGCACCGTCCGCATCTGGGACGGCCAAACATTCGCGCCGGTCCAGACATTCTCGGCCGTGGACGACAAAGGGCAGGTGGCGCAATACGGCGTCGCGTTCGAACCCGTGAGCAATCCGGAGTACGTCGATTCCGTCGGCGGCGACGGCAACGTCTGGATCTGGGACGTGCACAAGCACGCGCTGGCAAAAAAGATGCCGAGCCACACCGGTCTTGGCGTTGCGACCGCCGGTTCGCTGAGCTTTGCGCCGGCGCCGAACGACTCCGGAACCTTCGCCACGGCCAACTGGGACGGCACCATCAGGTTTTTCGATACCGGCCGGACCGACACGATCCCGGCTTTCCCGGGCAAGGCTTTGCGTTTGGCGTATTCCCCCGACGGGAAATGGGTCGCGTCTGCAGGCGCTGACACGTCCGTCAATTCGATGGGGGTCAAGCTGTGGAATAGTGCGACCCATGCCTTATTCAGGGCCATCCCGGCGCATCGCGGACACGCGGCGTCGGTGGCGTGGTCGCGTGACGGCACGCGGCTGGCATCCGGCGGCGGTTTTCGCGACACCTCGGTGAGTCTGTGGGACCCGCAATCCGGCAACCTATTGAAAGTGTTCATCGGGCACACCGCGGACGTCGAGGCCGTCGCCTTTCATCCCAACGGCAAATGGCTCGTCTCGGCGAGCGAAGACGGCACAATGAAGCTTTGGGATATCGCCAGCGCCAGCGAGTTGCTCAGCGTCGCCGGATTCGACAACGGGCAATATCTGGCCTACGCGCCGAACGGCTGTTACACCGGCAGCGCCGGCGCGTCGAGCTATGTGAAATACGTCACCAAGGACGCCCAAGGCCGTGAGCGCGACGTCGGCGACAACGGCAAGGACAGTCTGTTCGTTCCTGCAGACTCAACCGCCCTGCTGCTGCCGCAATAGCCGGCAAATTTCGGCAAACGGCAACTGCTGTCTCTGGGCTTTGCAAATCGGTTTCCCCCGTTCATTGAGCGCGCGTTTAAAGGCGTTTTTGCCAGTGGCACGCCGAGGGTGCTCGAAAGACATGCAGAACCTCGTTCGTGTCTTGCCCATCCTTGCCGGCGCCATGCTTGCGACCTTGAACGCGGCGCCAGCGCAGGACAGGCCGTCGGCGGAGATTTTGCGGGAGATCGCCGCGGAGCTTCCGCACCGGCCGCAAACGAGCGGCGCGACTTTTCAGCGCTCCGGCGCGGGCGCTGCCGATCCATTGTGCAAATTGCAGCGCTACACGATGACGTTGGCGAGCGGATCGAGAGCAGCGCGTACGCTGGCGGTATTGCTCGACCACAAGCCCGCAAATGCCGATGACCCGGTGACGCTGCTGACGGTGCTGCGCCGCGTGACCGTCGACGCCGACGGCAGCCCGCGCACTTATCATCCCGCCGATCCACACGGGACGGGAACTTGCACGGGCGCAGTCGGGCCGGACGGCCTGGAGCGCTATAGCGGCATCTGCGCGCTCGACGATTTCGCCAGCGCCCATCTCCTGCTTTTCAAAGGCGCGCGAAAGCTCGGCAAAGGCGAGTTCGAGTCGCCATGGCAAAGCATGTGGCCGTTGATCCGAGACGGGAAATTGCACGTCATCGATCTCAAGCAGCAGGTGCCGACGGCGCCCGACGGGTTCTATTTCTTTTATTGGAAGGAACGCGATCTGAGCGCGTTCTTCAAACGGGAAATCATACCGCAGACAAATAACGGCCTGCCATGCCTGCGCGAAGGCGGTTATTTCGTCGCCGCCACCACACTCAAGCAGGACGGCAGCACGCTGCCGAACGGCTGTGCGCCGTCGCGCTTCATGGACGCCGAGACGGTTCCGTTCTTCGTGCTGCCGGACGATTCCTTCGGCAATGCCCGGGTGGGCGATATCGTGGTTGGCCGGCTGGAAGGCGCTGCGGGCGGCCCGCTCGTCTACGGTGTCGTCGGCGATACCGGTCCGATTGCGCAGGTCGGCGAGGCGTCTATCGCCTTCAATCGGGCGCTGCTGAGCAAATCCAACCCGATCATGAACGAGCATCAAGTTGATGCATTGGACATCAGCGGAAAGCGGGTGACCATCTTGGTTCTCGGCGGCACGAAAACGCAGCTCCATGGCAACTATTCGCCCGAAAACATCGAGCAGGTCGGCCGCACCGAATTCGCCCGCTGGACAAACGAAGCACCAAAGCCGACGGAACGATTGGACGCTTGTGTCAGGCAATTCGGCGTCAATTGAATATCGATAGTGCGATCGACCGCACCGCTGCCCGCGATGCGCGCATCAAGGCGCCGAGCAGCGGTCACGGCATGCAAAAACTTTTGGTTCGGCAGCCACGTGACTCAGCGCGCCAGACACGCCTTCTCCAGCATCACATGGATGCCCTTGGCGCCGTTCACCACCTGGGTGACGCGCAGATCGGCGGCCAGGCTGCACAGAGTGTAGGCATCCTCGCGTGAAATCCCGGTGCGCGCACAGATGAGCTTGATCATGTCGCGCAGCGCGATCACCACCGCGTCGTCGAGGTCGGGGTCGAATGCCATGGTCATGACGTGGGTCGGAGTCTCAGCCATCGGCCACTCCAATGCCATGTCGTCGCGTACCTTGAGTTCGAACGTCCCGACCAGCCCGGTTTCGATGGCGGTGATGCAGACTTCGCCATCGCCCTGCACGCCGTGACCGTCGCCGACTGAAAACAGCGCGCCGTCGACGTGAATCGGCAAATAGAGCGTCGTGCCGGCGACCAGTTCTTTGTTGTCGATGTTGCCGCCGTTCCGCCGCGGTGGCGGGGAGGCGACCGGACCCCATGCCGCAGGCGGCGCCACCGCCATGATGCCAAAAAACGGCTTGAGCGGCAGTTCGAGACCCCAAGGCAACCGCGCGACCATGCGCCTTCGGTCGAGCGGAATGTGGATGAGACGGGTACGTTCAAAATCGTCGGGCAGCGCGCCGGCGAGCGGCCGGATCGCGTTGTAGCCCCAGTCGTAATTGAGCTCGATCGCTCGGATGCGAATCTCAAGCACCTGTCCGGCCTTGGCACCTCGCACGGCGATCGGCCCAGTGAGAATGTGAGGTCCGTTGAGTTTCTGGGGAACGCGAGCGTGGATTGCACGCAGCGCTTCCGGCACGATCATTCCCGACCGCGCGTCGGGCATCGCGCTGGGCGGCCCGGAGACCGTCGAGATGACGACTTCGTCGCCCGGATCAACGGTCATGAGCGGTGTGAGCGATGCATCGAAAAAGCCCCAATGCACCGTGTCGGCCCCAGCGTCGAGACGATGTGTTTTCATTTGAGCGCCATTATTTCACGATTGTGCTGTTATTCCGCATGACGCGGCGTGCGATGAACGCCGCGCCCGCCCGTATTCATAGGCATGATCGCTCCGGCAATTATTGCGGCATCGATTTTCCGGTGCCGCGTTCGATCGCGCGACGGAAGATCAGATCAGCGAATGCCACGTCTTCGAGCGCGATGCCGAGCGACTTGAACAGCGTGATGTCGGCCGGCCCACGACGGCCGGCGGCCTTGCCAGTGACGAGGTCGCCGAGTTCGATCACGTCGTGCCATTGCAGGCGACCGGTGGCGACGAGGTCGCGGTATTCGCCGGCCTCCAACTGCGCCTGCGCCACTTGGTCGGTCGCACGTACCGTCGCGCGCAGTACGGTTTCGGCATCGACCTCGCGCCGCACTGCCGCATTTGCGCCCGCGACATTGACGTGGACGCCGGATTTGAGCCAGTTTGCGCGCAAGACGGGGGCCGCCGATTTCGTAATCGTAATGACGACGTCGGCATCGCTGACGGCGGCTTCGGCGGACGCTACGGCTTGCGCTGAGATACCGAGTTCGCGCTTGATCCGGCGCGCAAACATTTCCCGATGCTCGGCGGTGGGGCTGAACACACTCACGCTCCCGATGGGCCGCGTGGCGCACACCGCCGCAACTTGCATGAACGCCTGCCGGCCGGTACCGATCACGCCGAGTGTGCGGGCCTCCGGGTTGGCGAGCAGTTTTGTCGCAAGCCCGCTCGCCGCCCCGGTGCGCATCTGGCCAAGGTTATCGGCTTCGATCATCGCCTGAAGCTTGCCGTCGCGCGCCGAATAGAGCAGCACGTGATAGCGTCCACCGCTGCTGCCGCCGCCGTAATAGGCCTTAAGGCCGAATAGCTGCTTTGGACCCCACGCCGCACCCATCAGGTTGAACGAACCGTTGCCGATGCGGGCGCGCTGCCGTGGCAGGTTGACCGTCGACGGGTCCGACCAAGTCGCGAACAAATCCTCGAGAATCGCAATCGCGTCCTTGACGGTGACGAGGTTTCGCACGTCGTCTTCGCTGAGATAGATCGGCGCTTTGATGTTGGCTTTCGCTCCGGCCGCAGATCGCGCTTTCGTCTTGGCGCGCGCCGGCGTCGTCTTCTTGGCTTTGGCTTTAGGTTTGCGCGCGGCTTTGCTCATGAGTCTCATCCCCCCACTTGGAGCACGTCGGCGATCCAATCGAACATGTAATGCACGCCGATGGTCGCGTCGTCGACCTGGCAGTGGTGAAAACCGCCCTCTTCGGGTGTGAACACTTTGAGCGCCTTCTGCCTGGAACCAACGGCGTCGAAGAGCTTTTCCGCGATCGCGAGCGGAATCTGCTCGTCACCGGCGCCGTGCAGGAGCAGGAACGGGCAGGTCATCTTCTGCACGATGCCGTCGAGGCGGAAGCCCTCAAGCTTTTTGAGTGCGGATTCGCGGTCCGAAACGCCAAGAACCCACTGCAAATGCTCCGGCGGCACCGACAACGACAACACCTTTCCGGAATCGAGAAGTTCAAGCCGCCGCGCCCAGATTTCATGGTAATCCCATTGCGCGCCCCAAGCGACGCAGCAGGCGAAGCGCTGTTCGAGCGAAGCCGCACGCGGTGCGTAATAGCCGCCAAGACTCAGCGCCATCACGCCAATGCGTTTTTCGTCGAATTCACTGCGGTCGGCGAGATATTCATAAGCCGGCGTGGCGTAGCGCTCGGTTTCGGCGATCAGCGGCAAACTTCGAAAGCGCACGCTTTCACCATTGCCGGGCCCGTCGACGATGAGGCAGCCGACGCCGCGCGCGGCGAGATCGGGAATGCCGTAGCCGTATTGCAGCTCCTTGGTGACATCGAAGCCGTCGAAAAACACCATGGCCGGGGCAGGGTGGCCGCGCGTCGTTCCGGGATCCGGATGAACGAGCAAAGCGGGCAAGCTCGTGTTCTCGTAAGGGACCTCGACGGGCTCGATCCGCGGGTGGCGGATAACGGCGGACGCCTCCTTAAACAGACTCACCGATTTGGCGTAGATATTCATGCTGTGCTGTGAGCGCGGATGAATGAAGCGCTCGCCGGTCTGATAGTAGCGCGATGCCCGCATGAAGCATGACGCTGCCGTGAGCTTGTGGCCGGCGCGCTCGGCGTCGCGGCCGCGGGTCTCGATCTTGTCGCCCATGCGGCACCATTCTTCGAACCATGCGGCATCGTTGCCGATCTTGTCGGCGAGCGCGCGACCGACGCGATTGACCTCATCGATCTCTACTCCGGTCCACGGCGCGCCGCTGAGACAAATCAGCAAGCCCATCGACCAGCGATAGTTCGTCGGGAAGTAGAGGAAGGCCGGATCGTCCTTTTTTGCGTCGGGCATCGTCCCTCACGAAAGCGGAGCGGCTAAGTCCATTGAAGCGCCCCCCGCGTTAATCCTCCCCCTTTCAGAGGCAGGAACGTGACTTTCGAAATCTTTTCCTCCCCCTGCAAGGGGGAGGCCGGGGTGGGGATGCCTTTCTAGGGCGCCATGTCTTTAAGTTGAATCGCCCCGACGCCCTAGCATTTTGATGGAGCATGATCTTTTCGGAAAACCGGTGTCCATCCCCGGATCAAGTCCGAGGACAGGCTTTTTCCGGATCATGCTCTAGATATTTTCAGCGCCGCCGCCGGCATCGCCGAGATCGGTATCGGCAAACAATTCATTGAGCGAGGGCAGGCGGTTGATCAGGCCCTGCTGGTGGCAATAGCGCAGCACCGTTTCGAGGTTTTCGCGGTTTGCTTCGCCAAGGCCATAGGCCCACGGATCGGGTCCGAGCACTTCGTTCTGCTCCTCCCACGCAGTCCTGACCCAGGCGAGCGGCGTCGTGCGCGGATTGGCGACGTGCCGATAAGCGAGCGCCTTGGCCGCCTCGAATGCCTTCACCAGATTGGTGGCGACCCAGGGATATTTGTCGATGATGTCCTGCCGCACCACGGTGACGTGCATGATCGGAAAAATGGCGGTTTTCTTGAAAAACGCGATCTCGATGTCCTTGTAGTTCAGAAACAGCCGCACGATGCGGCGATCGCCTTCGAGAAACAGCCGCGGCAGATCGGGCGACAGCATGGCCGGGATTTCGCCGTCGGCCAGCATGACGTCGAGCCGCTTGCCCGGCGCTATCCGCTCGATGCGCAAGTCCTTTGGCGGGGCAAATTCGACGTCCTCATCGCGTTCGACGACCCAGATGCATTGCCGGTGCGGCACACCGTAATATTCCTCGAGAATGCCGCGCATCCAGATGTTGGACGCCGGCTGGAAATTGGTGCCGCCAATCTTTTTGCCGATGAGGTCTTTCGGTTCGCGGATACCTGACTTGGCGTTGACGAAAACGAAACCGTGCCGGAAGCGCCGATGCAAAAACACCGGGATCGCGGTGAGCGCCTCGCCGCGGTCGCGCCCCATGTAATAGCCGCCGATATTGAGCTCGCAGACGTCGAACTCGGTCTTGCGCGCCATGCGCCAATGCCGCTCGCGCGAGCCCATGCCGGTCAGCATGTTGAGCTCGATGCCGTCGGCGCCGACCCTGCCGTCGCAAAGCGCGCGAACGATCTCATAATCGCCGCAGGCGACGGTAAGTTTGAGCTTTGCCATGAAAAACTGCTCCTATCGCCAGCGGCCGAACCTGTTCTCGGCGCGGCGCACGATTTCATTGAGCGCAATCGCCATCACGGCGAGCATGGCGATGAGACCGAACAGCTTGGTCGGATCGAAATTTTCGGTGAACATCTCGGTGAAGTAGCCGATGCCGGCGGTCGACACGTAAAGCTCCGCGAGCAGCACGCCGAGCAGAACGCCGCTCATGCCAAGCCGCATGCCGGCGAAAAAGCTTGGGATCATGTGCGGAAAGATCACCCAGCGCAGGATTTGCCAGCGGTTTGCCCCCATCGAGCGCGCGCTCGTCAACAGGATCGGTTTGAGGTTCTGCACGCCGGCGATGATGGCGAGCATGATGGGAAACACGCCATGCGCAACGCCGAACGCAATCTTCGAGGCTGCACCGATTCCGAAATAGAGAATGAACAGCGGCAAAATAGTGATCTTCGGCATGCCGTAGAGCAACAGGATGATCGGCATCAAGCTTCGCTGTGCGAACGGCTGCAGGCCGACGGCAAGACCGATGGCAAGCCCGATCACCACCGAGATGACGAAGGCGACGCCAAGCTCGAAAAAGGTCAGGCGCAATGCGGCCGGCACGCCGTCGGTATCCCACACCGATCCAAGCGACGCCACGACGCGCGACGGCGGACTGATGAAAAGCGGATCGCCGGCCCAGCGCGCGATCACTTCCCACGCGATGAAGATGAGGATCACGACGCCTAGCCGCACCACGCCCGGATGTCGAAGCAAGAATCGGCGAAGCGGCTGAGCATTGCGCTCATTATCGGGGGAGCGAGAATCCGGCGTCGGGTCCACACTTTCGCGGGGACGAGCGGACCGACGCTGCACCGGCTGGACTGACATCATCGCCATCGGCTCCCGCGCGCTTCAAGGAACGACACGCAGGCGTTCAGCACCGCAGCGATCACTATGACGAAGACGACATAGGCGAACATGCGTGCCATATCCATGCCCTCGGCAAGCTCGACGATGTGGTGGCCGAGGCCGGCGAGCGAGGCGATGGTTTCGCTGCCGATGATGGACAAGAGCGCGACGGTAAATCCCATGCGCAGCCCGGTCAGAATCACCGGCAGCGCGCCACGCAACAAAACATAGCGAAATAGCTGATAGTCGGAGGCTCCCATCGATCGCGCCGCAGTGATCAGCGTGCGGTCGACGTTGGCAAAACCGGCGATGGTCGAGAGCACGATCGGGAAAAAACTGATGCTGGTGCCGAGCGCAATCTTTGACGCCGGACCGAGACCGAAGAACAGCACATAGAGCGGCAAAAACAGAATGATCGGGATCGAATAGATGCCGGCAAACAGCGGCTCAAAGACGCGGATGGAATAGCGCGACCGGCTGACAAAATAGCCGACGAGCGTGCCACTGGTCATGGCGAGCGTGAACGCAATCGCAAGCTCGGTCAGAGTGACGCGGAGGTCGGGAAGGTACTGGCCGCTGCGCAGCACGTCGATGAGCTGCTGCCACACATTGATCGGGTTCGGCAACAAGAGGTGATTGACGCCCCACCGATTGGTCGCGAGATACCACAGGATGAGGATC
>JASHQI010000230.1 GCA_030037645.1 Xanthobacteraceae bacterium
CTTACGTTCCGGTAAAAACCGGCTTGCGCTTTTCCATGAACGCCGCGCGGCCTTCATTGTAATCGCGGCTGATAAAGCACTTCTCAACCATTTCCACGGTGCGCGCGATATTGCGCCTGGATTCATCCTTGAGGATTTCGCCCACGGTGTATTTCACCGCCTGGATGGTGAGCGGCGCGTTGGCGCAAATCATGTCGGTCACGCTTTTGACATAGGTCTCCAGTTCGGCCGACGGCACCACCCGGTTCACCAACCCCATGGCAAGCGCCTCGTTGGCGTCGAACTGGCGCGCCGTATAAAAAATTTCCTTGGCGAAGGCCGGCCCGACGACGTCGACCAGGCGCTTGAGACCGACATAACCGTATCCCAAGCCGAGCTTGGCAGCCGGTACTGCAAAGCGCGAATTATCGGAGGCGATGCGCAGGTCGCAGCAAGTGGCAAGCCCTAAGCCGCCGCCGATGCAATAGCCCCGGATCATGGCGATGGTCGGCTTGGGAAACTCGTAGATGCTGCCGTAGGCCGCCTCGGACTTGACGCCGTAGGCGCGCGCAGCTTCGAGCGAAGCGCGCTCGCTGTCGAATTTCGAAATGTCGGCTCCGGAGACGAATGCCTTGCCGCCGGCGCCGGTGAGCACCACAACACGTATGTCGTTATCGGCCGCGAAATCGTCCAGGATGCGCTTGGTCGCTTCCCACATTTCGAGCGACACCGCATTGTGCCGCTCGGGATTATTGAAGGTCACGATGCCGACGCCCGCTTCTTTGCGCGAGAGCATCTTGTCGGATTGAGTCATGGTGTCTCCTTCTTTCATTCGTCATGGCCGGGCATAGTCGTTCGAAGAACGGCGTCGCTTCGCTCGCCTATGTTCCGGCCATCCACGTCGTTCCCATTAAGTCGCGGATGCCCGGCACCAGGCCGGGCATGACGACGTGACAGCTAAACAGCCTTCGCCTTGTGCAGCGCCGCGATGTCGCGAGCGGAAAAACCGAATTCCTTGAGTACAGCATCGGTATGCTGACCGATGGTCGGCGGTGGGGCCACAAAGCGCGACGGCGTGCGCGACAGCGTGATCGGCTGGGCGACAAGCTGCATTTTGCTCTTGTCACTCTTGGTCACGCTCTGCGCCATCTTGAGATGCTTGACTTGCGGGTCGGCGAACATCTGGTCAATCGCGTAGATCGGTCCGCACGGCACGCCGGCCGCGTTCAAGCGTTCGACCCAGTCGGCGCTGCCGCGTTTTTCCATGTAGGACTGAATTTCGGCGTTGAGCGCATCGCGATTTTTCGACCGCGCGGCGCCGCCCTGATATTCCGGTTTGTGCAATAGCGCGGTCGCATCAGCGGCCTGGCAGAACCGTTCCCAAATCTTCTGGCCGGTCGCCGCGATGTTGACGAAGCCGTCCTTGGTGCGAAACACGCCGGTCGGAATGCTGGTGGGATGATTGTTGCCGGCCTGCTTGGCAACCTCGCCCTGAACCAGATAGCGCGCGGCCTGGAAGTCGAGCATGAATATCTGCGCTTGCAAAAGCGAGGTGGCGATATGCTGGCCCTTGTGCGATTTTTCCCGCTCCAGGAGCGCCACAAGGATGCCGATCGACGCAAATAATCCGGCGCTGAGATCGGCAATCGGGATGCCGACGCGCACCGGCCCCTGGCCGGGAAGGCCGGTGATCGACATCAGGCCGCCCATGCCTTGCGCGATCTGATCGAAGCCGGGTCGGCCGGCGTAGGGCCCGTCCTGGCCGAATCCGGAAATGCTCGCATAGACCAGACGCGGATTGATCTTGGCCAGCGTCTTATAGTCGATCTTGAGCCGCTTCTTGACGTCTGGTCGAAAATTCTCGACCAGGACGTCGGCCTTCTTGACCATGCGCTTGAACGCGGCGAGCCCTTCGGGCGCCTTCAGATTGAGCGTCATGCTGCGTTTGTTGCGATGCAGGTTCTGAAAATCGCCGCCCTCGCGCGGGCCGCCCATCGGCTCTTCCAGGCCGGGCGGGCTCTCGATCTTGACGACGTTGGCGCCCCAGTCGGCGAGCTGGCGTACGCAAGTCGGTCCCGAGCGGACACGGGTGAGATCGAGCACGGTAAAACGCGCAAGGGCTTTCGAAGCGCGAGGAAAAGGCATTGCGGGCGCCTCCATCGCCGGTTTTGTCCCGGCTGCTATGCCGGATGCGCCAGAACTTCCCCGATCTTATCGTTATTGTCTACCGGCTCTTGAGCGTCGCGCGGCCAGTCGTTCGCTCGCTGCCAATGCGATAAGCTACTGCCGCTCATAGCCATCTTTCCGGCACTTTCAGGAGGCGATCATGAATGAGGATGTCCTGAACGTCAGCGTCCGTAAATTTCTCAAAAAGGTGGGTATCACCTCGCAGCGCGAGATCGAGCAAGCGGTGCGGGGCGCCGTCAGCGGCGGCCGCCTCAAAGGCAGTGAAGCGTTGCCGGCCAAAGTCACGCTGACCGTGGACGGGCTGGGTCTCGCAGTGGAAATCGACGGAGCTATCGAGCTCGAATAAATGCATCCGCGCGATCCGCAAAAATCCGGGAAACAATGATGATCGACTTTCGTCGCGCGCTTGTTGCACTCGCGCTTGTTGTAGTCGCCGCTGCCGCATTCGCGCAGGATCGTCCCGGCCGCGGTGGCGGTGAACGGGCTGATCGCCAGGAACAACGCCAACAGGGCGGCCCCGGACGTCAGGCGACGAATGGCCCCGGCGTCCTCTCGCTGCTGCCCGGCGATGCCGTCACCCAGCACAGCATCGATCTTCCCGGCGGCAAGCTCGACTATACGGCGACGGCCGGCACATTCTCGCTGTTCGATCAATCGGGCGAGCGTTCGGCCGCCGTGTTTTACACCGCCTATGTGGCGAAATCGGCTGATCCGGCGCGGCGGCCGCTCACTTTCGTGTTCAACGGCGGCCCCGGCGCGGCTTCGGCATTTCTCAATCTAGGCTTGGTCGGTCCACGAATCGCGGATTTCGGTCCAGCAAACGACGGCACCGATGTCCACCTCGTCGATAATCCGGACACCTGGCTCGCTTTCACCGATTTGGTGCTGATCGATCCGGTCGGCACCGGCTGGAGCAGGCCGGCCAAGCCCGACGGTGGCCGCCCCTTTTGGAGCGTGCGCGGCGATGCCGAATCGATGGCAAAAGTGATCGCGCTCTACATTTCGAAGAATAGTCGCGCCAGTTCGCCGAAATTCATTCTTGGCGAAAGCTACGGCGGATTCCGTGCCGTCAAGGTCGCGCGCATCCTGCAACGCGACCAGGGCATCATCGTGTCTGGTATCCTCATGCTCTCGCCCATGCTCGATGGCGCGTTCGAATTCGGCGGCAACCGCCTTGCGCTCGGCGCGGCGCTGCAATTGCCTTCGTTGGCCGCGGCCGAGATGGAGCGCAGGGGCAACTTCAGCAAGCAGGCCTTGGCGCAAGCGGAGCATTTTGCGCTCACGGATTATTTGACGACGCTGGCCGGGCCGCCGCTGCGAGGCGAGGCGGCCAAGAACTTTTACACCCGTGTTGCGCAAATGACGGGACTGTCGGTCGACGCGCTTGCACAATCGCGCGGTTTCATCGGCGACGAATATGTCAAAAATCTCCGCCTCGGCGACCATAAGGTCGTCAGTCATTACGACGCGACCTTCGCGTCCGACGATCCGTTTCCCGAATCGCCCGTGGCGCGTGGCCCCGATCCGATTCTCGACGGCATGATCCGGGCCTACGGCAGCACATTCGTCGGCTATGCCCGCGACGAGCTGGGGTTCAAGACCGAGATGACCTACAACCTGCTCGCCTCGGACTTGTTCGGCAGATGGGACTGGGGAGAAGGAGGCGGCCACGGCGAGCCGAGCGTTACCGATGATTTGCGCGTGCTGCTTGCGCTGACGCCTTCATTCCGGCTCATGATAGCGCACGGCTATAGCGACATGGTCACCCCTTATGCGGTGACGCAATACATTCTCGATCATCTCCCACCTAGTGACGGCGAGGACCGCACCCAGCTCAAGCTCTATCGCGGCGGCCACATGTTCTATCTCGATCCGGCGTCGCGTAGGGCTTTCACCGCCGATGCGCGCACGATGTATACCTCGCCATGACCGAGATGCCGGATGAGGCGCGCGCGTTCGTCGGCGACCAGACCCGCCTGCCGTCGCCGACCGCCGCCAGCGCCGCGGACGCCGCCATCGAGCAATCAGACCCCGCCGTCGGGATTGAGATTGTATTTGGCGCACATCTTGGAAACGAGCGCGGCGTCCTTGCCGCCCGCGATGAGGCCCATGACGGCGGAAGTCACTTTTCCGCCGAATGAAAGCTTGACCTCGACAATGTAGGCTTGGTGGCCGTTGTAGGCGGGATAGGGACTCTGGGCATCGACCGTTGCGCAATAGTTATATGAGCCGTCGTCGGCTGGGGTCGTTGACAGCTTTGTCCAATGATATTTCGCCGACGCGGGGTTTCTAAGCGACGGCGCAACCGCGTCCATGATGATCTTCTTTTCCGGAGGTGTCAGGTCGCGAGAGGCGGCGCTTGCGACTACCGGGACGGCGGCGGATGCGGGGCTACCCGCAGTTGGAGCGGAGGCCGCACACGCTGAGAGTGCAATGCTCGCGGCCAATGCACTCATCGCTCTGTATTTCACGTGCAAGGCTCGTCCATTCCTAGAAGCGCATACCAACCGATTCGCATCGGAGCGTGCCGATCACCATGGCAGCGAGATTGGGTCATGCTCGATGGCAAATCTGCGGCAGGTCGGATGAATCTCACACGGTGCGTCATTATTGCAACGCCCTGCGCGTTTTGTCGCGACGGCCAACGCTCCAACGGACGGTCTGGCGCCAACCAACGCCGATCAAGGCATTTTGGTCGGTGAAACGGCCTCGCAGCGCATTGTTGTCCTCCGCATCGCTCGGATTCCGGCTTCAGTTTCGCTGCGCCTCGAAGCGATGAACCACAACACGATGCAATCAAATCGCGACTGTGTCCTTTTTGCACTAGAGGGCCAATTTGGCCGCTTGTATGGTCGTCGCGTCACCACAACGGGAGGGTCGTTATGAAAAAGCTTGCGTTAGCAATCATCGCAGTACTTGCTCTTGCAAGCATTGCTGGCTGTGCCAGCCCGACTCCACCCGTTGTGACCAAGGGGTGATCGCTGTACAGGATCAGTTGGGGGAAGGGCCGGCTTCGTGCCGGCCCCTTTTCTTTGCGGCTCATACTTTGTCTTTTCCGCGGTCAATCCAGAGCCGGCGCGATCGCCGGGATCGTCGCGTTGCCAGCGGCCGTGCGCCGGCATTGATCGCCGAATTCATTTCTCGGTCGGCAGAATCTGCTTGATTGTTTCGATGAGGCGGGGCGGGGTCGCGTATAGCTTGGCGACGAGCTGTTCGAGGTGTTCCGGCGGCGTGTATGTCATATCCATCTTGATCTTGGCGGCCTCGGCGACGAGCTGCGGGTCGTGCGCGGCGGCGGCGATTGCCTTGCGCATGATGTCGACGCGGTCTTTCGGCACCTCGGGCGGGAAGACGTAAGGGCGGCCGAATTCGGTGGAGGAGAAGACAAAGCGCATTAGCTCGCGCTGCTCGTCGGTCTTGGCGTAATCGAAGATCGAGGGCACGTTCGGAACTTCCGGGATCGGCGCTTCTTCTGCGCGCAGCAGAAACAGCAGCTTGCCGTCGCGAAAGAGCTGTCCATCGACTCTGAATTGCTGGTACGAGGCACATTCGCCTTGCAACTCGCCGCGCACGATGGCTAGGACCGTATCGCCCATGCCCTGGTATCCCTCGACGATGCGGAATTTGGTGCCGAGCACCTTGTTGAGTACCGTCGGCAGGATGGCGAGCGAGGATGTGGCACCCGCGGCGCCGACGATGAACTCGTGCGTGAACAGGTCGGCGGGAGTCTTGACCGGCGCCGTAGGCGAGCGCACGCAAATGCGTGCCGGGTGCGAGGTGGCGCCGAGCCAGATGAAACGACGGGGATCGACCACGACGTTGGGTTGACCGGTCAGCGCGTCGTTGACGATGTTGCGCGAGAAGGTGCCGAAAACCGTGCCATCGCGCGGCGCCTGCGTGTACAGATAATTGGCGGCGACGACGCTTGCCGCCTGCGGCATGTTCTGGACGATGATGTTCGGCTGGCCCGGTATGTATTTGGCCAGGTATTTGACGAGCAGACGCGCACCGAGATCGTAGTCGTTTCCGGGCGGGAAGCCGGCGATCAGGCGAATCTGCTTGCCGCTGTAAAAGTCGTTGGCGGTCTGGCCCGAAGCACCGAACGATCCCGCCACAAGCAATGCGGAGGCGATCGCGAGTCGCGCCAAGGGCCAAGCTGCGATTGTCTTCATCGGCCGTCTTCCGGGTGATGCGCGGCGCGCGCGAGAGCGCAATCGCCTCAAGTTGAATCTTCGCCTACTCCGCCGCGCGCTTGTGCGCGAGCGACTGGGCCAGCTTGTCGTAACTCTCCTCGCGCTCCAATTGCTGCTTGAGACTGACAAGATCGTAATAGTCCTCAAGCGTCAGGACATGCTCTTGGGTCGGCGAGAGCGAGTTCTCGCGCTTGAGGATGCGCAGCACGTTGCGCACAGCGTAGCCGGCGGCAAACAGTGCCAGCGAGGGAAAGCCCGCAGCCACGACGCCGGCCGCTTCGAGTTCCTTGAGGCTGCGCTGCTTCGGGCCGGCCGCGTTGGAGAGCGTCGCCATGTGCGGGCCGCCGAC
>JASHQI010000231.1 GCA_030037645.1 Xanthobacteraceae bacterium
CACGGCGGCAAGATTTTTTATGCCCGCGACGACAAGCATCGCGACGAAATCCTCAAGAAGGAATTCCACGCCAACGCCAAGGTCGAAGTCAGCCGCTTCAAGGGGCTGGGCGAGATGATGGCGGCGCAACTCAAAGAAACCACCATGGACCCGAAGAGGCGCACGCTGTTGCGCGTCAAGCTCGTCGCCGACGATCACAAGGCCACGGAAAAATCCGTCGAGCGGCTGATGGGCACCAAGCCCGAAGCGCGCTTCGAGTTCATCCAGGAACGCGCCGAATTCGCCGACGACGCGGCGCTGGATGTGTAATGCTCTCTCCTACCCCGTTTTCGCGGAGGCGGCCTAACATTGCAGCCCAGCCACAGCCCGGCCACGGAGGGATTGATGAGCACGACGTCGGAGATCAAGATCGACCGCAAGGCGCTATTCGTGCCGGCCGCGGCGCCGCTTTACGCGGTGCTGGCGCCTTTCGGCTACACGTTGATCCGCGTCGCGCTCGGGCTGATCCTGATGCCGCACGGCTACGCCAAGCTGTTTCTCACCGATGCCGTGCCCACCGCGCGGCATTTCGCGCACTGGGGCTGGGCCTATCCGCTCGCCTGGGCCTATTTCATCGGCGCCATCGAGTTCTTCGGCGGGCTATTGCTCGCGCTCGGGCTGTTTACGCGCATCGCCGCCGCCGCCTTCGTCATCGAGATGGCGGTGATCTCGTTTGCGGTGCTCTATCCGCACTGGGACTGGGGCAAGCACGGCATGGAATACACCGTGCTGATGGGCATCGTGGCGATTGCCATTTTCCTTGGCGGCGGCGGACGCTATTCGGTCGACCGGATGATCGGCCGGGAATTTTAGCGCGCGATGATTAGGTCTGGATGCCCGCGTGCACGGGCATCAGCGGAAATGAGGCCGCTCGCTGCCGCCTGACGCCGGTCAGGCTGCTTTCGCGAGCATCTTTGTGGCATTTGCGCACATCGCGACACGGCTGCTGCGCCAATGAGAACGCCGGGACCCTTTGCGCCGGCGGTTAATCCTCGAACTTCAAATTCGCGGCCTTGACCACGTTGCGGAATTTCACGATGTCGCTTTCGATCAGTTCCTTGAACTGCTCGGGCGTGTCGTTGCTGGGACTGATTGCCATGCCCTGAAGCCGAGCCGTCACGGTGGGATCGTGAATGGCCTCGGCAAGCGATTTTGCCAACTTGGCGACGATCGCCGGCGGCGTTCCCGCCGGCGCAAACATGCCGCTCCATACCTGAATGTCGACGCTCGGGTAGCCTGCCTCCGCCATGCTCGGCACGTCGGGCAGTTCGGGCAGGCGTTCGTGGCCGGTCACCGCCAGCGCCTTGAGCTTGCCGGCTTTGACCTGAGGCACCGTCGGCGGCGGATCCACAATAGTCATCATGGTCTGACCCTGCATGACGCTGAGGATCATCTCCTCGCTGCTCTTGTAGGGGATCATCACGGCGGGCATCCCGGTCGCGAGCTTCAGCGCTTCCATCGGGATGACGAAGGTCGGCGACGTGCTCGGATAGTTCGCCTTATCGGGATGCAGCTTGGCGTATGCGGCCAACTCCTTAACGTTGTTCGCAGGATTGCTCGAACTGACCGCCAGGATCAGTGGAAACTGCCCGATCACGGCGAGCGGAATGAAGTCTTTGGTCGGACTGTATTTGAGATCGGAATAGACCGCGGCCGAGATCGACATCGGACCGATCGGGCTCGCCAGAAGCGTGTAGCCGTCGCCCGGCTGGCCGGCGACATATTGGGCCGCGAGATGCCCGGCGGCGCCGGGGCGGTTCTCGACCACCACCTGCTGGCCGAGAATATCCGAGAGCTTTGCCGCCACCAGTCGCGCGAGAATATCGGTGCCGCCGCCGGCGCCGAAGCCAACGACGACCTTGACGGGCCGCGTCGGATAATCGCTCTGCGCGCACGCCGGCGCGACCGTGAGCGCCGCCAGCGCCAGCGCAGCGAATGCCAATAACGCGCGCACACAATGAGCCAGCCGCATGAACGCCCTCCATCGCTATTTTGCGTTATCCTGCCCTGGAACGGGCGTCCGTACAATTGCGGCTTGCTGGACTGGCGCCGTGTGCGGATTGAATCTGCGAACGTCAGGACCGCACCCATTCGACGAGAGCGTCGGTCACCTCGCGCGGCCTTTCGAGCGTCGACAGATGGCCGGATTCGGCAACGATGACGAGCCGCGATCCGCGGATGCCGGCCGCCATCTCGCGGGCGAGCGCTGGCGGGGTCAACTGATCGTCATCGCCGACGAGGACCAGCGTCGGGCAGGCAATCGCTGCAAATCCGGCGCGCGAGTCCGGCCGGCTCATGATCGCCCGCTGCTGACGCAAATAGGCGTCCGCCCCAGTTTCCTCGTTCATGGTGCGCACAACGGCCTTGAGCGCCGCGTCGCCATGCCGGCTGCGATGCACGAGCAACGGAAACTGGTTGTCGGTGATTTCGGCAAAACGCCCTTGCCGGGCCATGTCGATCAGCGGCTTGCGCTCTGCGGTACGCTCGGGCGTCTCGCCGCGCGCTCCGGTAGCGAGCAGCGCCAGCCGCGCCACGCGTTGCGGCGCCTGACGCATGATTTCGAAAGCGACGTAGCCGCCCATGGACAGTCCCGCGAGGGCAAATCGCGCAGGCGCTGCGGTTAAAATCCGCCGCGCCACGGCCGCCATGCTGTCGTCGCGCCGATGATCGGCGACGGTCACCGGGCCGAATTGCCAAAGCGCTGGAATTTGCTCGGCGTAGAGGCGCGCCGAGCAATTCAGTCCGGCAATAAGGATAATCGGCAAAGGATCGGATGCGGAACCGGGCATGTTGCTGCTCCATGGCGGAAAAGTGAAGGAATCCGTTTAGCTTAGAGCGCCGCAGAAGACCGTCACAGGTTGACATTCGGCCAATCGATCCTATGTTTCGCGCAACTGAGGCAAGGTAGATTCGCCTGTTTTTGTGCGCTTTGCTGATTGACTCGAAAAAATTTCGCAGGCGGTCCTGACTCGAGGGTTTATGTCGTTTTCTCATCTCGGCTTGTCCGAAAGGGTTCTCGCCGCCGTTGCGGCAACCGGTTACAAAGCTCCTACTCCCATTCAAGAACAGGCGATCCCGCACGTGCTCGCGCGGCGCGACGTGCTGGGCATTGCCCAGACCGGCACCGGCAAGACGGCGGCATTCGTGCTGCCGATGCTGACAATGCTGGAGCAAGGCCGCGCCCGCGCCCGCATGCCGCGCACGTTGATCCTGGAGCCGACGCGCGAGCTTGCGGCACAGGTCGAGGAGAGCTTTGCCAAGTATGGCGCCAACCACAAGCTCACCGTCGCGCTGATCATCGGCGGCGTCTCGTTCGGCGATCAGGATATAAAGCTCACGCGCGGCGTCGACGTGCTGATCGCGACGCCGGGCCGCCTGCTCGACCATTTCGAACGCGGCCGGCTGTTGCTCACCGGCGTCGAGCTTCTGGTCATCGACGAGGCCGACCGCATGCTCGATATGGGCTTCATCCCCGACATCGAGCGCATCTGCAAGCTGGTGCCGTTCACCCGCCAGACGCTGTTCTTCACCGCGACCATGCCGGCGGAAATCCGGCGCATCACCGACCAGTTCCTGCACAATCCGGTCCGCTGCGAGGTCTCCCGACCGGCCACCACCGTCGCCACCACGACCCAGCTTTTGGCCAAATCCGGCCGGGACGATTTTGACAAGCGCGACACGCTGCGTCGGCTGATCCGGTCGGCCGAGGGCTTGAAGAACGCCATCATCTTCTGCAACCGCAAACGCGACGTGGCGACGCTCTATCGCTCGCTGTTACGGCACCACTTTTCGGTGCAGGCGCTGCACGGCGACATGGATCAGCCGGCGCGCATGGCGGCGCTGGAGCAGTTCCGCAAGGGCGAAGTGACGTTGCTTGTCGCTTCCGACGTCGCCGCGCGCGGGCTCGATATTCCGGACGTGAGCCACATCTACAATTTCGACGTTCCGATGCATCCCGACGATTACGTGCACCGCATCGGCCGCACCGGCCGCGCCGGGCGCAGCGGCACGGCGATCACGATCGTGGCCGGGACGAACGACGCCAAGGCGGTCGCCGCAATCGAGAGCTTGATTGGCCAGACCATTGCATGGATGAACGTACCCGCCGCTGCCGGTCCTGCGGCAACAACCCAACACCGTAATATCGCGCCACACAAGGCGCCGCGACCGAACAGCCATGGCCGTGGCGATGGCCGCCGCCAGCCGCACCGGCCTGCCGCTTCGATGGCGCGAACCGAAACTGCGCGAAAGCGCGGCGGCCACGAGCCGGCCGCGGCCCGCACCGACGAAGGCGACGCATCGCATCTGCCCGCGTTCCTGCTGCGGCCGGTGCCGCAAAAGGCCTAGCTCCACAACGCCGGCGGCTTGCGGCGCGTCAGGATTCTCCTGACAAGGAGACATATTTACTGCTCTTTCACGTTTACCGCTCCTTCACGGCTGTCTCCTAAGTTCCGCGCGAAATTAGAACAGCGCCACGCTGTCAAAAGCACTTTCGGCCTCCCCACGCCTGGAGACCTTCGATGGCCGTGCCCCACGACGAGCACGAAAGAACCTACGCATTCGCCGAGATTGCGCTAGATCAAATGCGCGCGCTGTCGCAACCCGCATCGCCGCGCAATTTTGAAATCTGGTACCACTACGCGACCGGCTACAATCCGGCGCTCAACCATTCGATCAATCAGATTCTCCAGCAAAAGGGCTTGCTCAGCGAAAGCGAGCTCGATCAGATCTTCAACACTTATGTTGCGACCAGCCGCATTGGGGATCGCATCGACTCGGTCAACCAACGCGTGCTCGACGAAGTCAGGCAGGTCTTGGAAACGATTGATGCCGCCGCGGGCTCGGCGTCGAGCTATTCGGAGAGCCTCGCCGACGCCCACGAAGAGCTCAAGGTGGCCGACAACGGCGACGCGCTGCATGCCGTCATCGAGCGGCTTGTCCAGGGCACCAAGGAGATGCAACTCAACAACAAGAAGCTCGAGGCACGGTTATCGGCGTCAAGGCAGGAGATCGAGGAGCTTGAGCAAAACCTCGAAGCGGTGCGCACCGAAAGCTTCACCGACCCGCTCACCACGCTGTCGAACCGCAAATTCTTCGATCAGGCTTTTGCCAAGGCGATCGCCAGCGCCAACGACAAGAACGTGCCGCTCTCGCTGTTGATGGCGGACATCGACCACTTCAAGAAGTTCAACGACACCTACGGGCACCTGACCGGCGACCAAGTGCTGCGCCTGGTCGCAATTTCGATCAAGCAGAATGTCAAAGGCCAGGACATCGCGGCGCGTTATGGCGGCGAGGAATTCGTGATCGCGCTGCCGAACACGTCGTTGCAATCGGCGATCACGGTGTCCGACCACATCCGCCGCGCGGTCATGGCCAAGGACCTGGTGAAACGCTCGACCGGCGAGCGGCTCGGCCGGGTGACGATTTCGATCGGCGCCGCGATACTGCGCCCAGGCGATACGGCGCAATCGCTGATCGAACGAGCCGACAAGTGCCTCTACGCGGCCAAGCGCAACGGCCGCAATTGCGCGATTTGCGAGGCCGATCCGGAAGCCGATGCAAGGGCGAGCGCCGCGCCGGCCGAGCGCGTGGCATAACGCTCGTTGCGTGAGCCGCGACTAGAGCCTGATGATTTTTGGATTGATTCGAGCGCGATCTACGCTTGCTTCACCTCTCCCCGGCGGGGAGAGGTCGAGCGAGCGCAGCGAGCGAGGGTGAGGGGGCTCGGCGGTTGCAAAATATTCTCAGCTTCCCAACCCCCTCACCCCAACCCTCTCCCCGCTGGGGAGAGGGAGTGCGCCGCGCCAGTGCTCCGGCACCAACCTAAGTTCATCATGCTCTAATGCAGCCGATCTAGTATTTCACGGGTCATGTCATTGCCGGTTTCGGCATCCCGGACAATGAAACGCTGCCGCCTGAGCACCATCGCGGCCAGATCATAGAACGAAAGATAGATCAGGCCGGCCGTGTCGTAGAAACGACGCCCGGCATACGTTTGACCAAGATCGCGTCTGCCGGCGCGCTCTTCATCTCAGGCATGCCTGGGAACTCCGCCCGTCGCCGGCTCGATCTGCACGGACTCACCACAGCCGCAGGCCGCGGTCTGGTTCGGATTATTGAAAGTAAATTGCGCAGAGAGCTTGTCGACCTTGTAGTCCATCTCGGTGCCGAGCAGAAACAGCACCGCTTTGGGATCGACCAGGATGCGTACGCCCTTCTCCTCGATCACCTCGTCGAGCGGACCGATCTTATCGGCATATTCCATGAAATAGCTCATGCCGGCGCAGCCGCCATTCTTGACGCCGACGCGCACCGCTTCGATCGGCCGCTCGGCTTTCGCCATCACGGCCTTGATGCGATCCGCAGCGGCGTCGGTAAGCCGCATGACCTGAGGCCTTGGTCGGGCAGCGACCATCGTCATCGTCTCCTGCAGTCGTTACGACCTGGAATAAGTCGAAATTACTAACGATCTCGTGTACTTCATGTAGTCCGCTGGTGCGCCGTGCGCAACGCGCGCGACACACTCACCACATATTCAAAACCGTCCGGGCTTCGTCCGACATCCGGCTCGGGTCCCACGGCGGATCCCACACGATATTGACCTTGGCCTCCCGCACTCCAGCGACGCTCGACACTGCGTTCTCTACCTGAGTCGGCAGCTCGGCGGCCGACGGACAGTTTGGCGTCGTCAATGTCATGTCGATATGAACCATGCGGTCGTCGCCGATATCGACCTTATAGATCAGGCCAAGCTCGTAGATGTCCGCGGGGATTTCCGGATCATAGACGGTTTTCAGCGCGCCCACGATGTCGTCGGTCAAACGCGCCATTTCGTCGGCCGGAATCGACGAGGGTCGCTCCGCCGGGCCCGCGGCAGCGCCATCCGCTTCGGTTTTTGCTTCGTCGGTCATGTGAGTAGAGACCATCATGAGAAGAATTCCTGCGCCTTCAGTAGCGCCTGCGCGAGGCAGTCGATCTCCTCGCGTGTATTATACATGGCAAACGAGGCCCGGCAGGTGGCCGTGACCCCGAAGCGCGCCAAGAGCGGCATCACGCAATGGGTGCCGGCGCGCACCGCCACCCCGGCGCGGTCGATGATGGTCGCCACATCATGCGGGTGCGCGCCTTTCATCTCGAAGGAGACGATCGGCCCCTTGTCCTTGACCGTGCCGAACAGCCGCAGCGAATTGATCTCGCGTAGCCGGTCATGGGCGTAACGTACCAGCCCCGCTTCGTGCGTGCGAATGCGCGCCTTGCCGACCGAGGCGACATAGTCGATCGCGGCGCCAAGCCCGATCGCCTGCACGATGGCCGGCGTGCCGGCCTCGAACTTATGCGGCGGGTCGCCATAGGTGATGTGGTCCTCGAACACCTCGCGGATCATCTCGCCGCCGCCGTTGAACGGCGGCATGGCGGCAAGGTGCTCGTATTTTCCGTACAGCACGCCGATTCCAGTCGGGCCGTAGAGCTTGTGCCCGGTCAAGGCGTAGAAATCGCAGCCGATGTCCTGCACGTCGACGTCCAGATGCACCGCCCCCTGCGCGCCGTCGAACAGCACCGGAATGCCGCGTGCATGCGCGATCCGGGTCACCTCCTTGGCCGGCACCGGCGTGCCGAGCATGTTGGACATGTGCGTGATGGCGACGAGCTTGGTGCGCGGGCCGAGAAGCTTCTCGAATTCGTCGATGAGGAAATGCCCCTCATCGTCGACCGGCGCCCATTTGATGACCGCGCCCTGGCGCTCGCGCAGGAAATGCCACGGCACGACGTTGGAATGGTGCTCCATGATCGAGAGCACGATTTCGTCGCCCGCCTTGAGGCGCTCGCGGCCGAACGTATAGGCGACAAGATTGATCGCCTCGGTCGCGTTGCGGGTGAAAATGATCTCTTCCTTGCGCTTGGCATTGAGGAACGCCGCCACCTTTTCGCGCGCCAGCTCGTAGGCCTCGGTCGCTTCGTTGGCGAGATAATGCAAGCCGCGATGCACATTGGCGTATTGGGCGGTATAGGCCTCGTGCAGGCGATCGAGCACCACGCGCGGCTTCTGCGCCGACGCGGCATTGTCAAGATAGACCAGCGGCTTGCCATAGACCTTGGTTGCAAGGATCGGAAAATCCGCGCGGATGCGGTTTACGTCATAAGCGCCGTTGGCTACCGCCTGGTTCATGTTCGACCTCAATGGCCCTTCATCCTTCGAGGCTCGCTACGCTCGCTCCTCAGGATGACGGACCCAACCTCACAAAACCCTGAGCCGTCATCCTGAGGTGGCCGCGAAGCGGCCCTCGAAGGATGAATCGGC
>JASHQI010000232.1 GCA_030037645.1 Xanthobacteraceae bacterium
GACGGCTCGACCTTGCTGACCAAGAATGGCGTACCGGTCTATGGCGCGTTCTTTCAGCAATCCTCATTCGGCACGTTCGCGCTGACGCAGGCGCGCTATGCGATCAAGGTGCGGCCCGACGCGCCGCTCGAACTCATCGGCCCGCTCGCCTGCAGCGGCCAGACCGGGGCGGGCGCCGTCCTCAACGCGCTCAAGCCCGGCGCCGGCGACAGTTTTGCGGTGTTCGGCGCTGGAGCGGTCGGCTTGTCGGCGCTGATGGCGGCGAAGGTCGCCGGCTGTGCGCCGATCGTTGCAGTCGACGTGCATGATCATCGCCTCAAGCTCGCCCGCGAACTCGGCGCGACGCACACGATCAACGCCAACAATTGCGCCGACGCGGCGGCCGCGATTCGCGCGGCCGTCGCCGGCGGCGTGCATTGCGCCGTCGAGACCTCGGCGGTGCCTAAGGCGCTGCGCCAGGCGATCGATTCGTTGCAGCCGGGCGGGACCTGCGTGCTGCTTGGCAGCGCGCGGGCGGGGAGCGAAGCGTCGTTCGAAATGCCGTTCCTGCAGCAGGGCCGCACGGTGCGCGGCGTGGTCCAGGGCGACAGCATGCCGCGCGAATTCATTCCCAAGCTGATTGATCTGATGCTGGCCGGCAAATTTCCGATCGAGAAGACGATCACGTTCTACGACTTCGCCGACATCAACCGGGCGGCGCAGGACTCCTCCGCCGGCATCGCCATCAAGCCGGTGCTGCGCATGCCCGTTTAACCTCTCCCCGCTGCGCGGGGAGAGGTCGAGCGAAGCGAGGGTGAGGGGGCGTCGCCGCGAGTCCGAGCCTATCAAAGAATGTTCAGGCCAGCGGACGCGCCCCCTCATCCCGACCTTCTCCCCGCACGCGGGGAGAAGGAGCCATCAATCGTCCCCCGGCACGGCGAGCGGCAAGCGATCGTCACTGCCACCCGAATAGCCGAGCGTGCTATGGCGCGTTCTGGTCGCGATCGAGCCGGTAACGCGTGGACCGCCATCATGCTGGGCGGCGTAACGCTCGCGGGCGCGTTCGGCGACGACTTCGCCGGGAATGGCGGCCGGCTCGCAAATGTGTCGGCCATTGCGGCGGCGCATCAGATCGACGTGGATGTGATTATAGTGATAGACGTTCGCGCCCGGCGCCAGCACGGTGGTGAAGTCTTGGCACGCCGCGCCTTGCACGTCATGCAGAAAACCCTGCTCCTCCGGCGAGCCGTGCCAGCCATATTGCACGGTGATGGTGTGACCGTCGGCCAGCACGAATGCGGCAATGTCGAGCGCATTGCCGAAAGCGTGTTCGGAAATATGCGCGTTCGGATCGCCGTTGATCATGTCGCGACAGGAATAGGATCCGATTTGTTTGATCTCGACCACGGGCTCGCGAAACCATTTTTCGGCCGCGGGCTGCACCGCGTCGCTGATCCACTGATCGAGCATCGAAACGATGGGGCAGGCGAGCGTCGCCGCCGGTTTGAGCTCGACCGGCCCTGCCGCTGCGGTCACCATGGGCGCGGCCGGCGGGCCGAGGGGCACCGGCTCGGCGCTGTACGGCGCGAATTCCGGGCGCGGCGTGTAAGGTGGCGCGGGCGATGGCGTCGCCGGCGCGGGGTCGGTCGCGCCGTAACCGGGACTGGGCGCGGCTTCGAGCATCGGGCCGGATGAATCGTCCGGCGCATCGGCGTCATTTTCGTCGGGCTGCGCAACGCCGGGCGGATTAAGCGACATCGGCGCACCGGCTGGTGTGCCATATTGCGGCTGGCCGTATTGCGGCGGGTTATATTGTGGTCGGCCGTATTGCGGCTGATCGTATTGCGGCTGGCTGTATTGCTGCTGGATATATTCCGGTTGGTATTGCTGCTGACCGTATTGCGGCGCTCCAGGTTGCGTGAGCGGTGGCGGCGTCGTGGCAGGCTGTAGCGGCGGCAACGAGCTCGACTGGACCACAGGCCAGTGCTGCGGCATCGAGCTTTGCGGGATCGAGCTCGGCGGCAGCGGCGGCTCGTCGTCGTAACCGAGCGGTCCAGCATCGCCCAGCGCCGAGACTTTCAGCGGATAGCTGATGCCGCAGATGCCCGGGCCGTCGATCGATGTAATCCGCACCCGTGTCGGCGACTCTTTGACGGCGCCGGAATTCAAGCATGCGACTTCCGCATCGCGTCGCCACGGCTCACGCTCGCCGATCAGATAGTGGCTGCAGCCGGCGACGGCGATCAGCGCGATGAGGACGACGGAGCCGACGAGATACTTACGCACTCCACGCGTCATTCGCGAACAATGCGGCGCATTCCGTTAAGGACTGCTCAATGATCCGGTGGGTCGCACGCATGAAGCAGGGCGTTAACCTTGCCAATTCGTTGCGCCTCTTGATCCGCCGCGATGTTTGGGGCCACATCGTGTGGACACGGGGAGGCTGCGGCGATGGAAAACGAGGCGCGTGATGCTTTCTGCGCTTGATCTTGCGCGCCGGATCGAGGCCGGCGAACTCACGCCGAGAAAGGTTGTCGAGCTTTGCGCCGACGCCATCGCCGCGCGCGAGAAAGAAATCGGAGCGTTTGTCGCGCTCGACCTCGATGGCGCGCGGCGCGCGGCCGAAAATCCGCGTCTGCCGGCCACGCCGCTGCGCGGTCTTGCGGTGGCATTCAAGGATATTTTCGATACGGCCGATCTGCCGACCCAATACGGCTCGCCCATCTACGCCGGTCATCGGCCGCGCGCCGATGCCACGGCGGTGGCGCTGACGCGACAGGCCGGCGGTATCGTGCTCGGCAAAACCGTGACCACGGAATTGGCTTCGCTGGTGCCGGCCGCGACGCGAAACCCGCACAATCTCGCCCACACGCCCGGCGGTTCGTCGTCGGGCTCCGCCGCGGCCGTCGCCGCCGGCATGGTACCGATCGCGTTCGGCACCCAGACCGCAGGCTCTGTGGTGCGCCCGGCGGCGTTCTGCGGCGTTGCCGGCTTCAAGCCGTCGTATCGACTGATCCCGATGGTCGGCGTGAAGGACGTCTCCTGGCATCTCGACACTGCCGGCGTATTCGGCGCGGGCGTCGCCGATGTCGCCTTCGCGGCAGCGGCGATGCTCGGCCGCGATTTGCGCGTCGATCGGAGCACGCCGGCCACCCCGCGCATCGCGCTGGTGCGCACCCATCTGTGGCCGCAAGCCAGCGCCGCGATGCAGCGGGCGCTCGACACCGCGGCGGGGATCGCCGCAGCGGCCGGTGCGGAGGTCACGGAACTGAAACTGCCGCCGATCATGGAGCAGGCCCATGCGGCGCAATTCACGGTTCAGGATTACGAAAATATTCGTGCGCTCGCTTTCGAATACGATCGTCACCGCGACTTGATCGATGGCCGGCTGCGCGCGCAGTTGGACCGCGCCGCGGCGATTTCCGCCGACGACTACGACGCTGCGCGCCGCACCGCGAGCCGGGCGCGTCAAGTGCTCGCCGACAATATGGCGGGCCACGATGTGATTTTGACGCCGTCCGCGCCGGGCGCTGCGCCGCACGGCTTTTCCTCGACCGGCGACCCGATGTTTAATCGGCTGTGGACACTGATGGGAGCACCCTGCGTCAATGTGCCGGGATTAAGCGACGCAGAGCTGCCGCTCGGCATTCAGATCGTGGGTCGATTCGGGCGCGACCACGCGGCGCTCGAGGCGGCGCTGTTTCTGGAGCAGGCGATCAAGCGAAAGACCGGCGCGTGATCTCGCTCAATTCACCTCTCCCCGGCGGGGAGAGGCGAATTTTGCGTTAAGCCATTTGCCGCGGTGCAGTGACCACAGCGCCGCTGCACGCGAAAGCTAAACTTCGCGGCTGTCGAACATGAAAATGTCGACGCCGCCGGTGGCAAAGCTCTGCACGTCGGCCACGGCGGCTTGGCCCTCAGCGCTGGCGAAAGCCTTTTGGATCGCTGCGATGTCGTCGAACCTCAGCGTCGCGACCAGGTGATACGGCGACGGCCCGGCCGGCGTCGCCACCGGCCCCTTGCTCACTTCGTATTTGCGCATGCCGGGAATTTTCTTGGCGAGTGGGACGTGTTTCTCGAAATAATGCTTGTCGAAGGCAGCCACCTCGCGCGGCGTTTTGTACATGACGATGAGCTGAGCCATTGCAGCACTCCCTAATCATCGCTTGCCCACCCCGGGTCGAGCGCTATCACGGTTCGCTATGGCTTGCCACTATTCGGCGGCAGTGCGTACGTAAGGCTGCGGATCGTAATTGAGGATGGGCGCCAGCCATCGTTCCGCCTGGTCGAGCGTCCAACCCTTGCGCTTGGCGTAATCCTCGACCTGATCGCGTTCGATCTTGCCGACGCCGAAGTAATAGCTGTCGGGATGGCTGAGATAGAGCCCGCAGACCGACGCGCCCGGCCACATGGCGAAGCTCTCCGTGAGCTTTACGCCAATCTCGCGCTCGCCGTCGAGCAGCGCGAACAGTGTCGCCTTCTCGGTGTGGTCGGGTTGTGCCGGATAGCCCGGCGCCGGGCGTATGCCGCGATACCCTTCGGCGATGAGCTCGTCGTTGCCGAGCGCCTCGTCGGGCGCATAAGCCCAGAATTCGCGGCGCACGCGCTGATGCACGTACTCGGCGAGCGCTTCGGCAAGGCGGTCGGCGAGCGCCTTGGCGACGATCGCCGAATAATCGTCATTGGCGTGCTTGAAGCGCTCGACGACATCGTGTTCGCCAATACCCGCGGTGACTGCGAACGCGCCAATATAGTCGGCAAGCCCGCTCGCCCGCGGCGCGATGAAATCCGCGAGCGCGACATTGGCGCGGCCTTCGCGACGGGCGAGCTGTTGGCGCAGCGTGTGCAGAACCGCGAGCGGCTCCCGGCGCGTCTCATCGGCGAAGACGAGGATATCGTCGCGCTCGCTGTTCGCCGGCCATAATCCGATCACGGCGCTGGCGCGGAACCAGCGCTCGTCGGCGATCCGCCGCAGCATCTGTTGCGCATCGGCGAACAGGCCGCGCGCGGCTTCGCCGACCTCGGCGTCATGGAGAATCGCCGGATATTTTCCCTTCAGCTCCCAGGTCGCGAAAAACGGGGACCAATCGATATAGTCGATCAGCTCGGATATCGCGATGTCGGCAATCTTGTAAGTGCCGAGCCGGCGCGGCGCCGGCGGAACGTAATGGCCCGACCAATTGAGTTTCAGTGCGTTGGTGCGAGCATCGGCGAGCGACAAGCGTTGCTTGCTCTCTTCGCCGCGCGCATGCGCCGCGGCGACGCGGGCGTATTCGGCGCGAACGTCGCTGACGGCGCGCTGCCGCGCGTCGCGTGACAAGAGGTTGGAGACCACGCCGACGGCGCGGCTCGCGTCATTGACATAGATCGCCTGGCCGCGCCGATAGTTCGGATGAATCTTGACCGCAGTGTGCACGCGGCTCGTGGTCGCGCCTCCGATCAGCAGCGGCATGTCGAATCCTTTGCGCTCCATCTCGGCCGCGACGTGACACATCTCGTCGAGTGAGGGCGTAATCAGGCCGGACAGCCCGATGATATCGGCCTGCTCGGTCACCGCTGCGTCCAAAATTTTCTCCGCCGGGACCATCACGCCAAGATCGACGACATCGTAGTTGTTGCATTGGAGCACGACGCCGACGATGTTTTTGCCGATGTCGTGCACATCGCCCTTGACCGTGGCGAGCACGATCTTGCCGTTCGAGGAGACATGCGCGCGGCCATCCTTTTCCTGTTCCATGTACGGCATCAGACAGGCGACCGCCTGCTTCATCACCCGCGCCGACTTGACCACCTGCGGCAGAAACATCCGTCCGGAGCCGAACAGATCGCCGACGACGTTCATGCCGTCCATCAGCGGGCCTTCAATCACCGCCAGCGGGCGCGGGGCGTTGCGCCGCGCCTCTTCGACATCGGGCTCGATGAAATCGGTGATGCCGTGAACGAGCGCATGCGACAGGCGCTTTTCCACCGGCCATTCGCGCCAGGATAGGTCGGCTTCCTTCTTATCCTTGGTCTGGCCGCGATGATGCTCGGCGAGCGCGAGCAGCCGCTCGGCGGCATCAGGGCGGCGATTGAGCACGACGTCCTCGCAGGCCTCGCGCAGCGCCGGGTCGAGGTCGTCGTAGACCGCGATCTGCCCGGCATTGACGATGCCCATGTCCATCCCCGCGGCGATGGCGTGGTAGAGGAAGACCGAATGCATCGCCTCGCGTACCGGCTCGTTGCCGCGGAAGGAGAATGAAAGGTTCGAGACGCCGCCCGAGATGTGGGTGTGCGGCAGGTTGCGCCTGATCCAGCGCGCGGCTTCGATGAAGGCGACGCCGTAACCGTTGTGCTCCTCCATTCCGGTCGCGATCGCAAAGATGTTCGGATCGAAGATGATATCTTGGGGCGGAAATCCGACGCGATTGACCAGGATGTCGTAAGCGCGTGCGCAGATCGCGGTCTTGCGCTCGAGCGTGTCAGCTTGGCCGTTCTCGTCGAAAGCCATGACCACGACGGCGGCGCCGTAGCGCCGCACCAGTCGGGCGTGATGGATGAACGCGTCCTCGCCCTCTTTCAGCGAGATCGAATTCACCACCGCCTTGCCTTGCACGCATTTCAGCCCGGCCTCGATGACGGAGAATTTCGAGGAGTCGATCATCACCGGAACGCGCGCGATGTCGGGCTCCGCGGCGACCAGATTGAGGAACGTCGTCATCGCCTTCTCGGAATCGAGCAGGCCTTCATCCATATTGATGTCGATGATTTGAGCGCCGTTTTCGACCTGATCGCGCGCGACCGCGAGCGCGGCCGGATAATCGCCGCTCGTCACCAGCTTGCGGAAGCGCGCCGAGCCGGTGACATTGGTGCGTTCGCCGACATTCACGAATGGAATCTGCGGCGTCAGCGTGAACGGTTCGAGACCGGAAAGCCGCAGCCGCGGAGCAATTTCCGGAATGGCGCGCGGCCTTTTGCCGGCAACGGCCTTGGCGATGGCGCTGATATGCTCGGGCGTGGTGCCGCAGCAGCCGCCGACGATGTTGACAAGTCCCGCAGCGGCAAATTCGCCGACCAGGGCGGCCATCGCATCGGGGCCTTCGTCGTAATGGCCGAATTCGTTGGGCAGGCCGGCATTGGGGTAGGCGCAAATGAGCGTGTCGGCGACTCGGGACAGCTCTGCGATATGCGCGCGCATCTCCTTGGCGCCGAGCGCGCAGTTCAGCCCCACCGACAGCGGTGCGGCGTGCGCGATCGAATTCCAGAACGCTTCGGGCGTCTGTCCCGACAGGAAGCGGCCGGAGCGATCGGTGATCGTGCCGGAAATCATCACCGGCAGAGCGATTGCACGCGCGTGCAGTTCCTCGGCGATGGCGAAGATCGCGGCTTTGGCGTTGAGCGTGTCAAAAATCGTCTCGATCAGGAGCACGTCGACGCCGCCGTCGATCAGGCCGCGCGCTTGCTCGGTGTAGGCGACGCGCAATTCATCGAAGGTGATGGAGCGAAAGCCGGGATTGGAGACATCGGGGGAAATCGAAGCGGT
>JASHQI010000233.1 GCA_030037645.1 Xanthobacteraceae bacterium
CCTCATCGTAAGCGACGAGCTCCGGTAAGCCTTGGAACGGCGCGGTCGTTTCCAATACGAGCTTCTTCATGGGCGTTTTCTCCGGACGGCAAGTTTGATGCGGCAAGATCGGCGGTTGAACTTAGGCTCGGGCGGCGGTCGAATCAACGACCGACCGGAACGGGTAGTCTCTCCCTTTGAATTTTGTCCCACTGGCGGCCTATGTCGTTTGGACGCATAGTTTGAAGATGCGCAGCGTTATCAACTTCATTATGGCCCTTTGTCTGACCCTGAGCGGCGGTGCTGCGATGGCGTACCTATTTGTGTTCGCCGCGGGATGGAGGGGCTGGACGGTCATGTCGGCTGGCATGGTATTCACGGTCGGTATCCTGTGGCTATATGAGGATTACATCGACGCCATCCCTAAACAGGATCAGCAGGAATTCAGGTCTCAGCGACACACTTCGTTCGATGACAGACCTGGCGGAGATGATTGATGCCACCCTCCCGAAGCCGGGCGAGCGCGGTCCCGAGAAAAAAGCAACGTAAGGGGCGAAATGCTCAATGGGCCGCTCAATTCGCCGTCGCGAGCGAACTCTGTAAGCTCGGATACGAGGTGGCCTTTACGCTCGGCCACAATACTCCGCTTGCCGACCTCATGGTGATTAGCCCCCGAAGGCAACATTTTTTGATCGATGTAAAAGGTCTCTCTGCCAAAAACGTTTGGATCGTCAAGAAGAAAAGAAAAAGATTTGGACTATATTACATTCTTGCTCTTGTACCGCGCGATAAACAGAACGAATTTTTTGTGCTTACCCAACACCAAGCGAACGGGTTAATCGCACGGAACCACCGGCGCGCATCGAGAAGGACGAGGCCGGCATGGGACGGGTTCCTCTTTAGTGCCGCAGCCCCTTATAGGGAGAAATGGTGCACTCTCCCTCGATAACATTCAAACTGAGATACTACCGCCCAACGCTATATGGGCCCTGACCGGCGCGCATGCACACCTCTTCTAAGGCGAAACTTCTTCCAGCACGCGCCGTCGCGTCTCGGTCATGAAGATCGCGGCGATGGCGCCGATGATCGCGAAGATGGAGAAGGTGAGGAACACGCCGCTGATGCCGTAGCGCGGCAGCGCGAAACCGACGATCAGTGGTCCGACGGTCGCTGCCACGCGCAGCCAGAAGCTGCCCCAGCTTACGCCGAGCGCGCGCATGCGGGTCGGATAGATTTCCGCGGTGTAGAGGAAGATGGTCATGTTCATGGAGCCGAGCCACGCCGAGCAGAACATGAAGCCGAGCAACATGCCGAACGCGGTGCCGGCGCCGAACGCCCACAGCCAGATGAGGCCGGCGGCGGCAAGAAAGAACGCCGCGGTGAACCAGTAACGGCGGCCGGTGCTGTCGATGAGGAAGGCGCAGATGAGCGAGCCGATTAGGCTGCCGGCGGGGCTGAAGATCGAGTAGTTGAGCGCCTGTTGCAGCGGCAGGTGATAAACCTCGCGATACAGCGTCGGAATCCAGCCCTGCAAGCCGTAGGCGATGATGTAGCAGCACGCCCATATCACCCAGACCAACAACGTCCGCGACAAGTAGCGGCCTTCGAACAATTCCTGCCAACGGGTCCGGCGCTCGATCCGCTCTAGCCTCAATTCCGGCACCGGGGGCAGCGGTTTCGTGCCATTGCCGGACACGATGCGTTCGATGCCGGTCAAATTCGCGTCGGCCTCGACGAGACGGCCCCGCGACGCGAGCCAGCGCGGCGATTCCGGACAGAAGCGCTGCATCGTCAGCGCGACCAGGGCCGGGATTGCGCCGATGACGAACATCCACTGCCAACCGAATCGCGGCACGACAAACGCGCCGACAACTCCCGACAGCAAGAGTCCGATCGGAAAGATAATCTGATAGCTCAGGAACCGCGCGCCGCGCCGGTCGGCGCGCAGAATTTCGCTGATGTAGGTCGAGGCGACGGGAATCTCGCCACCGAGGCCGATGCCTTGGATAAAGCGGCAGACAATGAGCTGGTCGTAATTCGTCGTGAAGGCGCAAGCGAGGCTCATCACCGCGAAGATCGCGATGGCGATGCGCGCCGTGTTGACGCGCCCGATGCGCTCGGCGATCCAGCCGAAGGTCAACGCGCCCACGGCTTGGCCGAAATTCGCGCTGCTGATCAGAAGCCCGATATGCGCCGGCGGGATGTGCCATTCGCGGATCAGCACCGGCAGCACATAGGCGATTGCCAGCGAGTCGAACGAGTCGAAAAAGATGGCGACGCCCAATATGGCCGTGATGGTGACGTGCCAGCTCGAATAGGGCAGGCGCTCCAGGCGCGCTGCGATGGTTTGTTCGGTCAGCGGCAGGGTATTCCCCGTCAACGGCAAGGCGTCGGCCATACGTTTCCTCCCCAAGCGTTAGTGCGAGAATGGCATAATTTCCGGTTCTCGCGGTGTGCTTTCTTTCCCCTCGCCCCGCTAAGGAGAGTGCTGTTCGTTCTTCCCGCGTGCGGGGAGAAGGTCGGGATGAGGGGGCATTGCCGCTAGGCTCAGAATCGCGGGAACGCCCCCTCACCCGCCGCGCTTTGCGCGGACGACCTCTCCCCGCACGCGGGGAGAGGTGAACAAGCAATCCCGTTCTCGCGCTGCGCTTTTTGTTCG
Organism: Xanthobacteraceae bacterium; assembly: GCA_030037645.1. GTDB lineage: Bacteria > Pseudomonadota > Alphaproteobacteria > Rhizobiales > Xanthobacteraceae > BOG-931. The sequence continues at coordinate 2,639 of JASHQI010000233.1, forward strand.
CGCCCCAAGTCTTGCCAAGTCCCACAGCACGAGAAGGCCCTCACAGATCATGCTCCCTAAAAAGGGAGGCGGAGCGCCGTAAGGCGCGAATGCTGGGGCAAATTCAGTTCCCCGGATTGCGCTGCGAGCAATCCGGATTACTTGCTGCCGTCATTGCGAGGAGCGAAGCGACGAAGCAATCCAGCCTCTTTTGCGACGGACTGGATTGCTTCGCTTCGCTCGCAATGACGGAGTTACCGCTGCGGCCGCAGCCGTTGCATTTGCAGTTGCGCCAAAAACGGCACCAGCGGATGCGCGCCCATCTTCACGATCGACGGCATGTCGAGCTTGATCAGCGCCTCGCGCTGCTCCGGCGACAGATGGAAGCGATCGGCAAAGGCGCCGGCGTCGGCCAGGTATTCGGCGCGCATGCCGGCGTCGTGGGCGAGGCCGTGCAACGCCGAGGTCAGCGCCACCAGTTCCGGCTTGATTGAGGGGTAGTGCGCCGCGTGATTTTGCCCGGCGTCGCCGCCGATCCAGGCCAGCGATGCATAATTGTGGTGCCAGCTTGGGTCCATCGAGACCACGTCGGGCTTGCGCTCGCCGAGCGCGCCCGCGGCGCAGGCCCAGCAGCGCAGCTCGATGTTGCCGGTGTCGTCAAGCTCGTCCTCGTCGTAGCCGATCAGCGATTTCAGGTTGCCGGCCGCAAGCTTCTCCAGCACGCGCTTGTCCCAGGCCAATTCGGGATTGGAATAGCGGTCGGTGCCGGGAAAGTGCGACATGCCACCGCTCGACAAAATCACGGTCTTGAGACCCAGCGCCGTCACCGTGCGCGCCACCGCCTGGCCGAATTGATAGCAGCGCTCCATGGTCGGCTGCGGCGGCAGATAGGCGTTGACGTAGATCGGCAGTACCGGGCCGGTATGGCCGAGATGGGTGAGCGGAATGCCGATGGCGTAATCGATCTTGGCGGTGGAGGAAAACGCCGGGTCGAAATTCTGCCGATAGAGCTGGCGCACCAGCTCGAAGCCGATCTCGCTTGGAATCTGCCAATGGAATTTCCGCCCGGCGAATTCTCCGGTCGCTTCGCCGCCGACATGGATCGTGAACGGCGGCGCGGTGGTGTGGAAGAACTGCTCGGCATGATCGTTGGAGAAGATGATCCACAGGTCGGGCTCGAGCGCACGCAATCGCTTGCCGACATCGGCGGCGACCTCGCGCACATGCGCGACCAGCGCCTTGTCTTCGGTATCCGGCATGGTGAAGAACTGCGGCGCATGGGGCAGCATGGCGCCGCCGATCACGGTCGACAGCATGGGCAGTCTCCTTTGCTGTAAAGCTATCGCGCGCTTGGGAGGACAACAAGGCGACGGTTATCGCGCTTCTTCACAGTTGGGCGGGAAGCAACTATAGGAAACGCTCACTGTTCACCGTCACCCTGAGGCGCGAGCGTAGCGAGCCTCGAAGGGCGACGGCATCCAAGTCAGCTGTTGCCGACTTGGACACCTAAAAGTGCCGAAATCGGATATATCCGATTTCGGGTGCGCCCAGGCCGTCATCCTTCGAGGGCCGCCTGCGGCGGCTACCTCAGGATGACGGTAAGAAAGCTCATAATGGTGGAAGTGCCGATAACGATCGCCTGCGGCAATTACGACCGCACCAGTGCGATCAGGGATGGCCGGATCAAGGTCGAAGGCTGCGCCGTCACCTATCTGCCGATGTATCCGGAAGAGATTTTCCACCGTGCCTTCAAATTCCAGGAATTCGACGTCTCCGAAATCTCGTTCTCGAGCTATATCCGCACGGTGGCGGCCGGGACCGCGGCCTATATCGGCATCCCGGCTTTCGTGTCGCGCATTTTCCGCCATTCCGGCATCTATGTCCGCAAGGGCGCCGGCATCGACAAGCCGGAAGATTTGCGCGGCAAGCGCGTCGGCGTGCCGGAATATCAGATCACCGCCGTGGTCTGGATGCGCGGCCTGATGCAGCACGAATATGGCGTGCCGCCTTCGGACATTCATTGGCGCAGCGGCGGCCAGGAGCAGGCGGGCCGCCACGAGCGCACGCCGCTCAAGCCGATCAAGGGCGTCGACCTCAAGCCGATCGATGACGACCAGACGCTGGTCGGCATGCTCAAGGACGGCGAGCTCGACGCGCTGTTCACGGCGCGCGCGCCGTCGTCGTTTCTCAAGGGCGAGCCGCATATCGCGCGGCTTTTCCCCAACACGCGACAGGCGGAGCAGGCGTACTACAAGAAGACCAAGCTTTTTCCGATCATGCATCTGGTCGGCATCCGAAAACCGCTCGCTGAAAAATACCCGTGGCTGGCGACCAGCGTGTACAAGGCGTTCTGCGAGGCCAAGGCGCTGGCGATGGTCGATCTGCGCGACGTCAATGCGCTGATGGTGACGCTGCCCTGGCTCGAGGCCGAAACGCATGAGACGAGCGCGATCATGGGCGAGGATTTCTGGAAATACGGCATCGCCGAAAACCTTCCCGAGATCGATGCGTTGACGCAATACATCCACGAGCAGGGCTTGGCCGACCGCAAGGTGAAGGTCGAGGAGCTGTTCCATCCCTCGACGTTTGAGATTTCGAAAGTATGAGACGCACGATGGCGCAGACTGACAACCGCGTAATCATTTCGGGCTGCGGGCCGGTCGGTGCCGTCATGACGCTCGCCTTGGTGAGAAAAGGCATTCCGGTCACACTGATCGAGCAATTACCGGACGCCGCCGAGGATCAGCGCGCCGCCACGATCCATACCCCGACCGTCGAGATGCTGGTCGAGCTTGGACTGGAAAAGGAG
>JASHQI010000234.1 GCA_030037645.1 Xanthobacteraceae bacterium
TCCAGATCGATCTATCAAAAGCCGTGGTGATGGTGCCCAGGGGCGGAATTGAACCACCGACACCTGCATTTTCAGTGCAGTGCTCTACCGACTGAGCTACCTGGGCCCACGTCCGACGCTCGCCAAGCAGAAACCGTTGTACGAGCCCGCGAAAGCGCCGTCTTATAAAGATTTGACTTCCTGCTGTCCAGAACGTCCGGCTTGTCGCGAACGATCAATTCGCTTGTTCGCCGCTGTCGTCGCGCCGCTCGTCCTGTTCTTCGTCCTCCGCCGGCACCGCATAGACGCCGGACAGCCAGCGATTGAGATCGACATCGGCGCAGCGGCGCGAGCAAAACGGCCGATACCGCTCGACGGCGGCCTTGCGGCAGATCGGACACGACTTCGTGGTCTTGACGTCGGCCATGACTGGAATATGGGAGGCGCGCGAAGCGACGCCAGAGCGCGATTCCGTCAAGCCGAATCGATGTGACGCTCCGGCATGTCGATGCAGCATGACCCTTTTGGAACAGCGGTGTCCGGCCCCGGACCGGATCCGAGGGCCGTCTTTCTGCGGCGCTAAACCGTGTGTAGCCAGCCGAAATGGATCGGATATCCCTCGCCGCCAAGCAGCGTCATCGTTTCGTACAGCGGCAGGCCGACGATGTTGGAATAGGAGCCGACGATTTTCACCAGAAAGGTTCCGGCGATGCCCTGCGCCGCATAACCGCCCGCCTTGCCGCGCCATTCTCCGGAGGCGAGGTAAACTTCGATATCCTGCTCCGACAGCCGCTTGAAGCGCACGCGGCTCTCGATGTGGCGTTGGCGGAACGTCTCCTTCGGAGTCACCAGGCAGATGGACGTGTGGACGCGGTGATTACGGCCGGAGAGAAGCCGCAGGCACTGCGCCGCCTCATCAAGCAGCTCCGCCTTCGGCATGATGCGGCGGCCGACGGCGACCACGGTGTCGGCGGCCAAAATGTAAGCGCCTTTGAGCTCTTCATCGATGCGCACCATGTTGAGCGCGACTTCCGCTTTGTTGCGCGCCAGCCGCGTGGCGCAGGCGCGCGGCAGCTCGCCCCGCTTCGGCGTTTCGTCGACGTCGGCCGGGCGCAACGCGTCGGGCTCGATGCCGGCCTGGTTGATCAGCGCGAGCCGGCGCGGCGAACCGGAAGCAAGCACGAATTTCGGGCGCCCAATTACCACGGTGCGCTCTCGTCATTGAGAAATTCAGCCGATGATATCACTTGAAGCGATAGGTGATGCGACCCTTCGTCAGGTCGTAGGGCGTCATTTCCACCAGGACCTTGTCGCCGGCAAGCACGCGGATGCGGTTCTTGCGCATGCGGCCCGCGGTGTGGGCGATGATTTCATGCTCATTCTCGAGCTTGACTCGAAATGTGGCGTTAGGGAGCAGCTCCGTCACGACACCGGGAAATTCCAAGAGTTCTTCCTTCGCCATTCGCGATCCGGAATTGTTGCCACTCGGCTGCGACGCAACCGCCGTCGGGGCCCAAATTTGCGCGGAACGTAGCGGATGACGGAGGGTTCCACAACTGCCGCGGATGCATCACTCATTGCCGGTGCCGGGGCGCGCGAAACGTTGCCGGATCCGCGCCATAAGCCGGTCGCGAACGTCGCGATAGGCGTCGAGCCGCTGCTCGCGGCTGCCTTCGATTCCGGTCGGGTCCGCGGTCGGCCAATATTCGACATCGACGGCGCTGCCGCGGGCCAGCTCCAAGGCGCGGTGATGCGCCTCGGGCGCGAGCGTCACGATGAGTTCGAAATCGAGGCCTTCGAGATCGGCAAGCTCCTCGAACGTCATCGGCTTGTGGCGTGATATGTCGAGGCCGACTTCGGCCATCACCGCAACCGCGAACGGGTCGAGCTCGCCTTTGCGCACGCCGGCCGAGCCGACATTGATCGCGCGGCCGAACATTTGCGCGAACAAGCCCGCGGCGATGGGCGAGCGAACGGCGTTCAGCCCGCAGGCGAATAGCACCGCCAACGGCTGCGTGACGGGTCGCGCATCGGCTGGTGGCATCCGGCCCCTCAGCCCTTCCAGTGCAGTACCGTGATCAACGTGAACAGCCGCCGCGCGGTCTCGAAGTCGACTTCGACCTTGCGCTTGAGCCGCTCCATCACGGTGCGCGAGGCCTCGTCGTGCAGGCTGCGGCGACCCATGTCGAGCGCTTCGATACGATCCGGCGTCGCCGTGCGGATCGCCGCGTAATAGCTGTCGCAGATCGTGAAATAATCCTTCACGATGCGGCGGAACGGCACCAGCGACAGCATGTGCGTGATCACCGGCGTGCCATCGATCAGTCCGATCTCGAATACGAGCCGGTTGCCGCTGATGCCAAGCCGCAGCGCATAGGGTCCGCCGTCATGGCCGATCGGCCGGAAGCTATTGTCCTCGATGAGATCGTAGATCGCGATCGCGCGCTCGTGCTCGACCTCCTCGCCGGCACGGCCGATCGAAGAGTCGTCCAGTGTGACCGCGGCCAGGCGACCGGCTTTTGTCCTGACGCGGGGTGCGCGCGCCATCAGCGGTTGAGCCGGATGCTGATGGAGCGGGCGTGAGCGTCCAGTCCTTCCGCCGTGCCGAGCGTGATGGCGGCCGAGCCAAGCGCGCGCAACTGCTCCGGCCCGCATTTGAGGATCGAGGTACGCTTCATGAAATCGAGGACGCCGAGGCCGGAGGAATACCGCGCCGAACGCGCGGTCGGCAGCACGTGGTTCGAACCGGCCACGTAATCGCCGATCGCCTCGGGCGTGTGGGCGCCGATGAAGATGGCGCCGGCATTGCGGACGCGCAGCGCAAGTTCGTCGCCGTCCTCGGCCGCGAGCTCCAAATGCTCGGGCGCGATGGCGTCGATCAGCGGTATCGCCTCATCGAGGCCGCCGACGAGGATGATGGCGCCGAAATCGCGCCACGATGCGGCGGCGATTTTTCCACGCGGCAATTGCGCGATCTGGCCGGCGATCGCGCGTTCGACGGCGTCGGCGAGCGTCGCGTCGTCGGTCATCAGAATGGCCTGCGCGCTCTCGTCGTGCTCGGCCTGCGCCAAGAGATCGGCGGCGATCCAGTCGGGATTGCCGCTGGCGTCGGCGACGATCAGCACTTCGGACGGACCCGCGATCATGTCGATGCCGACCTTGCCGAACACCATGCGCTTGGCCGCCGCCACATAGGCGTTGCCGGGGCCGACGATCTTCGCCACCGGGGCGACGGTCTCGGTGCCATATGCAAGCGCCGCGATCGCCTGGGCGCCGCCAATGCGAAAAATCTCGTCGACGCCCGCCAGTCTCGCCGCGGCGAGGACGAGCGGCTCGAGTGCGCCGCCGGGCGCCGGCACCACCATGGCCACGCGCGGCACGCCGGCGACCTTGGCCGGCACGGCGTTCATCAAGACCGAGGACGGGTAGGCGGCAGTGCCGCCCGGCACGTACAGCCCCACTGCAGCGACGGCGGTCCAGCGCGAGCCGAGTTCGACGCCCAGCGCGTCGGTGAAACGGTCGTCCTCGGGCAATTGGCGGCGGTGGAAGGCCTCGATGCGGTCGCGGGCGAGTTCGAGCGCGCCGAGCGCGGCGCGGTCGCAGGCGTCAAGCGCTGCCGCGATCTCCTCATGGGTCACCCGCAAGCCGGCTTGGTCGAGATCGAGACGGTCGAATTTGAGGGTGTAATCCTTGACCGCCCGGTCGCCGCGAGCGGCAACGTCGGCGATGATGGCGCGGACGGCCGCTTCGACATCGGCCGATGTCTCGCGCTTGGTGTCAAGAAATGCGCGGAATTTTTGCGCAAAATCGCCGGAACGCGTGTCGAGGCGGATCGCCATGGTTATTGACCTGAATGTCCCGATTCCGAAGGTCGCACGTCCATGTGGCACACCCTGATGCGAATTTCGAGATCGCCGGGACACTGGGGCATGATGCTGGACCCCGGTTTTGATTCCATCAAAACCGGGCGCAAGCAAATTGATGAATCGAGCGCGGGTCTTTGGATTGAGGCTCTTGTTGGGAGGCCCGCCGGATCATGGTTGCAACGGCGCCGGCTGCAGCCCATCGCCCGGGACCGCTGCGCCCGCGCAAGCCGCGACGATTTTGCGGCATTCAGGTGGTCAGCGGCCCGCCGGTGAAATGATCCGGTCGCAGCTCCGCGGTGAACACTTCGCCGAGATCGGCAAGCTCGGCTTCCAGACATTCGACCTCGAGCCGGAGCACGCCGCCTCCGGAAAAGGTCAACGTCACGACGCCGGCGGGCGAATCGCTTTCGGCAAACTCCACGGCAAGGAGGTTGAGCCGGGCATCTTTGTTCATCTGATCAAGGCCGCGACACTTGCAAGCGAGCACGCGCTCGAAGCGCAGCGCGGTGCGGCATCGCCGATAATCCGCTTTGTCATGCGATTTCGCTTCGGCGGCGCTTATCCAGTCGAAGCGATTGAGCGCCATCACAAAACGATGCTCGCGCGGCTGCCAGAATATATCGGCAACCTTGACCAAAGCGTCCTGCAAATGGGCCGAGACCACCGCGACGTCGTCCTTATCGAGGGCGACGAGCTTAAGTTCGTCCACGCATGCGCTCATCCGCGGCCGCTCCCTCTCGCATCGGCGTTTCAAAGTTCTCTTGGCGAAAGCTAGGGACGGCGCCTCGTCGCCGCAAGTCCCCCAAAATTCTCGGCCGTCATTTCCGGAAGGGCGGCGAGACCCGATCTAGACTAGAACGAGACGCAGGCGTCCCGCACGATGACCGCGACCGACTGTTGGCGAAAATCCCGCTTATAGGCGCTGACGACGGCGTCGAGCCGCGCCTGGTCGCCGTCGTCGCCGGCGAGCACGATCTCGACCTCCTTGCTCGGCTCGCGCACGATACTGCCGCTTTTGCGATCGCGCCATTGACCGACCGCATCCGTTATCGTCAGGCCGTCGGGAAAGCGCGGCGTTATTTCGCGCGCGACAAAGCGGGCGAAGTCGGTTTCGCTCACGCCCAACCGCTTGCCGATATCGCGGCCGAATATCAGCTCGGCGACTTTCTTGGACCGCTGCGCACCATGACACGACAGCGCCGGCGTCTGCGCGACGCTGGCGGTTGGTGCTGCATTCAGCACAACGATACCGAGGATAAAACAGACGCCGAGGCGCATCGCGGACGTTCGCCGGCTTATAGCTCCTCGGGCGGAGCAAGCCTGCCGCCGCGCTGCATCATCCGATCGCGGGTCGCGGCCGCCCAGCCGGCCGCCCACAGCACCATGGTGCATACGACGCCGAACAGGCAACTCAGGATGACGGTCTGCATTAATCGCATTCCTTCAGATAATGGATTTCAGAATAGCAAACTGACCTTTCTCAATCGTTAGTAGTAGCGGCGGCGGGGCCGCGCGCGACGCCGCGCCAAGTGGCGACGTCGACTTCGCCCGGGTTGATCGCTGCCCATTATTTGGTTGATGCTCTCTCAAATCCGATGAGAACCATCAAAGATGGATCGCGCACCCTGCAAGTTGGATTTGCGTCCAAGCGCACGTCGCGCTAATAGATATCTAACAAAAGCACTTCTCAGCTTGCAGAGCGTGCAGGTCCTTTGGGCGGTGGTTCGACTGCAACAACACGATCGTGGTTTGATCTTCTGACTTTTCTTTCGCTCCCGTAAGGGATACAAGCAGCCTTTCTTGAAAGGGAGGATTTATGGCTAAGAGATCGAAAAAGCGGCGCGCATGGACCGCAGGCGAGGTGCGTGAACTTAAAACAATGGCGCGTAAGAAAACCCCTGCGGGCACGATTGCCAGAAAGTTGAGACGATCCGAAGGCGCGACGCGGCAAAAGGCGTTCAGCATCGGGCTGTCACTCGATTCTCGTTCCTGATCATTTTCAGGTTACCCAGTGGTTCGATTCCAATATTTGCCTCCCGTTTTGGCACGCATTGAGCGAGTGTTGGAATCAAAGGACCCCTGGCAACTCTATGGTGCTAGCGGAGTTTAGGATTTAACATTCGCATCACACGCCAACGGCTTGGTGGGTAGCAAATGTTAAGTCCACTCCACGAGGTTGGCATCACTGGATCGGCTGCGCCGTGCAATTGCTACGGCGCGCATGATGCGTATATTTTTTGGCGCGAAGCATCGCAGGCGGGGATGAGGCGGATGAGGTTCGCCGGGCTGGCCGACCCTCGTTCCGCTGCCCTTGGTGCCGGCGCCACTGGCGCACGGCGATGAGCCTCTGAAGGTTCGAGCCAAGCCTTATTTTGATCATTAACTAATGGTTGTAAACCGGCACCATTGGAACTGCGATTGGGGTTATAGTGGCGCAACGCGCCCGGTCGGGGGCAGTCCTGGTCCGGTGTTTTATATGTGGGTAGGTCGGCTGGCGCAGGCCCCGACGTGATATGACGGCCCCGGCGACAGGCACCCCCTGATGGCTCAGTCCCTCGGTCCTTCGTTACAGCCACCGGCAAATTCCGAACTTGCCGGGGCGCTGGCCGCGTGCCGGCGCGCCTTCATCGCCATTTGCCTGTTCAGCGGTATGAGCAACATCCTGATGCTCACCGGGGCGCTGTTCATGCTCGAAGTCTACGACCGCGTGCTGCCGAGCCGCAGCGTGCCGACGCTCGTCGCGCTGGTGATCCTTGTGACCGGCCTTTATGCCTCGCAGGGCATCATCGATATGATCCGCAGCCGGATCCTGGTCCGCATCGGAAACAGCCTCGACGAGGCGATGAGTATGCGCGTCTATGACGCCGTCGTTCGGTTGCCGCTGAAAGTCGGCGGCAAGGGTGACGGCGCCCAGCCGATCCGCGATCTCGATTCGGTTCGCGTGTTCCTCTCCGGAATCGGCCCGGTCGCTTTGTTTGATATGCCATGGCTGCCGGTCTACATCATCGTTTGCTTCGTATTTCACGTTTTGATTGGCCTTACGGCGCTTTTGGGCGCAGCGATCCTCATCTCGCTCACGATCGCCGCAGAAATCACGACGCGGCGGCCGACGCGCAGCGCCACGCAGTTCGCCGTGGCGCGCAACGCGCTGTTGGAGGCGAGCCGACGCAACGCCGAGGCGATCGCGGCGATGGGCATGGTCGGGCGCATCGCGGTGCGCTGGAGCGAACTCAATCGCAAATACGTGGTCGCCAGCCAGCGCGCCAGCGATCTCACCGGCGGCCTCGGCGCCATGTCGAAGGTTTTGCGCCTGTTGCTGCAATCCGCGCTTCTTGCGGTCGGTGCTTGGCTGGTGATCAACCAGGAATCCACCATGGGTATCATCATTGCCGGTTCGATCTTGGGAGCACGTGCGCTTGCGCCCGTCGACCTGGCAATCGCCCATTGGCGCGGCTTTGTCGGCGCCAGGCAAAGCTGGCAGCGGCTGTCGGCGTTGCTCGCTCACCTGCCGCCGCAGGGCGAGCCGATGCCGTTGCAGCCGCCGGCTCGCACGCTGGTGGTCCAGAATGGCGCTGTGCTGGCGCCGGGCACGCAAAAAATCGTTTGCCAAGACGTGAACTTCACGCTGACCGGCGGTAAGGCGCTGGGCGTGATCGGGCCGACGGCGTCGGGAAAGTCGTCGCTGGCGCGCATGCTGGTCGGCGTCTGGACGCCGATGCGCGGGACCGTCCGTCTCGACGGCGCCAGCATCGACCAGTGGTCGTCGGAGGCGCTCGGCTGCCACATCGGTTACCTGCCGCAAGATGTCGAATTGTTTCCCGGCAGCGTGGCGCAGAACATCGCGCGGTTCGAGGAGCCGCCCGACCCGCAAGCCGTGCTGGCCGCGGCAAGGGCGGCTGGCGTCCATGACCTCATCGTCAATCTGCCCCAAGGCTACGACACGAATGTGGGCGACCAGGGCAAGGCCTTGTCGGCCGGCCAGGCGCAGCGCATCGCGCTCGCTCGCGCGCTTTATCGTGATCCTTTCCTGGTGGTGCTCGACGAGCCCAATTCCAATCTCGATGCCGAAGGCGACGAAGCGCTGACGCAGGCCATCCTCGGCGTTCGGGCGCGTGGCGCCATCGCGGTGGTGGTTGCCCATCGGCCGAGCGCGATCGCCGGCGTCGACTATATTCTGGTGATGGCCAAGGGCCGCCAACAGCAGTTCGGGCCGAAAGAGGAAGTCCTCAACCGCGTGATCCAGCCGCCGTCGCCGCCGCGGGCGTTGAAGGTGGTGCCGGAACAGGGAGGGGCAGGATGAACAACGATGCAGTCCCGAGTTCGCGCGCCTCGATTCGCCGGCATGTCGTGGCCGGCAGCGTGTTTGTCGTGATCCTGGCATTGGGTCTCGGCGGCTGGGCTTCAACGGCCGAGATCTCCGGCGCGCTCATCGCGCAGGGCTCGATCGTGGTCGATTCCAACGTGAAGAAGGTGCAGCACCTGACCGGCGGAGTCGTCGGCCAGTTGTTCGTGCACGATGGCGACCATGTGAAAGCCGGCCAGCTTCTGGTTCGGCTGGACGAAACCGTCACCCGCGCCAATCTGGCGATCGTCACCAAAGGCCTCACCGAACTCTATGCGCGCCGGGCGCGCCTCGCCGCCGAGCGCGACGGGGCAGATTCGGTCGCGGTGCCGCCTGAGCTTGCCGACAAGCTCAACAATCCCGATGTGCAGCAGGCGCTGTCCAGTGAGCGCAAGCTGTTCGAATTGCGCCGTCAGGCGCGGACCGGGCAGAAGGATCAGCTCAAGCAGCGGATCGCGCAGTTGCAGGAAGAGATCAGCGGGCTCAGCGCGCAACTCGATGCCAAGGACAAGGAAACGAAGCTGATCGATCAGGAACTTCAAGGCGTGCGCGATCTCTATGCCAAGAACCTGGTTCCGCTCAATCGCCTCACCTCGCTCGAGCGCGATGCGGCGAGTATCGAAGGCGAGCGCGGCCAGCTCGTCGCCTCCACGGCGCAGGCCAAGGGCAAGATCAGCGAGACGCAACTGCAAATCATCCAGATCGATCAGGACCTCGCCAGCGACGTTGCCAAGGAGTTGCGCGATACCGACAGCAAGATCGGCGAATTCGTCGAGCGCAAGGTGACGGCGGAGGATCAGCTCAAGCGCACCGATATTCGCGCGCCGCAGGACGGCATTGTGTTTCAGTCGACGGCGAATACGGTCGGCGGCGTGATCAATGCCGGCGACACGATCATGCTGATCGTGCCCGAGAACGACCAATTGATGGCCGATGTCAAAGTCGATCCCAAGGACATCGATGACGTGCAGTTCGGCCAAGCGGTCCTGCTGCGATTTTCGTCCTTGGACATGCGTACGACGCCGGAGATCAATGGCACGGTGAGCCGTATCGCCGCGGATACGACCACCGACCAGCGCACCGGCCAGACCTACTACTCCGTCCGTATCTCGATGACCAAGGACGAGATCGATCGTCTCGGCAGCAACGTCAAGCTGACGCCGGGCATGCCGGTGGAGGCCTTCATCCAGACCGGCGAGCGCACGATGCTCTCGTACCTGATCAAGCCGCTGCACGACCAGCTTATGCGGTCGTTCCGCAAGTAAGAATCCTGGCCATCGCGTCGCGCGGGCCGACGATCCGGCCATCGTCGGGCGCGGGTGAGCGGCGCCCGATGCCGACCGTGAAGCATCGCCGTATCGGCTTTTTCATCCTCCTGTAGTCTTGCTATAAGAACATTGGGCCGGGCGGCGGCAGTCAGTGCGGTCCGGCGGCAAAGCGGTTTTCTGGCCATGAAGCGGATCGCCCGCTGGGCGCGGCAATTTGGTGTGGCGCGAGCGGTGTGCGTCGTGCTGCTGTTCGCTTTGGTGCCGTTGCGCATCATCGACCCGCGGCCGCTCGAGGAATTGCGGCTGCGGACTTTCGATTTTTTCCAGGTGTTGCGTCCGCGCAAACAGACGATCAATCCGGTCGTCATCGTCGATATCGACGAAGCGAGTCTCAAGGCGATCGGGCAATGGCCGTGGCCGCGAACCGTTCTGGCCGATCTGGTCACGCGCATCTCCGGGCTCGGCGCAGTCGCGATCGGCTTCGACATCATTTTCCCCGAGCCCGATCGTATGTCGCCGGCCGTTGCGGAGAAAAGCTTTCGCGGGCTCGATCCGGACACTCGCAGCAAGCTGGATAGTCTGCCCAGCAACGATCAGGTTTTTGCCGATGCCATCAAACAGGCGCGCGTGGTCGTCGGTCAGGCCGGCTCGCCGATCCCGACGCCGAAAACGCAACAAGACCTGGCGTTGCAAACCGGCTTTGCGGTTGTCGGGCCGGATCCGAAGCCGTTTCTGGTGACGTTCCCGGGGCTGTTGCGTAACGTTCCCGCCATCGAGCAGGCGGCGGCCGGCCGCGGATTGTTTTCGATCGATCCCGAGCGCGACGGCATCATTCGCCGCGTGCCCGTTGCCATGGTCGCGCAGGGCACGCTGGTGCCCTCGCTGACCATGGAAATGCTGCGCGTCGTCACCGGCTCCGGCGCCATCCTCATTCGCACCGACAAGGCCGGCGTGGACGCCGTGGCGGTGCCCGGATTGGAGGTTCCGACCGACCGCAATGGCCAAATCTGGGTGCACTTCAACGGCCACAATCCGGCGCGCTTCGTGTCCGCCAAGGATGTGCTGCAGGGCAAGGTGCCGCCGGACCGGATTCGCGGCAGGCTCGTGCTCATCGGCACCTCGGCGGTCGGGCTGCTTGACGTCAAAACCACGCCGGTCACGGCGGCGATGCCGGGCGTTGAAGTGCACGCACAGATTCTCGAGAGCGTGCTGAGCAAGTCGCTGCTCGTCAATCCCGATTATGCCATCGGGATGGAGATCGCCATTGCGGTGGTGCTCGGACTTGGCATCATCGCCGCCGCGCCGATGCTGCCGGCCTCGGTGGTGGTTGCGCTCGGCGGCATTCTGATTGCCGGCCTGATCGGCATGTCATGGTACTTCTTTGTCGTTCACAGCCTGCTCATCGATTTCACCTATCCGCTGATCTCGTGCTGGCTGATCTATCTGGTGCTGACCTTCGTCAACTATTTCCGCGAGCAGAAGCAGCGTCAGCAAATCCGCTCCGCCTTCGGCTACTACCTGTCGCCGCACATGGTCGAGCAGCTTGCGCGCTCGCCGGAGAAGCTGGTGTTGGGCGGCGAGGAGCGCCGCATGACCATCCTGTTTAGCGACGTCCGCGGCTTCACCACGATCTCGGAGCGCTACAAGGACGACCCGCAGGGCCTCACCAAGCTGATGAACCGCTTCCTGACGCCGCTGACCAATGCCATCATCGAGCGCAAGGGCACGATCGACAAGTATATCGGCGACGCCATCATGGCGTTCTGGAACGCTCCGGTCGACGACGGCGACCAGGAAGCAAACGCCTGCGATGCCGCGCTCGAAATGCAGGCGCGCGCCGCGGCGCTCAACGTCGAGCTCAAGCGTGAGGCCGATGCCAACGGCGGGATCTACATGCCGCTGCGCATCGGCATCGGACTCAATACCGGGCCGTGCGTCGTCGGCAATATGGGATCGGACTTTCGTTTCAACTATTCGGTGCTCGGCGATACGGTCAATGTCGCCTCGCGGCTGGAGGCACGCACCAAGGACTACCGCCTGCCGCTGGTGATTGGATCGCGCACCGCGGAGCGAGCCAAGCAAAAGTTCGCCACCATGGAAATCGATCTGATCCAGGTGAAGGGCAAGAAGGAGCCTGAGGCGGTCTTCACCGTGCTCGGCCCCGCCGAGGTCGCAGACGAGCCACGCTATCGGGAGTTATGCGAGCTCAACGCACACATGCTCGCGCGTTATCGCAAGCAGGACTGGGATCAAGCCCTTGAATTGATCAATCGCTGCCGCAAGCTCGCCAACGGCTTCGACGTCTCGGGGCTCTACGACATGTATGTCGAGCGCATCGATCAATACCGCGCCGATCCGCCGGGCGCGGATTGGGACGGCGTCTATGAGGCGGAGTCCAAATAGACGGGATCCGTTGCTAAAGCATGATCCGAAAACCGGTTTCCACTTTTCGGGATCATGCCTTAGTCGATATGGTAGAGTGTTGCTCCGGCCTAAGGGGGAGGCTGTCATGAGGCGGCGCGATTTCATCACGCTCTTCGGTGTGGCGACCGCGATATGGCCGTTGACCGTGCGCGCACAGCAGCCCGGCAAGACACTCCGCATTGGAATCCTGGAAACAGTTCCCGCCTCGGCAAATGCCCCCAATCTCGACGCTTTCCGGCTTGGAATGAAGGAGCTTGGTTACGTCGAAGGACGGAACCTGACGCTGGACTATCGATCAGCCGATGGTCACGATGAGCGTTTCGCCGAACTTGCGAAGGCGCTTGTTGCTTCGAACGTCGATCTGATCGTCACGAGAGGAACGCCGGCCGTGCTGGCGGCGAAGAAGGTGACGCAGACCCTGCCAATTGTCATGGCCGCCATTGGCGAGCCGCGAATCGCCGTCGCGGCAATTGCCCATCCCGGCGGCAACGTGACCGGCCTCAGCGCCTTCGTAACCGATCTGCAGGCCAAGCGTGTTGAGTTGCTTAAGGACATCTCGCCCGGGATCGTTCGAATTGCAGCATTGATGAATATGAGTAATCCGGTCTTGCCACCGCAATGGAAAGATATCGAAGCAGCGGCGCGGACTCTGGGGCTCGGCTCGCAGCTTCTCGACGTGCGCGAGGCGGATGATTTGAATGCCGCGTTCGACAACGCCAGCCGAGACCACGTCAACGCGCTCGTCGTCGGCATCGATGCGCTCACGCAAGCAAACCGTCAGCGTATCGCCCAATTGGCCATCGATCATCGGTTGCCAGCGATCTACGCGTCCAGACAATTCGTCAAAGCTGGCGGCCTTATGAGCTACGGTCCGAGCTATCCGGACCTTTACCGGCGAGCGGCGGTTTACGTCGACAAGATCGTCAAGGGCGCCAAGCCGGGCGATTTGCCGATCGAACAACCGACCAAATTCGATTTGGTCATCAATCTCAAGACCGCAAAAGGGCTTGGCGTGAGCGTGCCGCAAAGCCTTTGGGTGGCTGCGGACGACCTGATCGAATGAGCGTCGCGCTTTGATGCGGTGGATTGTCGGCACACGATCAATCCGTGCCTGACCGATTTGGCTGCGGGATGTGTTGGACCTTGATCCGATACGGGTGAATTGGATCAAGGTCTAATTGCCGATCGACGCCGGCGCGGCCCGGCTTGCGATCGGCAGGGCTTTCGCCGTGAATGCAAAGACGCCGGTTTGATCGAGCACGAACAGCGGAATCGCCTCGGCCATCTCGCTGTCCTTCACCATCATCAGCCAGCGATTGTCGAGAATGACCCATTCGCCGTCGATGCGGGTCGCGACCACGGCGTGATCCTCGTTCGCCGCGAGGTTGCGGACGATAACGAGCTTGACATCGTCGCCGGCAACGCCCGCTTCGCGCAGCGCGACATACTTTGCGATGGCATAGTCCTCGCAATCGCCGCGACCGGTGGTGAAGGTTTCGAGCGGCGGGCTCCAGCGGTCGACAACGCCCCATTGGGCGAGATCGCTGGTGGGGATGATCGCCATGTTGACGGCGCGGTTGATGACGCCGATGCGGGCGCGTCCGGTCAGCGTGCGCCCTTGCGCGACGATCGCCAAGAAGTTCTGCGCGGCCACGGGGCAAAGCTCCGGTTGCGCCCGGCAGCGCGAGAAAACGTCGTCCTCGGCGCGCAGCGCCGCCTCGACGCCGCTCCACTTGGTTAGAACATCGCCGCTGTCTACCGGAGCGACACTGAGGCCGAACGGCTCGGCAACGGGCGGCAATTGCGCGGCAGGGCCCGTCACGGCCGGCGCTAGCGCGGCGGGCGCTGCCGGATCGAGCGCGGCGATGTCCGTCTGCCCGGTGCCGGCATTCGAGGCCTCGAGCATCGCGAGTTGCATCGGAGCGGCCGCTTGCTGTGGCGTCGCGTCTTGAGTTTGATCTTGGGCTTGTCCGGCCGACGACTCAGGTGTCGCAATCACGGCCGCCACGGTCGGCACGCCCGAGCCGACCAGCACAATGGTGTCGCCGTTCGAAACGGCCGGCATCATGACAATGAACACGGCAATGCCGCACGCCGCGACGCGACCAAACATTTTGACGTCCCCGAACGGTCCGGATGCGGCGCTTGATCGCGCTCTTCCGGTTTTTGTTCAGGGACGCCATAACGCGGTGGCTGCTGCGGTCTGGTTAAAAGCCGTGCATGCGGCGCCGCGCCTTCGAATCAGCGTGCATGAAGCGAAACGCAATTGCGAACAATTTTACCGAATGTGTTTTGAGTTCGATGCCGATTGGCTTTTTGGCAAACCGGTGCCCCGCCTCGGTCAAGCCTTATCGATTCTCGACGTGCATGAGCACGTCGAGCGCGATTGCGCCTTTGGCATGAAGGCGCAGCGGATTGATCTCGATCTCGGCGATGCGCGGATCGACGCGGATCAGCGCGCAAAGACGCAGCAGGCAATCGGCGATGGCGTTCAGATCCGCCGCCGCGGCGCCACGGTGGCCGCCAAGCAGCGCCGCGCCTTTAAGCTTCATCAATTCCTTGACGATCCCGTCGCGATCGAGGTCGGCGGGCAGCAGGCGGATGTCGCGCAGGGCCTCGACCCAAATGCCGCCGAGCCCGACTGTGATGAACGGACCCCATGCCTGGTCGCGGTGCGCACCGCATACGAGCTCAAGACCCGGGGCGGCCATCGTCTCGACCAAAACGCCATCGAGCGCAAGCTCCGGCCGCGACTTGCGCAGATTAGCCGTAACGCCATCCCACGCCCGCGTCAGTGCGGCATCGTCGGCGATGTCGAGCGCCACACCGCCGCAATCGCTCTTATGGGCGAGCGCGCCCGACTGCGCCTTCAGCGCAACCGGATAGCCGATGCGCCGCGCAATCGCGCGCGCCTCGTTGGCGTCGCGGGCCAGC
>JASHQI010000235.1 GCA_030037645.1 Xanthobacteraceae bacterium
GTGCAGACGCTCGAGGGCACGCCCGCTTTTATCCACGGCGGTCCGTTCGCCAACATCGCGCACGGCTGCAACTCGGTGCTGGCGACCACCACCGCGCTCAAGCTCGCCGATTACGTGGTGACCGAAGCCGGTTTCGGCGCCGATCTCGGCGCCGAGAAATTTTTGGACATCAAGTGCCGCAAGGCCGGACTCGCGCCTAGCTGTGCGGTCCTGGTCGCCACCATCCGTGCGCTGAAGATGCATGGCGGCGTCAAGAAAGAAGATCTGAAGGCCGAGAACCTGAAAGCGCTTGAGGCCGGCATGGCAAATCTGCAGCGGCACGTCGAGAACGTGCGGAAATTCGGCATCGTGCCGGTGGTCTCGATCAACCGTTTCTCCGCCGATACCGACGCCGAGATCAAGCTGGTCGAGGACAAATGCAAGACGCTCGGCGTCGAAGCGTTCATGGCCGACCACTGGGCGGAGGGCGGCAAGGGGGCGGCCGACGTTGCGCGCGCGGTGGTGAAGATCGCCGATAGCGGCCAGAGCAAACTGAAGTTCCTCTATCCCGACGACATGCCGCTGGTCGAGAAGATTCGCACCATCTGCAGCGAAATCTATCGCGCCAAGGATATCTCGATGGACAAATCGGTGCGCGATCAGCTCGCCGCGTTCGAGGCGATAGGCGCCGCCAAGTTCCCGATCTGCATGGCCAAGACCCAGTACAGCTTCACCACCAATCCCGACGCCAAGGGCGCGCCGACCGATCACATCATCCCGGTGCGCGAGGTGCGGCTCTCAGCCGGCGCCGAGTTCGTCGTCGTGATCTGCGGCGAATTGTTGACCATGCCGGGCCTGCCGCGGGTGCCTGCGGCGGACAACATCGATATCGGGCCGGACGGCAAGGTCGTCGGATTGTTCTGATTGTGTAGGGTTGCAAACGAGAGGGTCGATCATGCCCAAATTCTACTATAGTGGTGCGCCGAACCCGACCAAGGTCGCGCTGTTTCTGGAATAGGCCGTCCTGCCCTACGAGGCCCCCGGAGAAGCTCGCCGCCGGCACGAACATGCCGGACCGCATCACTCGTACCGACTCATTATTTGTTGGAAAGTTCATAATGGGTGCGCGGTACGACGCGCCTCGGCGCAAATGACATGTTTCTGCAGTTGCGAAATGAGAAGCGGCGCGGCCTGCCGGCCGCGCCGCTCGCTGTTTCGAGGATGAAGCGGTTACTGGAACAGCTTCATCGAGTTGATGAGCGTTTGGATCACGCCCAACGTGAGCGGAATGCCGACGAACGCCCAAGCCAGCGCGAGTTGCCACGCCGGCGTGCCGCTTTGCTCGTTTGAATCTGCCATGACTGCTTCTCCTTTATGCACGTGCCGGCTTGCCGGAGGCGAGCCCGGCGGTGCCTAGCGCCGAATCGCGATCGGGTTGCATGTGGTAGCGCCTGTCGACCGCCTTCACGAGCAGATTGCAGATGAAGCCGATCACCAGCAGTCCGGCCATGATGTACATGGTGACGTTGTAGGCCTGCGCCTTCGGCACGCCATGAGCGACGTTGTACTGGCGGATGTAGTTCACCAGCACCGGCCCGAAAATGCCGGCCATCGACCATGCGGTGAGCAAGAGGCCGTGGATGGCGCCGACGTAACGCGTGCCGAACATGTCCTTGAGATAGGCAGGCACGGTGGAGAAACCGCCGCCGTACATGCTGATGATCACCAGGAAGCAGAGGACGAAACCGACCACACTGCCGGTCGCGCCCATATAGGGCACGGTGCAATACAGCACGAAGCCGAGCACCATGAACACGAAGTATGTGTTCTTGCGCCCGATATAGTCGGAGACGCTCGCCCAGCAGAACCGGCCGCCCATGTTGAACAGGCTCATCAGGCCGACGAAGCCCGCTGCCGCGACCACCGTGACCTTGCCTGGGAACATTTCCTGGCTCATGGCGGAAGCTTGGCCGAGCACGCCGATGCCGGCGGTCACGTTGAGGCAGAGCACCCACCAGATCAGCCAGAATTGCGGCGTCTTCAGCGCATCATAGACGAAGACGTCGTTGGTCGTGATTAACTTCGTCGCTTGCGCTGGCGGCGTGTAGCCTGCCGGCTTCCAGCCCGGCGCCGGCACCCGCACGATGATCGAGCCGACGATCATGAAGAAGAAGTAGATCGCTCCCATACAGATAAACGTCGGGGCGACGCCGACATGAGTTGATGTCCTGAAGATGCTCATCAGCCAAACCGAGAGCGGTGAGGCGATAAAAGCGCCGCCACCGAAGCCCATGATGGCCATTCCGGTCGCCATGCCGGGGCGGTCCGGGAACCATTTGATCAGCGTCGAGACCGGCGAGATGTAGCCGATGCCGAGCCCGCAGCCGCCGATCACGCCGTAGCCAAGATAGATGATCCAAAGATTGTGGATCGAGACGCCGAAGGCGGAGATGAAGAAGCCGCCGGCCCAGCACAAGGCGGCGGTGAACATGGCACGGCGTGGCCCGCCTTCCTCGACCCAACGGCCAAAGACCGCTGACGATACGCCAAGAAAGAAAATCCCCAGCGAAAAGATCCAGCCCAGCTCCGCGAGCGTCCAGTCGTTTGGAGCCGATTTCGTGATGCCGAGGAGTTTCGTCATCGGCAGATTGAAGACGCTGAACGCGTAGGCTTGGCCGATGCACAGGTGCACGCAAAGCGCGGCTGGCGGCACCATCCAGCGGCTGAACCCCGGCTTCGCAATCGTGCGCTCACGATCGAAGAATGAGAATAAGCTCATCGCGCGGTTCTCCTTGGGTCGTCGATTTGCTTCTTATTGTCTGGATCGCGGACAAACGCGCTTGGTCCCCCCAGGCGGCTGGCCTCCAGAGTCTTGACCGATCCACAGTGCGGATCGGCATACGGCAAATCAATAAACGTATTATAATCGGACAATAGATTTTGTCTATTGAGTGCGGCCGAGTTGGGATCACGCCCAAACCGTCAATTGACGGCTATGGTTCCAAACGTCGCACGACGGGCGTCGTGCGCCGGACTTGTGGTGATGCGTCGTGCTTCGGCGGCAAGCGCAGCGTTGAGCGCGGTCATCGGCTCGCGCGCCGGCAACACCAAGCCGATGGTGTGAATGGCGTCCGGCTCGACGATCGGAATTGTTCGAATCGTGTCGATGGGGCCGAGCGCTTCCGCGATCTTGGCCGGGATGATGCTTGCCCATCGCCCGGTGCGTACATGGGCGAAGAGCAGGATCATGGAATCCGATTCCAGCGTCGGGTGGCATCCGCCGTTGGCACCCCTCAAGAGACCGTCGATGATCCGGCGCGTCTGCGTGTCCGGCGTGAGCAGGCAGAGCGGCACTTGCGAGAGCTCCGCCCAGCTCACTTGGTCGCGGTTGCCGAGCGGCGCATCGGCGGCGGTGAGCAGGCGGTAAGTTTCGCGATACAGCGGCACCGCGTTGACGCGGCCAAGCGGTTCGTTATCGAGATAGGTGAGGCCGGCGTCGATCTCGAGATTCTCCAAAAGCGTCAGGATCTGCGTCGACGTGCGCGACAAGACGGTGAACTGAACGTCCGGATGTTTGGCCCGGTAAGGCGTGGTCAGCGCGGCGACCGTGGTCAGCGCGGTCGGAATCGCCGCAATGCGCAGTCGTCCGGTCAGCCCGTGCCGCAGCGCGCTCACTTCCTGCCGCATGGCGCGGGTGTCGCCGACGATGCGGCGGGCCCATTCGAGCACGCGCTGACCCTCGGGAGTGAAGCCCTGGAAACGCGAACCGCGGTTGACCAGCAGGACGCCAAGCGACTGCTCGAGTTGCTTCAATCCTGCCGATAGGGTGGGCTGTGTCACGCCACAGCTTTCGGCTGCCCGCCCGAAATGTTGCTCCCGGGCCAGCGCGAGCAGAAATTCCAGCTTATCGAACAAAACCGACCGTCCTTTTGCGTGAAATTCGCATTCTCATGCATATTTACGGGATGTGACGCTGCTTCGCCTGTAGGTGTTATCCCGACTCAATCGACAATTGTAAACAGCGTCGGGCGTTGTGATAGAATATTTCTATCAACCTGCGGCGTCTATGACCTTGCGCTCTATGCGAACTCCCGGTTGTGTGTCTTGAGAGGATTTGATGAGCATCAGTGAGCAGCCGTCCGCGCCGGTCGGGCGGACGCGCAATCGCCCGCCGCGCACACCGAAGGGTCGACAGGTTGATCCGCAGGCGCTCGATGAGGTGCGCCGGCTGCTCGGCGAGCGCGAGCGGCGGCGCGACCTTCTGATTGAGCATCTGCATTTGATCCAGGACCGCTGCGGTCATCTTTCGGCGGCGCATCTTGCAGCGTTGGCGCAGGAGATGCGCCTCGCGCTTACCGAAGTCTACGAAGTCGCGACGTTCTACGCGCATTTCGATGTGGTGAAGGAAGGCGAGAAGCCGCCGCCGCCTGTCACGGTGCGCGTGTGCGATTCTCTGTCTTGTGCGCTTGCAGGTGCGGAGCGACTCCTTGCCGAACTGCCGAGCAGGCTCGGCGCAAACGTGCGCGTTGTCCGCGCCCCTTGCATGGGCGCTTGCGATCGCGCTCCAGTCTGTGCGGTCGGTCATGTGCAGGTGATGCAGGCTGATGCGGCGCGGGTGGTCGCGGCCGCCGCGAAACCGGCGCACGCGCACGCTTATCCGACCCCCGTTGCGTTCAACGCCTATGTGCGCGGCGGCGGCTATGAGCTGCTGAAAGCCTTTACCGGCGGCGCACGCACGCGCGACGACGCGATCAAGGCGGTCAGCGATGCCGGTTTGCGCGGTCTCGGCGGTGCCGGCTTCCCGACCGGACGCAAGTGGTCGCTGGTGCGCGCGGAGCCCGCGCCGCGATTGTTCGCTGTCAATGCCGACGAGGGCGAGCCGGGTACGTTCAAGGACCGCTATTATCTCGAGCGCGATCCGCACCGCTTCATCGAAGGCATGCTGATCGCAGCCTGGATCGTCGAAGCTCCCGACACCTACCTTTATATTCGCGACGAATATCCGGAAGTGCGGCTACTTCTGATCGAAGAGCTCGCCAAGGTTGAGGATGCCGGACTGTCGAAGCACACGAAAGTCCATCTGCGCCGCGGTGCCGGCGCCTACATCTGCGGCGAAGAATCCGCCATGATCGAATCGATCGAAGGCAAGCGCGGTCTGCCACGCCATCGCCCTCCTTATGTGGCGCAGGTCGGCCTGTTCGGCCGCCCGACGCTGGAGCAGAACGTCGAGACGCTCTATTGGGTGCGCGACATCGTCGAGAAAGGCGCCGCTTGGTTCACGGGGCAGGGCCGCCACGACCGCAAAGGCTTCCGCAGCTTCTCAGTGTCCGGTCGGGTCAAAAATCCCGGCGTCAAGCTGGCGCCGGCCGGCATCACGGCGCGCGAGCTGATTGTCGAGTTTTGCGGCGGCATGGCGGACGGCCACACCTTCAAGGCCTATCTGCCGGGCGGCGCCTCGGGCGGCATCCTGCCGGCTTCCATGGCCGACATCCCGCTCGATTTCGGCACGCTGGAAAAACACGGCTGCTTCGTCGGGTCGCACGCGGTTGTGATCCTCTCCGACAAGGACGACATGAAAGCCGTGGCGCTCAACCTCATCAAGTTCTTCGAGGACGAGAGCTGCGGCCAGTGTACGCCCTGTCGCGTCGGCACCGAGAAGGCGGCGCAGCTTATGGCCAACGGCCCGTGGGATGCTGCCCTTCTGGACGAATTGTCGATCCTGATGCGCGACGCCTCGATTTGCGGTCTCGGCCAAGCCGCGCCGAATCCTTTACTGTCCGTGCTAAAATACTTTCCGGACGAATTGAGGAAACCGCTGGGACGTTGGTGATGCGCAAGGCACGCTGTTTTTCTTTCCTCCCCCTGAAAGGGGGAGGTCGACCGCGAAGCGGTCGGGAGGGGGTCAAGGCAGGCCGAATGACCCCCACCCCGACCCTCCCCCTTGCAGGGGGAGGATGTGGCGTTGCCGCGCCGGATAAGGATGTCGCAGAATGAGCGAAGCGAACGCGCAAAAGCCCAACATATTTACCATCGACGATCGCGAGATCGACATCCGCGATGGCGAGACGATCTTCAGCGCCGCGCTCCGTCTCGGCATCGAGCTGCCGCACCTTTGCTATTCGCCGGCGCCCGGCTATCGGCCGGACGGCAATTGCCGCGTCTGCATGGTCGAGATCGAGGGCGAGCGGGTGCTCGCCGCGAGCTGCATTCGCATGCCGTCGCCCGGCATGAAAGTCAGAACCCAGACCGACCGCGCCAAGACCGCGCGGCGCATGGTCGCCGAGCTCCTGGTCACGGATCAGCCGGATCAGGCGCATGCGCACGATCCCGCTTCCGAGTTGTGGCGGATCGTCACCAGCATGAAGCTCAAGCAGGGTCGCTTTCCGCGCCGCCATTCCCCGGCGCCAGACCGCAGCCATCCGGCGATGGCGGTCAATCTCGACGCCTGCATCCACTGCAATCTCTGCGTCCGCGCTTGCCGCGAAGTTCAGGTCAATGACGTGATCGGCATGGCCGGCCGCGGCCACGGCGAGAAGATCGTTTTCGATTTCGACGATCCGATGGGCGCCTCGACCTGCGTCGCCTGCGGTGAGTGCGTGCAGGCTTGTCCGACCGGCGCGCTCATGCCGGCAACCGTCGTGGACCGGAACAATATCTTCAAGGCGAAGGCCGACCGTACGGTCGACAGCGTGTGCCCCTATTGCGGCGTCGGCTGCCAGCTCACCTATCACATCAAGGACGACAAGTTGCTCTACGTGAGCGGCAGGGACGGTCCGTCGAACCAGAACCGGCTCTGCGTCAAGGGGCGCTTCGGTTTCGACTACGTGCACAACCCGCAGCGACTTTTGAAGCCGATGATCCGCAAGGATGGTGTGCCGAAAGTGCCGCATGAAAGAATCGATCCATCGAATCCATGGACGCATTTCCGCGAGGCGACCTGGGAAGAAGCGCTCGATCGCGCCGCTGCGGGCTTGAAGAAGATTCGCGACCGCGACGGGCCGAAGGGGCTCGCTGGCTTCGGCTCGGCCAAAGGCTCGAATGAAGAGGCCTATCTGTTCCAGAAACTGGTGCGCACCGGATTCGGCACCAACAACGTCGATCATTGCACGCGGCTATGTCACGCTTCGTCGGTTGCTGCCCTGATGGAAGGCATCGGCTCCGGTGCGGTGTCGGCGAGCTTCAATGAGTGCAAGAACGCCGAAGTGATTTTCGTGATTGGCGCCAACCCGACCGAGAATCATCCTGTCGCCGCCACCTTCTTCAAGCAGGCAAAGAAACGCGGCGCTACGCTGATCGTCGCCGATCCCCGCGGCCAGGCGCTCAAGCGCCATGCCACGCATATGTTGCAGTTCAAGAACGGCACCGACGTGGCGTTGCTCAACGGCATCCTCAACACCATCGTCAGCGAGAAGCTCTACGACGAGCAGTACATCCAGTCCTATGTCGAGGGCTTCAAGGACTTCGCCGAAAGCATCAAGGACTACACGCCGGAGGAGATGGCGCCGATCTGCGGCATCGAGGCCGACCTGTTGCGCACGGTGGCGCGAAAATTCGCCCGCGCCAAGTCGGCGATCATCTTCTGGGGCATGGGCATCTCGCAGCACACCCACGGGACGGATAATGCGCGTTGCCTGATCGCATTGTCGCTGATCACCGGCCAGATCGGCCGGCCGGGCACGGGGCTGCATCCCTTGCGCGGCCAGAACAACGTGCAGGGCGCCTCCGACGTCGGCCTCATTCCGATGTTCTATCCGGATTACAAATCCGCCGACGACCCGGAGGTGCGCGCACGCTTCGAGAATGCCTGGGGCACCAAGCTCGATCCCAAGTCGGGGCTCACCGTCGTCGAGATCATGGACGCAGTCCACGCCGATGTGATCAAGGGCATGTACATCATGGGCGAGAATCCGGCGATGTCCGATCCCGATCTCAACCACGCGCGCGAAGCGCTCGCCCATCTGCAGCATCTCGTGGTGCAGGATCTCTTCCTCACCGAGACCGCGATGTACGCCGACGTGGTGCTGCCGGCCTCGGCCTGGCCGGAAAAGGACGGCACCGTCACCAATACCAACCGGCAGGTGCAGATGGGCCGCACGGCGCTGCCGACGCCCGGCGACGCCAAACAGGATTGGTGGTTGATTCAGGAAATCGGGCGCCGCATCGGGCTGCCGTGGAACTACACGCATCCGCGCGACATCTACGCTGAGATGGGCTCGGTCATGAAATCGCTCGACAATATTTCGTGGCAGCGCCTCGAACGCGAAAGCGCCGTGACCTATCCGGCGGAAGCGCCCGACAGACCCGGCAAGGATGTCGTGTTCGACAAGGGTTTCCCGCGCCCCGGCGGCTTCGGCAAGCTGGTCGCGGCAAAGCTCCAACCGCCGGACGAAATGCCGGATGCGGACTATCCGTTCATCCTCACCACCGGCCGCCAGCTCGAGCATTGGCACACCGGTGCCATGACCCGGCGCGCAACGACGCTCGACGCGCTGGAGCCCGGTGCGATCGCCGCGGTGTCGCGCGGCACCATCGCGCGGCTCGGCATCAGGCCGGGCGACATGATTCGCGTGTCGACGCGGCGTGGCGTGGTCGAGCTTGCCGCGCGCCAGGACGATGCGATTCCCGACGGCGTGGTGTTCATCCCGTTCGCTTATGTGGAGGCGGCGGCGAACCTTCTCACCAACCCCACGCTCGACCCGTTCGGCAAAATTCCCGAATTCAAATTCTGCGCGGCCAGGGTCGAGGCGGTGGATTCCGCGACGCGCGTCGCGGCGGAGTGATCTGGCTTCTGTATCAGTAGTCACTCATCGGTTTATCAGGCAGGATTGCCCGATCGCCGATGACTGATGCCTGAAACTTGATGTCCGAGATCGACCCGCACGATGAGATCGAGCGTCTTGAGGCGCAGATCGACGAGATCGAGCGCAGGCTCAAGAGCTGCCGCAAGTTCATTCTGGCCTCGCGGGTCGCCGTCGTGGGCGGCGGCATCGTATTCGTCGCGATGCTGCTCGGCGCAATCCGTTTCGATCCGGCAGTGATGGCGGCAGCCTTCGCGGCGGTGCTCGGCGGAATCGCGGTGTGGGGCTCGAATGGCAGCACGGCGAAAGAAGCCACGGCCGAGTTGAGAGCAACCGAGGCGCACAGGGCGGCCCTGATCGGCCAGATCGATCTTCGCCTGGTGCCCGGCCGTGACACGCTGCACTGACTGCCGCCGAGTCCTCGTTCCGCCTGCTCAGCCACCCAGGGACAAGGCCGGCCGTGACGGCCTACTATGGGTTCTCGGGAGGATAGCGCCATGGCTCCATCACACCTATTCGCCGGCGTCGGCGGCTATTACGCCAGCAAGCAGGGCGGTCTTGTCGGTGTCTTTCGCGCTGCGGCCGACGACGGCGCGCAATGGCAGCATGCGTTGACCGGGGTTGAAGCATTCACCGTTTGTGTGCACCCGCGCGATCCAAACCTGGTGTTTGCCGGCACGACCGACGGCGTCTATCGCAGCGCCGATCGCGGCCAAACTTTCCGCCGCGCCGATTTTCCGGATCGTGGCGTGCAAATCTGGTCGTTCATGCCGGATGCCGCCGATCCGAAGCGGATGTTGGCTGGCGGCTCGCCGGTTTCGATCTATCGCAGCGACGATCTTGGCGAGAGCTGGAAGCGCACGCCAAATCCGCGATTGCCGGTTCACGCCAAATGCCCGTTCGAGTGCCGCGTGATGCGGTTTGCGCCGCATCCCCGCCGCCCGGATGAAATTTACGCCGTCCTCGAAGTCTCAGGCGTGATGCGCTCGACCGACGGTGGCGAGAGCTGGATCGATTGCAGCACCGACCTCTTGCGCCTGGCGGAAACAGAGCCGCGGCTGCGCAGCAAGCTCGTCAGCGACACCGAAGCCGAAGGCATGCTCGATGGCCACGCCGTCTGCACCAGCTCAGCCGATCCCGACGGCGTCATCATCGCCGTGCGCATGGGTTTGTTCCGCAGCACGGATCAGGGGCGGACCTGGAACGACCTGCGGGTGGACCAGTTTTCGCCGTTCACCTACGGGCGCGATATCAAGGTTTCGCCGCAGGATCCGAACACGCTCTATGCCTGCCTGAGCGTCGCGGCCTCCTCGAAGGACGGCGCGCTTTATCGCAGCCGCGACGTCGGCCGCACCTGGCAGCGCTTCGACAAAGTGCAGCCGCATGGCACGCTGATGTCGGTCGGCCTTCATCACGGCGATGCCAAGCAGGTTTACGTTGCTGCGCGCTATGGCGAAGTCTTCGGTACCCGGGACGGTGGCGAGACCTGGCGGGAGATTCCGCTGCCGCCGGACGTGCAGCACATCTACGCACTGGCTTGCGGGTGATGAACGGAAGACGAATTCCGGATAAAGCGGGCGCAGCCGGAATTCGATCAGGAGCCGCCCATTCGAAGCACGAAATGAACAGGAGATTATCCCATGTCGCGGATTTCGAAGGGTCTTGCGGGTTTCGCCGTCGCAGCCCTCTTGTCGTCGCCGGCCGGCGCGCAGGGCGTCGTGACCCAGAAAAACATCACGCTGGCGCTGGCGCAGGCGATCGCCAACGCGGCAATCGCGCAATGCCGGACCATGGGCTACAAAATCTCGGTCACAGTGGTCGACCGCGAGGGATTGGACGTGGTCATGTTGCATGACGACGGTGCCGGACTGACCACACAGGAAGGCAGCGATCGCAAGGCGTTCACCGCGCGGGCGTTCAGCCAGCCTTCTGCGGCGTTCGTCAAGCGCCTGCAGGACCGGCCGGATACGGTCGGCTCGCGGCATTACACGCGCGTTCTGGCGCTCGGCGGCGGGTTGCCGATCAAGGTCGGCGACGACATCATCGGCGCGGTCGGCGTCTCCGGGACGCCGGGCAAGGATGATGTCTGCGCCCAGGCCGGCATCGACAAGGTGGCCGATCAATTGAAGTAGACGCCGTTGGAATTTTGCGTTGGTCCAGCCTCCGCTCGTCCCCGCGATAGCGGAGACCCGGCGAATTTGTTTGGAGACTGGATTCCCGCTTGCGCGGGAATGAGCGGAGCTGACTTCTAGGTAAGGCCGATTTGCTCTATTTCTCATCGTCCTTGAAGTACGGCTCGACCTTGCCGGTCAGCTTGATGGTCAGCGGATTGCCGTAGCGATCCTTGGCCTTGCCGGCCGGCACGCGGACCCAACCCTCGCTGACGCAATATTCCTCGACGTTGGTTTTCTCGACGCCCTTGAAGCGCACCCCGATGTCGCGCTTGAGCGCTTCGGCATCGTAATAGGGGCTGCGCGGATCGTTCGAGAGGCGGTCGGGAGGGGTGTCTGGCAT
Organism: Xanthobacteraceae bacterium; assembly: GCA_030037645.1. Lineage (GTDB taxonomy): Bacteria > Pseudomonadota > Alphaproteobacteria > Rhizobiales > Xanthobacteraceae > BOG-931. The sequence continues at coordinate 11,292 of JASHQI010000235.1, forward strand.
GGGCATGACTCAAGGAGTCGGCGTGATATGGGCATCCTTGCCGAGCTGAATCGTTGCGGCCATGTCGTCGGCTAGGAACTGTGAGTATTGGTCCGGGTCCATCGCCGTCGGCTTAAAGCCCATGCGCTCCAGCCTGTTTTGAATCGCCGGCAAGGCCAGCGCGTCGCCGATCGCATCGTTCAGCTTGTCGACGATGCTGCGCGGGCTCTTCAGCGGCGCCGAGAGCCCGCACCAGATCAGGAACGTGGCAACCGGATATCCGGATTCCGCAAGCGTCGGCACCATGGGCAGCAAGGGCCAACGCCCGAGCGTGCTGACCGCGAGGGGCACCACCTTGCCCTGCACGGCCAAGGACAGCGCCGGCGGGATCGGCACGAAATAGAAATCGACGCGCCCGGCCGTCAGATCGTCGAGAGCCTCGACCGGCTCGGGGTAGACGACGCTCTGGACATTCAAACCCGCCACCAAGCGAAACCGCTCGCCGGCGAGATACGAGGCGGAGCCGATGCCAACCGAGGCAAATTTGAGCTTGCCGGGATTGGCTTTGGCTGCCGCCACCAGTGCGTCCACGCTCGAATAGCCTTTCTTCGGCGCCGCCAGCAGCATGCTGGGCTGCCCGCCGAACATCGCCACCGGTTGCAGATCATGCAACGCGTCGTAGGGCAGCGATTTGTGCATGATGGCGGCGGTGCTCATGGCCGAGGAACCGAGCAGCAGGGTGTAGCCGTCGGGCGCGGCTCTTATCACCGACTCGACGCCGGTCGCGCCATCATCGCCGGGCCGGTCCTCGATGACGAAAGGTTGGCCGATCTGCAGGGAGACCTGGTCGAGCACCAGGCGCGCCACGAGATCATAGGTGGTGCCGGCGAAAAACGGGCTCACCACCGTAATTTTTCTGGCCGGCCATGCCTGGGCCGTGGCCGCTGCACCGCCCGTGACCGCGAGCGCACCGGCCATCCATCCAGCGATCCACATAAAGCGAAGCGATCTCATGTCTGCGTGCGCCACGTCCTGGATTTCATTGACGCTTCGTCCGGGTTACAGTCGCATTATGTCCGTTGCCGTCGAGAACTCAATGCACTCGCCCAAGCTCGCTGGACCGCGTCATGACTGGACGCGCGAGGAGGTTCGCGCG